>NZ_QSUR01000014.1:0-156379 GCF_003439055.1 Bacteroides sp. OM05-10AA
ATTTTGAGATAATTGATACGATGATTGAGTTGTGCAACAGGCACTATGTCTGAGACCCGGGTGTCAGATAACCTAGTTCTACTAACTAAAATAAAGGTAAAGCCATACTATTTAATTTGCATTAGAACAAATCAAATTTACGTCTCTACAAAATAGGATTTTCAGCTTGTGTTATTTTATTCCGCCACGATCACTTTGATGTCATAACCTATGAAAAGTCCGCTCTCTATAACACCGGTGATTGCCTTCAGTTGTTCTTCGAGCGAAGAGTCAATGTAGTTGAAACGGGTGTCGAGGATAAAGTTGCCGTTTTCTGTAAAGATAGGTCCGTCTTTGCCACGAGCGGGACGAAGAACAATCTCCGAGGCACCCAGTCGCTGCAACTCATGCTCTACATAAGTCAGTGATTCCGGAAAGACCTCTACAGGGATGGGAAATTTGCTTCCCAACTGATTCACACGCTTGCTGGGGTCGATGATGATGAACGTTTTGCGGCTGCTTTTAATCAGTAGTTTCTCTTTGAACATCGCTCCGCCACGTCCCTTAATCAAGTTCTGTTGCGGATCTACTTCGTCCGCTCCGTCGAATGTCCAGTCGGGGCGTTTGTTCCAGAGGGTAGTTTGGGGGATGCCTAGCTGTATGCAGGTCATCGAGATTTCTTGTGAGGCGGGAATCACTTCGATATGCAAGTGCTCTTCACGAATTCGTCGTGAGAGTTCGAACAGAGTCAGGTAGACTGTAGAGCCGGAGCCGGCTCCTATCACATCCCCGTCTTTTGCCGTGGCGGCAATTTCACGGGCTACGTGTTCTTTTGCCTCCCGGTTGATGATGGAGTCCGACCATTGCAGGTGTTTTATCAGGTGATTTTCCCAATCCATAAATTTGCGTTCTAAATCGTTTTCGTTTTAAGTTCCTCTTTTCTATATAACGAATTTGTGAATCTGTTTGTTTGTTCGTTTTAAATTCAGGTGATCTGATTGTTTAAATAGTTAATAAACGATTCGTTAATTTTTAACTTTGTTGCGTTAAACGTTAACGAACCTCTGCTTTTTATTAAACCGTGTTATAAGTTGGGCTGCTTTGGCCTGAAAATTTGGAGATGACCGAAAAGTCCGTATCTTTGTACTGTGTTTTTCATAGTATTAGATTTAAGGTTAACAAAGATTGGCTGTCTGGGATAGATAGCCTTTTTTTTGTCCCTACCATTCCTTACAGAATCAGCCAGATTGCAATGATATGTCCGATGCTGCCTCCCAGGCAAAATAAATGGAAAGTGGCATGCATATACGGTTTGCGCAATGAATAAAAGACAGCTCCCACGATGTATGAGACTCCACCGCCGATCAGCCACCAGAAAGCAGTAGTGGCTCCCAGTTCTCCCAGATGATCCAGCAAAGGTTTCATGGCCACTAATATGCACGCACCCATACCCACATAACAGGCCGTTTCGAGGTTGCTGTGTTCTTTCAGCTTTTTGAAGCTAAGAATGAAACCGGCAATAGCCGACAGCCAGACGAAAGCGAAGATTCCCCATCCCCATCCTCCGGCATGCCGCAGGACAAGTAGCGTGAAAGGAGTGTAGGTGCCCGCGATGTGCAGGTAGATAGCTCCATGATCGAATTTGCGGAGCAACTCTTTCAGTTTTCCCGGACGGCTGCCGTGATACCACGTAGAACTGATATAAGAGGAAAGCATCCCCGCCAGATAGACGGATACACAAGCAACTGCCCACTGCGGTTCCATATTCTCGGAAGCCTTTTCCAATAGGAAATATCCGGCCACGATTCCAAGCAGGATACCTGCTCCGTGACTAAGGGTATTTGCCCATTCTTCTATATTATTGTATCGTTTGTTCTTCAATGTTCCTTTTTTTGAATGGTTAAGTCACAAAAAATGTTGAGTCGCAAAGATACTTTATTTTCCGTAAAGCGTTTCCCTCCTTATTCTTTTTTTAAAATGATTTTTCCTCCATATTGTCCTGCCACTTGCTTGCGGAAATCAATGAATGCCGCATATTCATCCGGACTGTAAACCCCTTTGCACATAAACAATCGGTGAGTGATGTAGATTTCCTTATCTTTCACCTGAATATCGGAATGGAAACTGCCGAACTTGCTTTTCACGTCAAGCGGTTTCGGAAGTCCTTCGATTACATATCCTTCCGGCAGTTGGATGCGGATGCTGTCGGCATCTGTGTATCCGTAGTTGATGTAAATGGGATAGGCGCGCTTCGTCACAGGAGGAACACTGAATTCTTTTCGGAACACATTGGTGGGGATAAACAGACGGTTGCCCGTTTTATGCCCGTATTGATTGCTGGTGGCAGTGTAGTCGAAGGTGATAGACGGATTGGCCTCCTTGCACTCGCTGATTTGCAGGTTCTGAATATTGGCTTGGGATAAGTTGATGCTTGAACGGATGCGGTCTTTTTGTTTGTTGGGCTCCAGATAGACGATGCCTGCTTCATTCTCATATTGGAAAATCCGGGAGATTTCGTTCACCTCTATCCGTGCCTCGGCTGTGGGGGAGAGGGTGATGTTGGCAACGATGTGCTGCGTGTTCAGCGAGTCGGGATAGGTGGGCAGGCGATACATCTGGCCGCCGGTCGGTTTGATGAGTAAGGCGTCGTGTCCCGCAATGTCTTGGTGGACATAGCCGAAGGGAAGCGATGGATTTGTACATTCCAGCCAGAGCGTATCTTGGGGAAGCGGAACTTGCAGGATGACGTGATTCATCTGGTTGGCACTGGAGAAGTCTGGTAGCAAACGCTCGTTGGTGGTGCTGATGACTGTATAAGTGGAAGCAATTCCCAACTCTTTCAGCATGGCGCGGGTGTAATTGGACAATCCTTTACAGTCGCCGAATCCCGTGCGACAAACATCGGCGGCGGCAATGGGCTGTAAACCTCCGATGCCTAGTTGGATGCTCACGTAACGGGTGGTTTTGGCCAGATAATCGTAGATTGCTTTCACCTTGTCCCGGTCGGTAGTGCAGCTGGCTGTCAGTTCGTGCAGCTTGGCGCGGAAAGGTTCGGTGAGCAGGTCGCGTCCGTCGAGCAGTTGGTATTGCCATTCTCCGTACTTTTGCCAGCTGCTCATATCGCCTTCCGACTTGTCGTACTTGAAAGCGGAGGGAGCAAAGTAGACACGTGGAAATAGCTCGGCGAAATCCGGACCGAAAGGTTCTTTGATGATGGGAGAGAGCTTGGAAGCGGTGGCTTCGATCACTTGCTGCCCGTCGGCTCCGGTGGACTCCTTCACTTCGATTCCTTTTCCCTGCGTGTTCAGTTCGCGGTATCTGCATCCTTGTCCTGCGGGCAGCTCGATCCGGTAAGTCGCTTTCTCCACTCCCTGGTTAAATTCTGCCTGTGGGACAAAAGGGAGATAACCGATCAGTCCGTTGTTGCATTTTATTTCCCATTCGTATTTCACTGTGAAAGGGAAAGAAGGATAATTACATTCGTAATAATAAAAATAATCGTCCGTGGTAAGCGAAGAGCTGTATTCACTTTTCTGTAGTTCGGATTTCTTTATCTTACGTACACTTTGTCCGGTGGCATTGAGGATTTCTCCGGAGAATTTCTGCAAAGAACGGAACATGTCACATCCGCAGAAGAAACGGGCTGCCTCCAATCCTTTGCGGTTGAGGACGGTGATTGTCAGGCTTTCTTTTTCTATGGATTGAGTCATGGATTTGCAGAGAACCTCTGTGCGTGCTTCCACGATGATGGAATTGGCATCCTTGAGAATGTCCTGTGCACATGCCGGCTGTATGTGCAGACTTAGGTAAAGAATGGCACAGGACAGACCGAATGCCCGGCATATCTTTTGTTTCAGGATGGGGTGGCTGGAACGAATCATTTTATAAATAGGTAAAGTTTATATTTTCTTGAGCACGATGAGTGCGTTGTTTTTCTCGATCACTTTGGTCCATAGTTCCTGCAGTTGTTTGTATTGTTCGGTGAGGAATATAGGTTCTTTCAGGTGGAAAATATAATTAAGTGAGATTGTATTTCCCTGTCTCTGAATCATATATTTGCACTGCAAGCCGTCTCCTTGTGTCCGGATGACTTGTGGTTGGGGCGTTTCTTCCACTTCGTATCCTTCGGGGAGAGTCAGTGTAGTCAGCATTGTAAACTTGTACGGATAAGGAAATTCAATGGGGAGCACTCGTTCCGTCTGGATAAAAGGATTGCTTTTTAGTTGCGGAAAGAGCATCGGGTTAATATAGAGGTGGCTGTCCGTCTGGTCGGTTTGCAGGACGAAGTCGAATTCTTCTTCTATCAGTGCCCAGTCATTTTCCTGCTTTTTCACTTTCAGGTTGGTGACGGTGAGTTTGTTTTTCTGGCTAGCATTGCTTTCGGGGGCCGAAACGATACTGTCTTGTTTGTGCTTCTCGTTTGTCTGATATTCTACGGCTTCCTGTCCGTAGAGAATGGTGCTGCGATGTCCTTTCACTTGGTTTCCTTCCATGCGGGCCTCAATCTTCATAAAACTTTTGTTGTCGGCAAGAGCCATTACGTTCACCCATTTCTTTTCTTCTTTCACTTTCGGGGAGAGGATACGCGCTTTGTTTACAGACAGTTCGAGTGGAAGTATATTGAGAGTGGGCACGTCCATGGAGCCGTCTAAAAAGACGTATTTCTGTTTGTTTATGTCGTAGACGGCGACAATGAACGTATTCAGTTTTTGCAGGGAAGGGAAGTTGTAAGGCAGCATGCCCGACGAACGCCGGCTCAAAACTACCGGATAGGCTTCCAGCCCGAAGTCTTTCAGAATGCTGATAAGGATGAAATTCAGGTCGGCGTTGCTGCCGTTTCCTTTGGGAATCACCTTTTCGAGTTCCTTGCTGTAGAGCTGATAGCGTCCGTTCCATGCCATTTTCTTTTTGAGTACCTGGAAGGCGCAGATGACTTTCTCTTCGAAACTCATTTCGCTGTTATATGCCTGTTTAGTTTCCGGGCGAAACGGGTTGGTGAAGGAGAGGTATTTGCCGAACTGTGTATTTTCCGGTTTCAACAGTTGGTTGTCTACATCTTCCCATTTCTGGCTGTATGGCTTGTATTCGTTGGGGGTGAATTGTGTGCCTTGCAGGTCGAAACTCACTTGCACCTTGTAGTCTTCCGGACACCAGCAGTAGGGTTCGTCCTGACGGATAGCCGGAAGGTTGCGTGAGGTAAAGGTGGTTTCCTGTGCCGAAACGATGAAGTCTTTGCTGACTCCGCCTGCACTGGATCCCTCACGTTCCGTGGCATGGATGGAGGAGTCTCTTTGTTTCACTTGTATGTAGTCCTTTCCCCGCAATTCGATGTTATAGATGAACACATGCGGGATGGTGATCTTATACTGGTTGTAGAGCATTGGGAGTTCTTCCTGCATCATCCAGTTGTCGATGTGTGAAAAATAGTCGGAGTAGAGTTTGTAGTGATATTCGATGACAGTGCCTTCTTTGACAGCAGGCAGAGAGAATTTCAGCATTTTATACAGGTTGTTGATCCGCTCGAAAGAGATGGACTCCCGCTTCATGGACGTTTTTATACATTTCCCGTTTTCCATATTGTAGGAGCAGCCTTCTATGTCGCTGGCTCTTTCCTGCCCTTCGTCCCTATCGGTGGGAGAGTAGTAGGGAACGGATACGTCGGCGTATGACACTCCTTGCGGTTTCAGGATTTTGATGCGTACCCAATGCTCGGTAGTCAGTTGAAAACCGTCGTGGTAGACGAAGTCACTTTGTCCCTGATGGAAAAGATAAATAGCCGTAGCGGTGGTGTCGGGGGCATAGGAGGTGAGAGATAGTTCTTCTTTGGAAGGTTTTCCGTACTTTAGATTGGGCTCTATGGTGGCTGTTGTGGCTTGTTGCGAGTGGACAGGCGACAGAAATTGTAACAGAAATGCGCAGAGAATAAATAGTTTTCTCATAATTGTGTTTTTGTAGTATGCTCACAAAGATAAAAAAAATAGAGAAAGGTGTATCACCTTTCTCTATTTTAATTTTGTTTTATATATAAAATATATTATACCAAATGTCCGATCCATTCTTCGCGGTCACCGGGGAGAAGGTCGATAACGGGAACTTCTACCATTGTGTAGCAGCCCGGTTGTTGCTTCATGGAAGCGCGTGCCACGCATACCAGTACTTGTGCGGTCAGTGCGGGGTTGTTGATACGCATATTAAATTCGAACAACTGGTTCTGTGTTTTGCCGGATACACCTTTGCGAGTCAGATTTACACCATGACCCATGTCTAGCAGGGCGTCTACACTCGGAACGAGTTTTACGTGTGTTTCATCGTTCACGAAGTAAGGATCTGCTTTGATGGCAGCGGCTACTTCTTCGAATTTATATCCGTCTTTCAGTTCGATGTATACCATGCGGCGGTGGATTCCCGTGCCGGTCGGAATGGTCATGGAAAGGGCAGCTTTCACTCCGTCAATCGCTTTTACGGCTACTGTGTGTCCCATGCTCATACCGGGACCGAAGTTGGTGTAGGTGATGCCTTTCGGAGCAATTGCTTCCAGCATGGTGCGTACGATGGAATCGCTTCCCGGATCCCATCCGGCAGAGATGATCGATACGGCTTTATGTTCTTTGGCGGTAGCATTCAAGGTACGGCGCAGGTCAACGATACCGGTGTGGATATCGAAACTGTCTACCGTATTAATCCCCATTGCCAGGTATTCTTTTGCATATTTCTCAACGCTGCGGGTCGGTGTGCAAAGAATAGCTACGTCTACATCTCCCAGCTCTTTTATGTCCTTCACGACTGCGTAGTTTGTCAACTCTTCCGGTTTGTTCTCTGCTCCTGCACGACGAACGACTCCGGCTATTTCAAAATCAGGTGCTGCCTGAAGTGCTTCGAGTACGTAGTGTCCAATGTTGCCATAACCAACGATGGCGGCTCTTACTTTTTTCATTCTTTTCTTGGTTTTATATGAACATTTTTCTTTATTTCTGCCACAAAAGTAAACAAAACACTAGTAATAATTGTTTGGAGCCTACATTATTTTTTATTTTTTTCACCACATTATATATAATTAGAAGGTAAATCTGACACCTGCCTGGCCTCGCCAACGCGAATAATAATCGCTATAAGAATGCATTGTGTAGTCAGCATCGTGCAGAAATTGGAAGTTGCCTTCGCCTTTATAGGTGACGGGGGTGTAAGTTCCGCCGGATTCATACGTGCGCCCCCATTTTTTATTCAGCATATTGCCTATATTGACAATATCCAGTGAAAATTCCAGTCCGTACGTACGTTTGCTCGTCACGAAACTGATGGTGTGTGATAAATGCAGGTCGAAGTGATGCTCGAACTTTTCGTTGGCGCCGTTGCGTTGGCAGTATTCTCCCCGGTGGTTCTTCAAGTAGTCCTCATTTGCCAGCCAAGCCTTGAAATTGGTTTTCTGCTCTTCGGCAGTATATCCGGAGGTGGCGGTGAAGTTCATCTGGTCCGCTTCGGCGTCAGTTGGGATATACATCAGGTCGTTGTAGCCGCTGTCACCGTTCAGGTCGCCGTAGTAGTAGACAGAGTAAGGTATACCGCTGCTGCCATTGTAGATCAGTCCGATAACAGTGGAGTGGTTTGTTTTCCACTTTTTCGTGTAGAAAGCCGCTACGCGGATGTTGTGAGGGACATTGAAGATTGAATTGGCCAGTTCCGGGTCATTCGGATTGCCGGTGGTATAGTTGTATTGCCAGTTGGTTTGGGCGACTGACCCGGTACAGTCATTTTGTGCTTTCGATTTTGTATATGCGTAGGAGGCTGTTACGTCCAGGCCGAAGTCGAATTTCTTCATTCCCTGGAGGGATAAATTGTAGGTGTATCCTTTGTTGGTGTTGGTCAGAACATAGACACCGCTATATGTATTTGCTCCTTCAATTTTGCTCAACATGGGGCGTTGGTCGAATTGCAGGCTTGGAAAGGTTTCTCCCAAGGTCTTTCCGGTCAGGTCTACTATCGGATTCTGATATAAAATGTCGTTCAATGATTTGGAGAAAATCGCTTCTGCTGTCCAGTTGATGCCACCCAGCGTGAAGTCAAAACCCAGATTGAGACGCAGGTTTTGAGTAAATTTGAAGTCTTTATCGAAAATGTTGATGGTCTGCGAACCGCTGGCTGTCAGTTTTTCCACATTCTGCGTCTGCTTCGACAGGTTGAGGATGAAAGACAGGTCTTTGGTGGCATCCGGATTGCTGCTGCTTGTGCTCGCGATATAGGAAGAAAGCTGGATTCCGGTGCCCGAAAAATTATTGCTCAACCAGACGAAAGGAATACGTCCTGTGAAAACACCTGCTCCGCCACGGAGAATGTATTTGCCCGCCCCGTCCATGTTCCATCGGAAACCGAAGCGAGGGGAGAACATCGGAGCACTGCTTAACCTGGAGTTTGTCTTGTAGTGCCATCCTTTGGATGCTGCGAATTCGTTGAACGAAACATTCTCGGCGGGTGTGTCGAAGAAGAGGGGAATGTCCATGCGGACTCCCAGTGTCAAGTCTAAATGGCCGGTTACATTAAAATTGTCTTGTGCGTAAAATCCGAGCTGTCCGGCACCGAAAGCGGCGGCCCAACGAGGAGTGCCGGTCACGTCTACATTGGCTTGCGCAAAGCGGTATTGCTTGATTTTACCGGCATAAAAGTCGTCCGGGCTGCTGAAGAAGTAGCTCCCGTACGCGTCCTGTATAAACAGGTTGGAGAATTTATAAAACTCGTTGTGCGTTCCGAAAGTGAAAGCGTGTCTGCCGGTATACCAGGTCAGGTTGTCGGTGAACGACCAAATGTCCTGATTCAGGCTGTTCTCCATAGAAGAGCGGTCGTTGCCTAAATGCAGCGTGCCATTGCCTACATTCCCTATTTCAATCATCGGGAAAGGTGCGCCCGGCTGACGTTCGTCGCGTACACGCACGTAGGAAATACGGAATTCGTTGCTCCATTGGTCCGAGAAGCGGCTTTGTAATTCGGCAGTGAAAGAATTTGTCTTCGATACAAAATCATAGCTGAAATCAGAGGAGTTGAGCACTGCGGCAGAACTTGCGCTGTTCATCTGTCGGGCGGAGACGAGACTCCAGCGGATAGAGGCTTTGTGCTTGTCGTTGATGTTCCAGTTCAACTTCAAACCTGCTTTGTCGGATTTAGCATAAACATCCGTCGAATTCAGTTCTCCGTTGTAGGTAACTTCTTGTTGTATGGCCATTTCACGCAATTTATCCAAGATATTGTTGGCTGTGGCGGCATCGATCAGAGAAGCGAAACTGTTGATGGCATAAGGATTCTGGTAGGTTTTATTCGCTTTTTCGTAGTTGGCAAAGAAGAAGAGTTTGTTTTTGATCATCGGTCCGCCAAGGGTTACACCGGCCTGATATTCACTTTGGTCTCTGTATTTTTCGCTGTTTTTTCCGTTTATCATGCGATATTTGCTGCCGATAAGATGCTGGTTGTTTCCGAATCCGTAGATCGTTCCGTGAAATTCATTCGTGCCCGATTTGGTTATGGCGTTGATTGCTCCACCCGTAAAGCCCGACTGGCGGACGTCGAACGGAGCTGTATTTACTTGAATCTGTTCGATGGTTTCCATAGATACCGGTTGTGTGCCTGCCTGTCCGCCATTGGAGCCGTTGGCGGTTAGGCCGTATGCGTCGTTGTTCATGGCGCCGTCAATCTGGAAACTGTTATAACGGTTGTTCACACCTGCGAAGTACATGGCTCCTGTGTTTGCCACGCGTACTTGAGGGTTTAGTCGAGTGACGTCGGCGATACTGTGGCTGATAGACGGCATACGGTTTATTTCGGTAGAGGATATATTCATTGCCGCACCGGTTTTGGTGGCGTCCACACCGGCTTTTCCTGTAATGACGACTTCATTCAGTTGCTCGGAGAGTTCCGCCAGTTTTACGTTGTGGCGGAATGTTTCACCCAGTTGGAGCATGATACCTTTGGTTTCGCTGGGTTTCATGCCGATGTAGGAAACTAGTATCTTGTAAGGGCCGCCTGCCCTCATTCCTTGAAGGGTGTATCGTCCGTCAATATTGGTGACGGTGCCGTAGCGGGTGCCCGACAGTTCGTGTATGGCCAGAATGGTAGCGCCGATGATCGGTTTTTTATTCATGTCTGTCATTCTGCCGCTAATGCTGGAGGTGGTTATTTGCGCTTCTAGATTGATGGTGATGAATAGAGTGACTGCGGCCAGTATGAATCTTTTGTAAGTTGGCATAATATTATTTGATTTAATACTTTAGCATATTATATTCTTCAAATAGTCGGGTAAGGGTTGATTTATTCTAATGGGAGGACCACCATGAAGCGGCTTCCCTTTCCTTCTTCTGATTCCACTTCGAGCCTGCCCTGCATCCGGTCTATGATACTGCGACAGATAGAGAGTCCCAGACCGGTTCCCTGGGCAAATTCATCGTGTTTGTAGAAACGGTCGAAAATGATTTCTTGTTCGTTGGGAGATATTCCTTTTCCGGTGTCTTCTACGAAGATGCGTACCGTTTTCTCGTCGGTAGAGAGGCGATATCCCAATTTTATATATCCTGTGTCGGTGAATTTATTGGCATTAGTCAGGAAATTGTTGATTATTTGTTGCAGGCGCATCGAATCTACGTGTACAATGACATCTTTGTCTGGAAAGTCTTGCAGGAACTCAAGACCTGGTTTTATCTGCATACTGAAAGCCTGATAATAGGAGTAGAGTAGTGTGCGTAAGTCTTCTTCACACACTGTGAAAGAGACGGTTCCGGAGTCGATGCGGGACAACTCTAGGATGTCGCTAATCAGGTTGAGAAGCAGAGCGTTGTTCGTGTTAATGATGTCAACGAATTCTTGCCTGTCTTCTTCTGTGAGGTCGGGGTCGCTGATCAGTATGTTGGAGAAGCCGACAATAGCATTGAGTGGAGTGCGTATTTCGTGACTCATATTGTTAAGGAACGACTGTCGCAGTTCGGCGCATTCGGCAAGATGACGGGCTTCTATCAGTTCGGCTTCCCGATCTTTTATTTCTTGTATATTTTGCAACAGACCGGTTACAACGGAAGCTTGTCCGTCATTGAAAACGAAACTGTAGCGAAATTCCCACCATTGATATTCTCCGCTGAAGTTGCAGCGATATTGTCCTTTGTAGTTGATGTGTTTATCTCCTTTCAGGAAGTTTTTTCGAAAAGATTCGGAATCTTCGGGGTGCAGGAAAGTAAGTATTTGTTCTAATGTAATGAATTTGCGTGGATAGCTTATTAATTTATAGAAGTGAGAATCGAAACTAAGTCCGTCTTTTTCTTTTCTCCATGCATAGGTTGTACCTCCTTCAATGGCAAGTTTCAGAGTTTCGTGTTCATAGAGCAAGTGAAGCAATGCGTCTTTCTTCCGCTTGCGTTCACGCGTCAGACTGTGCGTCAGGTAGGCGATGAGGAGCAAAACAAGGAGGCTTCCTGAAACCGAGCTAAAGAGGATGTAATAGCGATAGCGCACGGTGAAAGGAATATACATCAAATGATATTCGGACGGGAGATTCTTCGTTGAAATGCCGTAGCGTTGCATCACTTTCCAGTTTAGTACATATTCTTTGCGGGACTGTGTCATTTGTTGTCGGGGCATTTCTCCCCGAAGACGTTGGGCAATGCCGTTTGCCATGTCTTTTAGCTGGGTCTCGAGAGGAGTAAAGTAACCTCCCAGCATATTATCCTTTGATCCGAATCCATCGTTAATGGTGGCAAAGGAGGGATTGGTGAAAAAATCGGCGGCATCCAGAGAGGAGAAGGTGCGTGCTGTCTGCATGAAATATGTATGAGTGCCTCGTGCCGTTAACTGGATGGTACGAAGAGGTAATGTCTCGGACATCAGCCGCATCACGACGGTGGTGTCGATGCGTTCGTTATCGATGGTATTCATGTCTTGGTTGAAAACCCCTTCCTGTATAATACGGTGTGTTAGTATATGTTCCAATACGTCTCCCTCGTAGGCCATTATATGAGCCTTGCGGCATTGTTCGTTCAGGTTGGACCAGATTTCATTATTCATAATACCGATACCGCTCATCAGTATCACTCTTGATTTTCCCATCAGTTGCTCTATCATCCGGATAGTTCGGGTATAGTCGGGAATGTCTACATAGCCGGTTGCGTTGGGGTATTGGCGGATTAATTCCTTGTCCGGACAATACAGGCCGCTGAAAACGACGGGAATGCGTTTCAGCTTGGGATTATCACATTTCAGGAGTGAATAGGTAGCCTGATTATTGAACACGGCAACTATTTCGGCTCCCCATTTGGTAAATTCATCAATGAAGTAGGATGCGCGTGATAGCTCCAGATAATAGTCGAATTCTTCACAATCCAAAAAATACTCCCTAATCTCGAATTTGATATTGTTGGCAGCTAGTTCTTTTTCCAGCGTTTGACGGTATCGTTGGGCATCATGGTAGTTTCTTTCGTAAGAATGCACGAGAGCTACCTTGTATGAATGAGTGGCTTGAGTAGTAAACACGTTCCATAGCAGGCTGAATGAGAGGACTAATATACGAGGCAATATTTTTATTATCAATATGTTTTTCATGTATATAATAGTAGTGGTTTGTTTGGTTATGTAGGTCAGCGGCGTTACCGCCGCTTTCCCCATTAAGAACTGTACGTGCGAGTTTCCCCGCATACAGCTCGGATAATTCAAAATTTAGTTCTCATAAACCTAAATCGGCTCATCCCCTTCTGATGATGGGTGAATTTCCGATAAAGTTCCCTTTCGGGCCGTACGCAAGCGGTTGCCTTTTAGTTTCCGCTTGAAGAAGTAGGCATCCCAAGTCGGGTCATAAGGATTGGCTTGAGACTTCACTTTCACATGTCTTCTAATCGGTATGTCTGCCAACTTCCTAAGTGCAAAGATAGCTTCTTTCTCGGAATCTTTGTACTTGAAGCCAAAAATCCAGTCCCGATTTCCGACCTTGATAAAGTATTTGTCCTTTATCCATTTTCCGGACTTGTTCTTATGTCTGCGATAAGACCAGCGTTTCAACTGATTGGTTAATATATGGTCTATCTTACAAAACGTAGTTTTTGATACCACACCGCTGTAGTAGTTACCCCATCCCCTCAATATAGGGTTGAGTTCTTCTATCAGCTTCTGCTGCGCTACAGTCTTGTTCTTCTTTAACACGACCTCGTGCAACTTCCCTGTGAACCGTTTCTGACTCTTAGGGGATGGTTTGATTAACAATGTACCGTTGTACTTCCGGACATTGAACCCCAAAAAGTCAAAGCCTTCGCTGATGTGTGTTATCAGTGTCTTTTCCTCTGACAGCGTGAGTCCACGTTTCCCAAGAAACTCACTCAACATGCATCTTATCTCTTCCAGTGTCTCCCGCTTGTCTGCTGTGACGATAAAGTCATCGGCATACCGCACGCAATTCACTTTCGGCTGATAGAACCTGCCATTGATATATCTCACCTTGTACCTCTCTTTCAGCATCCTTTCCATGCCGTCAAGCGTTGTGTTGGCGAGTGTCGGTGAGATGATGCCGCCTTGCGGAGTACCCTCCATAGTGGGTTGCAGCAGTTTGTTGAACACACTCCACTTTTCAGCCATTTCTCTAGGATATGCTTGTCGATTCGTACGTTATCGAGAAGCCATTGGTGGCTGATGTGGTCGAAGCATCCCTTGATGTCTCCCTCCAATATCCATTTGGGAGAACACTCCCTGCTTAACCATCTGTGTAGGGCGTCAATGGCGTCAGCCGTACTTCTGAACTTTCTAAATCCATAAGAATTGGCGTCCGCCGTTGTCTCCGTGATAGGTTCCAAAGCCATCAGGTAGAGAGCCTGCATGGCTCTGTCTTTCATGGTCGGAATCCCCAGCGGTCTCATCTTGCCGTTTTTCTTTGGTATGTTGACCCTCTTCAGTGGGAGGACTCTGTACCCTCTCCGTTTCAAAGAACACACTGCGTTTATCTTCCTGGCATCGGTGTCCCATAGTACATGGTCTACTCCTGCCGTACGTTTTCCTTTATTGGACGTCACTTTCCTTACCGCTAATACCTTGGCTTCGAAGGAAGTGACGAGAAGATGTTGCAAGGCTTTCACCTTATTATATCTTCCTTCTTTCAGAGCCTTTGCTATTCTGACTTGTAGCTTCCTTACCTTGCGTTCGCATTGTGCGAAGTTGATTCCCTTCCACGATGTTCTGCACTTGGCTGAAGATGCACACTTGGCTTGCGCCTCGCTCCTTTGCTGTTTCTTCATTCTTTAAGTTCTACCATTCGTTTCGCAAAGAATTACCCTGTGGAAGTCTGCCCGCTTTCGCGTGGGGTGACGTTGAAACCCCTATCCACAGCATTACACCGTGGCATTCACTTTCTCCACAATCCTTTACCCGCACCCCGTTCGGCTGCTCTTACGATTAGCTTACCCATCCACAGTTAGCTGATGGGAAAAGTACGGGCTTACCAAGTTCCGCACAAGTAACTAACGACCGACTTAGAGTCCGCCTCTCCACCGGCAGTGCAACATCCGTGTAGCCCGAAACAACAGCGGACTATCCTGACTGCGTACCTTTTGGCATGGCTCATTAACATCCGTGAGCCATTTCTTTGTTACGATGGTGCAGCGATTCACCTACGTTACTCATATCGGTCAGCCTGGCCATTCTTCACCTAGGATGTTTAGGAGGGAACGTCGTTGTCAAGAGGGCTCCGCACCCGACCGTTGCCAGTCAAGCACGCCTCTTTAGGCTACTATTGACGGAACAATAGGTTCAGACAGCATGCTGAACAATTACTTGAGCGACTTCTTGTCGCACATCGTTGTTACAAAGATATATATCTTTTTTAAATATAGGTCAATAATTCCGCCAATAAAATGCAATATAGTTGATAATTGTAAGACTTTATAACTCCAGATTTCCGATTTCCGCTTTTTTATTCTATTTTTGTGTCATCTATGATAGAATATATTAGAGGCGAACTTGCCGAACTAAGTCCGGCAACCGCAGTAATCGACTGTAACGGGGTGGGCTATGCCGCCAATATATCTCTGAACACCTATTCGGCCATTCAGGGAAAGAAAACCTGTAAGTTGTATATATATGAAGCCATTCGTGAGGACGCTTATGTGCTCTACGGATTTGCCGAGAAGCAGGAGAGGGAGATTTTCCTGTTGCTGATTTCCGTTTCCGGAATCGGGGGGAACACGGCTCGTATGATTCTTTCGGCTCTCTCGCCTGCCGAACTGGTGAACGTAATCAGTACCGAAAATGCGAACATGTTGAAAACGGTGAAAGGCATCGGGCTGAAGACTGCGCAACGCGTGATTGTCGACCTGAAAGATAAGATAAAAACAATGGGTACGTCTGCTGCCGGAGGGGCTTCCGCAGGTTTGTTGTTGCAACCTGCCAATGCGGAAGTGCAGGAAGAGGCGGTGTCTGCATTGACGATGCTAGGCTTTGCTGCTGCACCTTCACAGAAGGTGGTGTTGGCTATCTTGAAGGAGGAGCCGGATGCTCCGGTAGAAAAGGTTATCAAACTGGCTTTGAAACGTTTGTAGTATGAAGCAACAGAAGATATATATGAAAGCATGGCTGGACGCTCATGGTCGTGCAAAAGCAGTGGATACGGATGAATGGTATCTGGATTTCGCTAACCAGCTATTGCCGTTGGTGGCAGATTCTTTTATATACGGTGGGAGAGAGTGGGAGGAAGACCAGAAGCGAGTGGCTTTGACGTGTGCCTTGTATTTGGAAGATTGCGTAGCAGACGGAGGAAATTGGCGTCAGTTTATTCATTGGCACCGGAAAAGCTACGGACGTTATTTGCCTTTTTACGCACTGACGGAGGAATATTTGCCGGACGAAATTAACCGTGAAGATGTTGTTTTCCTTTTGTGGGCCATCAATTCTCCGGTTGGCGATGATTTTGATGGAATAGAGAACCCGATGGATGCGGATTTGCTGGAGTTTGCGGATACGCTTTACAACCGTTTGGATGCTGCGTTCGAATTGGCTCCTATCAGCGATTATCTGGCAACGGACTGGCTGATGGAAACGGAGCTGATGCAAAAGAAGCGGATGCCTCTGCCGGTAGCTTTGCCGGGAGAAAAGATGCCTACGAACGTAGAACGTTTCCTTGAAGCGAGCAAAGGTGAACCGCTTTTATACTTTGACTCTTACGAAGCGCTGAAATTTTTCTTTGTGCAGTCGTTGAAGTGGGAAGATGAAGAGGATTCTTTGTTGCCTGACTTAAAGGAGTTCGGTAACTTTGTGGTTTTTGCCAATCCGAAAGGGTTGTTGATCGGTCCTGATGTAGCCGAATATTTTGCAGACAAACGTAATCCGCTCTACAATGCCGAACTGGCTGAAGAGGAAGCATACGAGCTGTTTTGTGAAGAAGGTTTGTGTCCGTTCGATCTGCTGAAATATGGAATGGAACATGATTTGTTGCCGGAAGCACAGTTCCCGTTTGAGAACGGAAAGGAGTTGTTGCGGGAAAACTGGGATTTTGTGGCTCGCTGGTTTTTGGGTGAGTATTACGAAGGAGAATAGGAATTATAAAAGTACTGTCTATATAAGTGCTGTCTATGCCAATCAAAAAAAGTAACAATCCTTTTGCCGGAAAGACAAAACCTGCAGTCGGTAAAAAGAAGACGACCGGAAAACGGGTCGGAAAATCAAAGCAGGAAAAGGCTAATAATCAGTTGAATAGAAGGGTAAAATAAAGGCGTGTAGACCACGCCTTTTTTGGTCATCAGGCTACGCCGTTTGATGATGGCAGACTACGCCGTTTCTCCCTACCAGGAGACGCCCTTTCTCTCACGCAGAGGATTAAGAGTCTCATTATGCATTTGACGGGAATAGTTGTCGTTTATGAAAAATAACAACTATTCCCGTCTATTTTATTATTAACCAATGGCTTTTTCTGGTGGATGGCTTTCCTTTTACTAATCGGTAATTTCTTCCTGTGCTTTCCGTTCTTTCTTCTTATTGATGAATCCGATTTTCAGGTTGGCTTCCTCTTGTTCTTTTTTAATCTGTTCCATGGCCGAGAGGATTTGTGCTAATTCGTAAACACCTGCTGCGGCCTGGCGGTCGGTTGGACTCATTGTCGTCTTATAGGTGCGGTCGCCTATATATTCCACACGGATATTTTTGTCTTTATTGAGATTCAGGAATTCGATCACATTTCCGTCTTCCCCTAGTTTGTAGTCAGCTTTTTCTATTTTCTCGTTCATGTCCGTTGTCTCGTAGCTGTCTTTGGAGCTTGGAGTTTCTGCAAAACTGCCGTCAGGAGCAATCACTTTCACTTTTGTATGGTGAATATTGCCGGCACCACAGTAGATGGAAGTCATACTCATTATACCTTGCTCGTTCACTTGGAAGCGGAGGTACGAACGGTGCATATTCTTTTCAATGGTCTGTGTAGGCCAGAGGTAGTTGCCGACTTGTTGATATTCGGCATCTTTTTCTAGTTTGAATTTGTCCTTGATGGCATTGAATTCTTCCGTCTTTGCCTGAAAGGCGCTATCCAGGTAAGCAAGCGTTTTTTGTTGTGCTTTTGTTTCAACATCGAGCATCAGTGCTTGTCCCGCTTTACGTGCTTTGAACGCTTTGGGATAGAGAATCTTGATACTGTCAATTTGTAACTTAGCTTCTTCATAGTCGCCACGTTCGTAGGCAGCCTTGGCAACCATCAGTTTTTCATTGGCTTTTTTCTCAAGGCCATTTCCGCAGGCAGCTAATGCCAGCGTACCACAAAAGAGGATAATCAGTTTTTTCATCACAAATTCTATTTACTGGTTTTATTAGCGGCAAAAATACAAATATATCCCTTATTTTTGTAATTTTGTCCCCTCAAAACTTATAACTAAAAAGAATGATAGAGTTGACTCAAGAGGAATTGAAGCAGCATTTTAGCGAACCCATCTTCGGACAGATAGCCGAAACGGCTGATACACTCGGTATGGAGTGTTATGTGGTAGGTGGTTACGTTCGTGATATTTTTCTGCAGCGTCCCTCTAAAGATATAGATGTAGTAGTTGTAGGAAGTGGAATTGCAATGGCGGAAGCCCTTGGAAAACAGTTGGGACGTGGTGCTCATGTTTCTGTTTTCAAGAATTTCGGAACAGCACAAGTAAAATATAGAGGCACGGAAGTAGAGTTTGTTGGTGCACGTAAAGAATCTTATCAACGGGATTCGCGTAAACCTATTGTTGAAGACGGCACGCTGGAAGACGATCAGAATCGTCGCGATTTCACGATCAATGCTTTGGCCGTATGTCTCAATAAAGCACGTTTTGGCGAATTGGTAGATCCGTTCGGAGGTTTGGAGGATATGAAGGAAAAGACAATCCGCACTCCCCTCGACCCGGATATCACTTTCAGCGATGATCCCTTGCGCATGATGCGTTGCATCCGTTTTGCTACGCAATTGGGTTTTTACATTGACGATGATACTTTCGAATCGCTTTGCCGGAATAAGGAACGGATTGAAATTATATCCCGTGAACGTATTGCGGACGAACTGAATAAAATTATTCTTTCTCCAATCCCCTCAAAAGGATTTATTGATTTGGAGCGTAGCGGTTTGCTGCCGTTGATTTTTCCGGAATTTGCAGCCTTGCAGGGTGTGGAAACACGGAACGGACGTTCTCACAAGGATAATTTTTATCATACGTTGGAAGTGCTGGATAATATCAGCAAGAAGACTGATAACCTTTGGCTGCGTTGGGCTGCTTTGTTGCACGACATTGCCAAACCTGCCACGAAACGTTGGGAGCCTAAAGCGGGATGGACGTTCCATAATCATAACTTTATCGGTGAAAAGATGATTCCGCATATCTTCCGCAAGATGAAGTTGCCGATGAATGAGAAGATGAAGTATGTACAAAAGCTGGTCAGCCTGCATATGCGCCCGATCGTTATTGCGGATGACGTGGTGACAGACTCGGCTGTACGCCGTCTGCTCTTTGAAGCGGGTGATGACATTGACGACTTGATGATGCTTTGCGAAGCGGATATTACTTCCAAGAATATGGAACGTAAACAGCGTTTCCTAAATAACTTCCAGTTGGTTCGACAGAAACTGAAGGATTTGGAAGAGAAAGACCGTGTCCGTAACTTCCAGCCACCTGTGAGCGGAGAAGAAATTATGGAGATTTTCGGCTTGGAACCTTGTCGTGAGGTCGGAGTCTTGAAGAGTGCTATCAAAGATGCAATCTTGGATGGAGTGATTCCGAATGAATATGAGGCGGCTCATGCTTTCATGCTGGAACGGGCAAAGAAGATGGGAATGACGCCCATTCGCTGATAGAAGGACGGAACAGATATAAAATCAGGCATCGTAATCCTATAGTATTCAGACACTGATTTATGCGAATCAGTAGTTGAATTGGAGTAAAACAAGGCAGTATTGAGTGGGATGCCAAGTGAACGTATAAGCCCCATAGTGATGTCACTATGGGGCTTATTGAATGTCTTTTCCGGCTCACTTGTATGGGCACGTTTCTGTTAGCAATATCTCTTATTGAAATTTCTTATCTTCTTCGAGGAGTTCCTGGCTACATTGCTCCCGTGACAGAGGAGTAAAGAGTTCTATCAGATTTTCTTCAGGATCGCGCAGGTACACGGTACGCATACCCCAATCGGACATATCTGTAGGTTCATTCATAAATGTCACGCCTTTTGCTTTTAGAGCGGCAAAGGTTTCGTCTACGTTATCTACACTGAAGGAGATCATTGATTTTTCGCGCATCCCAACAGGTTGCTGCTTATCCGCATTGCCTGCCGAAGGTGCCATCCAGTCGGATACAAAAAGGGCTAAGCCTTCTATTCCGTCGGCTACTTTAAAGCTGGCGTAGCCGCTGGTTTCATCTCCCCAGGCTGGTTCCAATCCGAGTTGTTCGGTGTAGAATTTAAAGCATTTGGCGAAGTCGTTTACTAATAATCTTACATTGCTGAATTTCATTGTTAACTGATTAGTGGTTTGTAATTTATTCCTTATAATCAAAATGCAAATATAATCATTCTATTGGATGGAGTTTCAAAAATCCGTATTTTTCTCAAAACTGCATCGGAATGAATGATAACTTGCTTTCCAACTGCTGATTACTCATTATTTCTTTATCTGTGCGTTTACTGTTTGGGCAACGTCACCGAAAAATGAGGATTCGGAGTATGTTGTTCAAAGGTGATAGCCTTCATCTTTTCCACGATATCCGGATGTTGGAGTGCTATGTCATGATCTTCATGAATATCTGTTTTTAGATTATAGAGGAACGGTGTTCCTTTTTTCACTACCATTTTCCAATCATCCATGCGTACGGCAATCTGGTCTGTTTCATCAAACTCCCAATACAGGAAGTCATGTTTCTTTTGCTTATTTTTACCCAGCAGTGTGGGAGCGAAAGAAATCCCATCGAAATAATCGACTTCTTTTTCCTTATTGCGATATTTCTTTTCGTAGTCTTTGATACCAACAACTTCGCAGAACGTCGGCATTAAATCATAAAATGCACAGATGTGATCGTTTACTTCACCTGCAGGTATGTGTCCCGGCCAACGGGCGATAAATGGAATACGTATTCCTCCTTCATGACATTGACGTTTCAGTCCGCGTAGTTTTCCGTCTCTGCCGAAGAAAGTAGGATCAGCTCCGCCTTCCTCGTGAGGGCCGTTGTCACTGGAGAAAATAACCAATGTGTTTTCGTCCAGTCCTTTTTCTTTCAGTTTTTTCAAAACTTCGCCCACGTAATAGTCCAGGCGGGTAATCATTCCGGCAAATTGGGCGTGTGTATGCGTGATGGCGTTGTATCGTGAGCCTTCGCTTCCCTTAAATTCTTTATCCGGGTTGAATTTAGCTTTGTATTCATTCAGGATAGAATCTTCCGGCTGAACGAGTTCCGCATGAGGTAAGGTGTAAGTCAATACGCCGAAAAACGGTTGTTTGCCGTCTTGCTGATCCAGCCACTCCAATGCTTTCTGGTGGATCATGTCGGCCGAATATTGCGGACGTTTCAGGTAGTCGGGACCATACATCGGATATTGGATGTTTTCATCCATTACTACACGTACCACTCCGGTGTCACCCAACGCTTTACTATAACGGTTCAGGAAATTGGGATAATAAAGATGAGCCTGAAACTGACAGATATAACCGTAGTATTCGTCTATCCCCCGTTTGTCGGGAGTGGAACAGGAGCCTTCGTAACCTCCGGCCCATTTGCCGAACATACCTGTGGTATAGCCGTTATCTTTCATTATCTCCGGCAGGATTACGTGGTCGGGATCATAAGGGTGTTGCCCCACTATTGAGTATTCTTTATTCTGTCCATATTCCACGATCGGTGCATTTTTCCAGTATTCTTTGTTACCTCGTACTTCACAGTGCCCTGAATGTTGTCCTGTCATGAATGAAGCTCTGGAAGGGGCGCTGACGGGACTTCCTGCGTATGCTTGCGTAAAACGCATTCCTTCACCGGCCATAGCGTCTATATGAGGGGTACGGATAAATGGTTGACCGTAGCATCCCAAGTCTCCATATCCCATATCGTCACAAAGGATGAAGAGGATATTGGGCTGGGTATTTTTTTTCTGTCCGTTGGCAGATAGGGTAGATAGGAGCAGGGCGCTGCCTATTAAGGGGATTGATTGATAATTCATGATGTTGTTGTCATTAAAATGAAAGCGTTTCAGTGTTTCGTATCCGGAATTATTTCCCGATTAAGTCCTTTCCTTCGCGTACGCTTTGAAGGATACTTTGCAGTTCTGCCACTTTCTCCGGCATATTCTTTGCATAGTTGGTTACCTCTTTCACTTCTTTCATCTTATAAAGCTGGGGTTCTTTAGAGTTTCCGGTTTCTATCTTCGGTCCCCATTGAATCATTTTCGGTCCGTCATTCGGTTCGATGTATTTCCAGTCTTTGGTGCGGACGGAAAGCGTGTGATTGGAAGCCTGCTCTATCACCCACGGGCGGTCTGTCTTTTCTTTACCCAGCCAACTTCCCAGATAGTTGTAACTATCCGGTGCGGTATTCTTAGGCATCGTAGCTCCGGTCAGGGAAGCGAGAGAGGCGAGCCAGTCCACTTGTGAAACCAATAAGTCTGAAGTCATTCCTTTTTTTACTCCTGCAGGCCAGCTGACGATGGCAGGAATACGGGTTCCTCCTTCAAAGGCACTATATTTGTTGCCCCGTAGCGGTCCCGCAGGACTATGACCGTTGAGTAGTTCTTCTGCTTTGTCATCGTATCCGTCGTCTACTACCGGGCCGTTGTCACTTGAAAGAATAATGAGTGTATTTTCTCTTAATCCCAGTTTTTCGAGTGTATTCAGGATTTCACCGACACAATAATCGAACTGTACGATAGCGTCGCCTCTTAATCCCATCGGATTTTTTCCTCTGAAACGGTCGTGAGGAAAGCGGGGCACATGTACGTCATTGGTGGCAAAGTAGAGAAAGAAAGGTTTATTTTGGTTTTCCTCGATGAATTGAATGGCGTGTGTGGTAAGTGAATCAGCAATGTTTTCGTCTTTCCAGAGTGCCTTTCCACCGCCTTTCATAAAACCGATGCGTGAAATTCCATTAACGATCGACATGTCGTGACCGTGACTTGGCTTGAGGTTATAAAGTAATTCAGGATTACTTTTTCCGGTAGGTTCACCCTCGAAGTTCTTTTGATAACTGACTTCGATGGGAGCACTCGGATCATAGTTGGCTACTTTCCCGTTTTCGATGTACACACAGGGTACACGGTCGGCTGTAGCTGCCATAATGTAATGATAGTCGAAACCTAAATCGCCCAGTGCGCACGGTAACGGAGCATTCCAGTCTTGAGTGGCGGTTTGATCTCCGAGTCCCAGATGCCATTTGCCTACTGCGGCAGTGGTGTAACCGACACTTTTGAACATATCTGCCATGGTGTATTGTTCGGGACGGATAATCATTCCGGCATTTCCTGCCGCTACATCCGTTCCTTCTTTGCGCCATGCGTATTCTCCGGTTAGCATGGAGTAGCGGGAAGGGGTGCTGGTGGCGGCTGTTGCATGAGCATTGGTGAAAAGGATTCCCGATTTTGCCAGTCGGTTGACGTTGGGTGTCTGTACGTTTTTAGCTCCGTAACATTCCAGATCGCCGTAGCCGAGATCGTCGGCGTAGATAAATACAACGTTGGGTGTTTTTGACTTTGTCGGTGTGGTGTTTTCCGGTGCTTTGTTGGCGGCTGTTGCAGCGCAGGCAACAGAGGATACAATGGTTAGAATGAAAGGTTGTTTCATTGGTTTTGGGGGTTAAGTGTGTTATTATTAGTAGAAAAAGATGTGCCGGTTCTTTGCCGGACACATCTTTTTCATTGTCTGTTTAACTTAATTCAATGATTTCTTCATTGCAGTTTGTCAGTTTTTCGATTCCTTCGTTGGTCACTACCCAAGAGTTCTCGATACCTACGGGACCTACACCCGGAATAACGATTTTCGGTTCGAGGGCAAAGACCATACCCGGTTCTAATGGTTGCTTTATGCGGGGAGCCAGTACCGGAGCTTCGTTAATTTCAAGCCCGATGCCGTGACCGATAAATTTGGCTTGTTGTCCTGTTCCCATAAATTTGTCGGCAAATCCGGCTGCTTTGACCACTTCGACTGCTGTGTCGTAAAGCACTTCACAGGCAATACCTGGTCTGGCAATGGAAGCAATTTTGTCCTGAATATCCAGACAAACCTGATGGGCGGTGTAAGCTTCTTCGGGCAGTTTGCCGATGGAGAATACACGGCTCATATCGTTCATGTAGCCGTTGAAGTTGCCACCTAAGTCCACCATAACGCTTTGTCCCTCTTTTAACGGAGTTTTATTTGCTCCTCCCGGCAAGGCAGGATCAAGTCCCTGACCGCCTAAGGCAAAATCATAAGGAGAGGGGTAACCGGCATTATCCCCGGTCAGTACGCTACCCATGAATATTTCCATACTACGTCCGAATACCCGGAAAATTCCGAGGCAACCTTGCAGGCGCATCAGGCGTTCTATTTCGATGGAAAATTCAATGTCCGTCATACCGGGACGATAAACACCAGGAATCTGCTCATAAGCCTTTGCATGAGCAATGCCGGAGCGGCGGAACATTTCAATTTCTACAGGTGTTTTCACACTGCGTGCCTGGCGAATCAACGGGGTACCATTTACCACTTCCGCTTCCGGGAAGAGACTGGCCAGACGACAATATTCCGTATAAGGAAGTTCGTCACCTTCTAACATCAGTTTGGTTGGCATCGGCAATCCTTGTTCTTTCAGCAGATCAACAATTTGTTCCGGTTTGCGGATAGAGAATGAGTGCTCTCCTGTGATGTTATTAGGACGTTTAAAAAATAATAGTGCAGGCGAATGAAGGGGGAGGTAAAGATAGCCACTGACTACACAGCCATACGTGTAAATTAAATTTGCATTACACGTGATAAGTGCGGCGTCAATGCCCTGCGACACCATCAGACTGCGAATCTTGTCACGGCGAAATTTCAATTCGGGTTGTAGCATTTTTATTTATTACTTGATTATTAATTACAAAACCAATAATGGCAAATTATTAGTTGTGAGTTGTTTATCGCATATAACAAATTCACAAACTATTATTTAACCTATCATGCTACAAAGATAATTAATTCCAGCGAAAATAATGTTAATCTCAAAAAAATAGCGCTACCCGCGTCCTGTCACAGGAGACGAGCAGCGCAAACCACAAATACAAATACAACTAAACAAAGTCCTTGAATAAATTGAGAATTAAAAATTGAGAATTGAAAAATAAATGTCTTGTTGACTAACATAGTCCACTACCAAACTCTTTTATAGTCCACTACCAAATCTTTTATTTTTTAATTTTTAATTCTCAATTTTCAATTATTAAATAACTCCTTGTCCCATCATTGCGTGAGCTACTTTCATAAATCCGGCAATGTTGGCACCCTTCACATAATTAATGTATCCGTCGGGTTCCGTGCCGTACTTCACGCATTGTGCATGGATGCCGTGCATGATTGCATGGAGCTTTTCGTCCACTTCGGCAGCACTCCAGCTAAGGTGCATTGCGTTTTGAGACATTTCCAGACCGGAAGTGGCTACACCACCTGCGTTGACCGCTTTACCCGGAGCATACATCGTCTTATGTTCAATGAAAAGATCGATAGCTTCAGGGGTACATCCCATGTTGGAAATTTCTCCGACGCAAAGTACGTCATTTTTTATGAGATTTTGAGCATCTTCTCCATTTAATTCGTTCTGGGTGGCGCAAGGAAGCGCGATGTCTGCTTTCACTTCCCACGGGCGTTTTCCTTCTACGAAGGTTGCGTTCGGATATTGTTCAGCATAGGGAGCCACAATATCGTTGCCCGAAGAACGAAGTTCAAGCATATAGTCAATTTTTTCACCACTGATGCCATCCGGATCGTAGATATATCCGTCCGGACCGGAAATTGTAATCACTTTTGCACCCAGTTCGGTAGCTTTAGTAGCTGCTCCCCAGGCAACGTTGCCGAAACCGGAGATTGCCACTGTCTTACCTTTTATATCGATCTCTTTTGCCTGAAGCATCTGGTTGACAAAATACAGTCCTCCGAAACCAGTAGCTTCCGGACGAATCAATGAACCGCCGAATTCCAATCCTTTGCCGGTGAATGTACCGGTAAATTCACGAGTCAGTTTCTTATACATGCCGAACATATAGCCCACTTCACGTCCTCCTACGCCGATGTCACCGGCAGGCACATCCATATCCGGTCCGAGATGGCGCCACAACTCCAGCATAAATGCCTGGCAGAAACGCATGATTTCAGCATCGCTCTTACCGCGTGGAGAGAAATCGGAACCGCCTTTACCACCACCCATAGGCAGGGTAGTCAGTGCATTCTTGAATGTTTGTTCGAAGCCGAGGAACTTCAAAATGGAAAGATTAACGGATGCATGGAAACGAATACCACCTTTATATGGGCCTATCGCATTATTGAATTGTACACGATAGCCGAGATTGGTCTGTACCTCGCCTCTATCGTCCACCCATGTCACACGGAAAGTGAAGATACGGTCAGGTTCTACCAATCTTTCTATGATTTTAGCTTTTTCAAATTCAGGATGTTGATTGTATATATCTTCGATAGAAAGAAGAACTTCCTTCACTGCCTGAAGATATTCAGATTCACCGGGATGCTTAGCCTCCAAAGAGGACATGATTTTCTGGATGTTCATGATACTATATTTTAAAAGGTTAATTCTGATAAAATGTCAACTAATTCACTGCAAATATAGGAAAATTTTTCAGATGTGATTGGTTTTATGCCATTATTTTGATTAAATAATGATAAAATGATAGTAGAAAAAGCATTAGGTATAAAGTATTAAGTGGTAGGCTACGCTGCAAACCGCATGAGCTCATACTTAATACTCTATACCTAATGTTTAATGTAAGTATTAAGTGCTCATACTTAATACCTGAATTTAATACTTTGTACTTTTTACTTCTTAAAATCCGGCTTCATGTCCAAATTGTACATGATGAAACCGTAGATGTCTGCTTGTTCTTCAAGTACTTTTGCCATTGGTTTGCCTGCACCGTGACCTGCTTTGCTGTCGATGCGGATCAGTGTCGGGTTTGTACCGTCGTTGTCTGCTTGCAGCGTAGCGGCAAACTTGAATGAATGGGCGGGAACCACACGGTCGTCATGGTCGGCAGTGGTTACCAGTGTTGCCGGATATTTTGTGCCCGGTTTCAGGTTGTGCAATGGAGAATAGCCTTTGAGGTATTCAAACATTTCTTTGCTGTCTTCGCTTGTTCCGTAATCGCTTGCCCAGTTCCAACCAATAGTAAATTTATGATAGCGAAGCATATCCATCACGCCTACCTGCGGAATTGCTACACGGAACAGGTCCGGACGCTGTGTCATGCAGGCACCTACCAGCAGACCACCATTGGAGCCACCTACAATGGCGATTTTATCTTTATTCGTATATTTTTCGTTGATAAGATATTCGGCAGCAGAGATGAAGTCGTCGAATACATTCTGCTTCTGCATCTTAGTTCCGGCTACGTGCCAGTCTTCACCGTATTCGCTGCCACCACGCAGGTTGACTTGTGCGTAGATACCGCCATTTTCGAGGAATGGGATGCGCATTGCACTGAAACCCGGGTTGAGGCTGATGCCGAAACCACCGTATCCGTAGAGGAATACAGGATTTTTGCCGTCTTTCTTCAGATCTTTCTTATAGGTAAGGAACATCGGAACTTTTACACCGTCTTTGCTGGCAAAGAATATTTGTTCCGTCACAAAATCATCCGAGTTGAACTGTACTTTCGGTGCACGGTATAGTTCGTAGGTGTTCTGGTCCATATCATATTTATAAGTGGCACCCGGAATGGTGAATGAAGTGAATCCGAAGAAACATTCTTTATCGTCTTTGTTGCCGCTAAAGCCTACCGAACCGAGTGAAGGCAGTTGGATTTCCTGAATCTGCTTGCCGTCGAGGCCGTAAACGTATGCATGGTTCGAAGCATCTTTGTCGTAAGTAAGGAACAGTTTGCCACCGATCACTTCTGCATTTGAAAGAACGGCTTCCGATTCGGGAACGAGTTCTTTCCAGTCTTCCAGTTTCGGACGGTTGATGTCGGCTACCATGATCCGGTTTTTCGGTGCACCATAGTTAGTATAAATATAAATCTGGTCGCCGATCACTTCAATCGGGTAGTATTGGTAGTCGAGGTCGGTAGTCAGTTGGATAAAAGGAGAATTCGGCTTTTTTAGGTCCCTTATAAATAAGTTGTTGCCTCTTCCGGCACCGGATTCTGTGAGGAAGAGAATACGTTCGTCTTCGCTGGTGCTGGCTGTATAGAAACGTTTCGGATAAGCCGGATTCTGATAAATCAGTTTATCTTTCGATTGCGGTTCACCTATTTTGTGATAATAGATTTTGTGCTTTTCGTTTACGTTGGAGAATTCTTTTCCTTTGGCGGGAGCATCGTAGGCGCTGTAGTAGAATCCGTCTCCTTGCCAGGCGGCACCGGTAAATTTGGCCCATTCGATGTGGTCTTCCAATAACTTGCCACTTTCAGTGTCCATGACAAATATTTCAGACCAATCCGATCCGCTGCGTGAGATGCTGTAAGCGGTATATTTGCCGTCGTTTGAGAAGTAAAGACCGGTCAGTGCCACTGTGCCATCGTCCGAGAGCTTGTTCGGGTCGAGGAAAACGCGAGGCTCGCCGTCCAGTGAATCTTGTACGTAGAATACACTCTGGTTTTGCAGGCCGTCATTTTTACTGAAGTAATATTTGCCATGTTTCTTGATTGGCGCACTGATCTTCTCGTAATCGGCCAGTGTGGTCAATCGTTTCAACAAGTTTTCCCGGAATGGAATCTGACTTAGATACTCATTCGTTACTTTGTTTTGTGCTTCTACCCAGGCAGTAGTAGCTGCACTGGTGTCATTTTCCAGCCATCTGTAAGGGTCGGGAACTTGTGTACCGAAGTACACGTCTACGGTGTCTACCTTTGCCGTCTCGGGGTAGACAAGCTTTTTCTGTTGGGGAGCGCATGACATCACCATGATTCCACTCATTAATAAAGTTACTTTTTTCATGTGAATAAAAAGTCTTTTTGAATAAACTTAAAGTTACAAATCTACAAAATAATAAGAGATAAACAAGTAAACTTTATAAAGAAGATGGTGGAAAATGAGATTTAAAGAATTAACTTTGCAAAATGTGATTCTGCAGATAGACGATTTGAAATAAGAAAGGAGAATGACTTTATGCTTAGTAAATATAAATTAAACCAGCTTTACTTCAAAGATACACAATTCGCTAACTTGATGACAAGGCGGATTTTTAACGTGTTATTAATCGCTAATCCTTACGATGCTTTCATGTTGGAGGATGACGGGCGCATTGATGAGAAGATTTTCAATGAATACACTTCTTTGTCTCTGCGCTATCCACCTCGTTTCTCGCAGGTATCTACGGAGGAGGAAGCACTGTCACAGTTGGAAAATATGTCGTTCGACCTGGTGATTTGTATGCCGAGCACGGGGGATAATGACAGTTTCGATATCGGCCGTCACATCAAAGAGAAATACGAGCATATTCCTATCGTCATACTGACTCCTTTTAGCCATGGTATTACCAAACGGATTATCAATGAAGATTTAAGTGCGTTCGAATATGTGTTCTGCTGGTTGGGTAATACTGACCTGTTGGTGTCTATCATTAAGTTGATAGAGGACAAGATGAATCTGGAACACGATGTACAGGAGGTCGGTGTACAGCTGATTCTTTTGGTGGAAGATGGCATTCGTTTCTATTCTTCCATTTTGCCGAATCTGTATAAGTTCGTGTTGAAGCAGAGTCAGGAATTCTCTACCGAAGCCTTGAATGCACACCAGCGTACGCTCCGTATGCGCGGACGTCCTAAAATAGTGTTGGCACGTACGTATCAGGAGGCGATGGAGATCTATCATAAGTATCAGAATAATATATTGGGGGTAATCACTGATGTCCGTTTCCCGAAAGTGGAACGGGGAGAGAAAGACGGTCTGGCAGGTATCAAGTTGTGTGCGGAGATACGTAAGAATGATCCGTTTGTTCCTTTGATAATCCAGTCTTCCGAATCTGAAAATTCGTCTTATGCAGCCAAGTATGGTGCCAGCTTTATCGACAAGAACTCCAAGAAGATGGACGTTGATTTGCGCCGTATCGTCTCCGATAATTTTGGTTTTGGTGATTTTATTTTCCGCAATCCGGATACCGGGGAGGAGATTGCCCGCGTCCGGAATTTGAAGGAGCTGCAAAATATTCTTTTTGCCGTACCTGCGGAATCTTTCTTATATCATATCAGCAGGAATCACGTGTCGCGTTGGTTTTATTCGCGTGCCATGTTCCCGGTGGCTGAATTCTTGAAACCGATAACCTGGAATAGTCTTCAGGATGTCGATGCTCACCGTAAAATCATCTTTGAGGCGATTGTGAAGTATCGTAAGATGAAGAACCAGGGAGTCGTGGCGGTCTTTAAGCGCGACCGCTTCGACCGTTATTCTAACTTTGCCCGTATCGGGGATGGCTCTCTCGGAGGAAAAGGACGTGGACTGGCATTTATTGATAATATGGTGAAGCGTCATCCGGAGTTTGACGAGTTTGAAAATGCGCGTATTGCTATTCCGAAAACAGTGGTGCTTTGCACGGATGTCTTTGATGAGTTCATGGACACCAACAATCTGTATCAGATTGCACTGTCGGATGCGGATGATGATACGATTTTGAAATACTTCCTGAAGGCTAAATTGCCGGACCGGTTGGTAGAGGACTTTTTCACTTTCTTCGATGTCGTGAAGTCTCCGATTGCCATTCGGTCTTCTTCCTTGTTGGAGGACTCACATTATCAGCCGTTTGCAGGAATTTACAACACCTACATGATTCCTTATCTGGACGACCGCTATGAAATGTTGCGGATGCTTTCCGATGCCATCAAAGGGGTGTATGCTTCGGTTTATTTCCGTGACAGCAAAGCGTATATGCAAGCTACGTCGAATGTAATCGATCAGGAGAAAATGGCTGTTATCTTACAGGAAGTAGTTGGCAATCAGTATGGTGACCGTTATTATCCTTCCATGTCCGGTGTGGCACGCTCGCTCAATTATTATCCGTTGGGGAATGAAAAGGCAGAAGAGGGAACGGTGAATCTGGCTTTGGGATTAGGAAAATATATTGTTGACGGTGGCATGACCCTTCGTTTTTCCCCTTATCATCCTAATCAGGTGTTACAGACCAGCGAAATGGAAATTGCTCTCAAGGAGACTCAAACCCGTTTCTATGCATTGGATTTGAAAAATGCCGGACATGATTTTTCTATCGACGATGGTTTTAATTTGCTGAAACTTCATGTCAAAGAGGCAGAAAGTGACGGTGCTCTGCGTTATATTGCTTCTACCTACGATCCGTACGATCAGATCATTCGTGATGGTTTATATCCGGGAGGACGTAAGGTGATTACTTTTGCTAATATCCTGCAACATGATGTTTTCCCGTTAGCTCGTATTCTGCAGTTAGTATTGAAATATGGTGAACAGGAGATGCGCCGTCCGGTTGAAATTGAATTTGCAGCAACGTTAAGTCGCGAACATGATAAATCCGGAACTTTCTATCTGTTGCAGATCCGTCCTATCGTAGACAGCAAAGAAATGCTGGACGAGGATTTGAACGAGATTCCTGATGAAGATGTGATTCTCCGTTCGTATAATTCGTTGGGACACGGTATTATGAATGAGGTATATGATGTGGTTTATGTAAAAACCGACAATTATAGTGCCTCCAATAATCAGACGATTGCCTGGGAGATAGAAAAGATCAATCAACAGTTCCTGAACGAAGGAAAGAACTATGTATTGGTTGGTCCGGGACGCTGGGGAAGCAGTGATACATGGCTTGGTATTCCGGTGAAGTGGCCTCATATTTCGGCTGCCCGTGTGATTGTGGAAGCCGGTCTGACTAATTACCGGGTAGATCCCAGTCAGGGGACACACTTTTTCCAGAACCTGACTTCTTTCGGGGTGGGATATTTCACGATCAACGCCTTTATGAATGATGGAGTTTATAATCAGGATTTCCTCAATGCACAACCAGCAGTGCAGGAAACGAACTATCTCCGTCATGTTCGCTTTGAAAAGCCTGTGATAGTCAAGATGGACGGCAAGAAGAAGCTGGGCGTAGTCTTGATGCCAGGTGTCGATAAATAAGCTTTATTAACGTTTAAGCTATTACATAATGAAGTTCTGTTTTTCATCTGAAAGACAGAACTTCTATGTTATATCTCTTAAAAATGTTTCATTTTTCATATTCCAGGCCTTAATTGTGGTCTTCTTTTCATATTTGAAAATAAAACTTTCTTTAGATACTTTATTATAAAGAAATAAAACTGTATTTTTGCGGCCAGTTTACAAGATAGCACCTGTATATTAGGTATTTAAGCTTATCTTTGATTTCAGAGAGAGGGACTCCGTATTATTTAAAGGCGTATTTAATTCGGTATGAAGGGTATTTTGAAGTTTATTTTATTTTTAGAGATTGTATTGTTGTGCAGTTGTGTAAACGATGAAAAGCGTTCGGGTGCCTTTGGCGGAATGAGCTTGCATCTATCCGCAAATTCTTCGGTGACAGATGTTACGACACGCTCAAGTGAGGAAGTACTGCCTTCCATACAAGATTTCTCTATTTCTGTGTTGCAAGGTGACAAAGTGCAGGCTTCCTGGGATAAGTTGAGTGACTATGATGAAGACACTACTTTTCCGGTAGGAAGTTATACCTTGAAAGCTTTCTATGGTGACATTGAGAAGGAAGGCTTTGATTCTCCTTATTATGAGGGTACTACCGATTTTAACATCCGTGGTGGCGAGACTACTCCCGTAGAAACTACTTGTAAGTTGGCCAATACTAAAATAAGTATTGAATACACGGATGATTTCAAACAGTATTTTAAGACTTATTCTTCTACCGTACAGGCAGAGTTGGGAAGTGAAGTTTCTTTTTCGTCCGGAGAAACACGTGCTGCTTTTGTGAAGCCGGGGAGAATTTCAGTAAAACTGACTTTCACGAAAGTGAATGGCGGACTAAGTCCGACTACTATTGAAGTGGCTACCATTGAGGAGGCGTTAGCTCAACATCATTATCATTTGCAAATGAATGTGGACGCTGGTAAAGCCATGTTGAGCATTGTTTTTGACCGTGTAACGGAAGTCAGACCCATTACTTTGGATATTTCGGATAAAGCATTGAATATTAAACCTCCTTATTTTACATTGACCGGATTTGAGAAAACAAGTAATGATGGTAATCAGTGGGACGGTAATCCTATTGAATCGAATCAGTTATCGGCTTTGTTGACTTCTTTGGGCGGTTTTACGAAATGTATTCTTAGAACTACTTCTCCTAATTTACCCGATTGGCCGGAGGAAGGATTTAATCTGGCGGCACTTACTCCTGAAGATCAAGCATTGTTGGACAAATCAGGTGTGAAGTTGATTGGCTTTGGTATTAATCAGGATCAGATGGGTATTATTAATTTTACTGGTTTGATTCCTAATCTGAATATCACGGATAATAATGATACTCATTTATTCTATTTGAGTGCCACCAGTACTTATGGTAAGCAAAGTGAAGATTATGTGTTGAATATAACAACGCCTAAGAACTTTATGTTGCTGCCTACGGAGCCTGTGAAGATGAAGAGTAAAGAAGTGACGATTCCGGTGAAACTGAAAGAAGGCAATCCGCAGAATATTAAACTTTATTATCGTTATTATGGTGTGATGACTTTGATTAACAATACGGTTATCACTCCGATAGAAGGAAAAGAAGGATATTACAATATAAAAGCAAGCGGTATTGATATGGGAGTTGTAGCCAAAGACTTCCAGGCTGAATATAACGGTTTGAAATCAGCCATCGTTTCCGTAGCTGTTATTATACCTTCTTATAGTGTTATCCTCGAACCGTTTGATATGTGGTCATACACGGCTGAAATGACGATTATACCTGAATATGCCGAAGATATGTCTAATGTGATGAGTGCTATTGAAGCATATATTTCTTTGAATGGAAGTACGTGGACGAAAGTGGATGCCAAAGATTTGAAACTGGATGTAACCACTGGAAAGGCTGTCATTTCAGGACTTACTCCGGGAACTACTTATTATTTCAGAACGACTTGTGATGATGGTACGACTTATTCAATTCCTGTTATGCAGACAACAGAGAGTGTAATACAGCTTCCGGATTTCACGCAGGGATGGGGGACTACTCTGTTTAGTGGCACTATTAATAAGGGAGGTAAATATTACCATAAAGGTTTTTGGGGAGATAATAGATTTGATACAACTGTTTTAACGGCCCTTGATCTTGAAAGTAGTGCAAGTTGGGCGACAGTAAATAGTAAAACTGTACCAACTACAGGTAATAAAAATACTTGGTATATGGTTCTTTCAAGTATGCAGCAAAATAATGGAGTTTTGATGCGCAATGTGGCATGGACTATAACCTCTAATGATCCTCCTTCAGGAAGTGGTGGATTTAGTGCAGATCAGTTAACAAGTCTTACGCCTCCTACGCATGGTCATCGTTCTGCCGGTAAGCTTTTCCTGGGAAGTTATAGTTATAACCATTCTACTAATGTAGAAATCTATAATGAAGGTATATCCTTCACTTCCCGTCCGATAAAGCTAAAGGGTACTTATACTTATGTAGCTAATAACGATCAGGGCGGTATTGTAACTGTAATAGTAGAAAACCGCGAAGGAGGACAAACATTAAAGCTGGCCGAAGGTAGTGAAGTCTTAACAGCGACGAGTTCTCAAAAGGACTTCACGGTGGACTTAACTTATAATACGATGTTTGAGAAAAAAGCGACTCATTTAAGAGTGATGTTTGCCTCTTCTTCCAATGCTTCAAACACTCAAAGTGTTGAAGACAGTAAGATTAAAACAACGGATAATAAGGGTGAAGCTGTTTCTACTGGTAGTGAATTGTATATAGATAAAAATATAATATTAGAATATAAGTAATGAGTAATATGAAAGCAATAAAAAAACTCGTTTTTATATGTTTGGCAAGCATCTTAGGTTTATGCAGTGCTTGTATGAATGATAATCCTGATTTTGGAAGGGACGACGAAGGAACCGGGAATACAAATCAAGGCGAAGGACAGGTAAGACTTGCGGGAACAAGTGTTTCTGTTTCTGTGGATGTGCTGTCACGTGCGGACGGTAAAGCAATCAATACAGATGATTATATCATTCGGATTTATTCAACTGATAATAATTTATTGGTAAAGGAATATACAAGATATAGAGATATGCCTGAAATCTTAACCTTGAATGTGGGTAACTATAAGATTGAAGCATTATCACATGACGTAAAACCTGCTGAATGGGAAAAACCTTTCTATAAAGGAACCCAAACTTTTACAATAAAGAAAGATGAGGTTACATCGGTTGATGTAATTAAATGCTTCTTGCAGAATATAATGGTGACAGTCGATCTCAATGATGATTTGAAGCAGAAAGTCGGTGGTGACCAATCCATTACAATAAAAGTCGGTACAGGTGAACTGACTTTTAATAATAACGATATTGGAAGTGGACGTGCCGGATTCTTTGAAGCTGCCGAAGTAAGCAATATCATCATTGTTCATTTCCAGGGAACGGTAGATGGGGAATGGACAGAAGACCAAACCAGTTTCAGCAATGTGAAAGGTGGAGAGCACCGGAACATTGTGTTTAATCTGGAGATACCTTCAGTGGGTGACATGGGATTAAGCGTAAAGCTGGATGCAGTATGTAAGAAAGTGGATTTGCTCGCTTGGGCTGATCCGGGAGCAGAAGATATATTGCCGGAAGATCCATCTGTAAATCCTGGTACAAGTGCACCGACAATCGTAGGACAAGGTTTCAATATAATGGATGAGATAGAAGTAGAGAAAGACGAAACCAAAACTATTATTGTTAATATCACGGCAGATAATGGTATTCAAAATTTGAAAGTGAAGATTGATTCGGAGACTTTGACACCTGAAATTCTGAAGTCGGTAGGCTTGTCTTCCGAATTTGATTTGGCACACCCTGCAAATGCAGATTTGGAGAAAGCGTTGAAGAGCTTAGGTTTCCCGGTGAGCAGTGAAGTGATCGGAGTGAAATATTTGGTGTTTGATATTACACAGTTTACGCCGCTACTCGGATTGTATGGACTTGCTTCTCATAATTTTATTATTACCGTTGTCGATCAGGCAAATAATACCAGAACAGCTACTTTAGCATTGAAATCAATAGCAAAGAAAACAGAATGAAAAAACTGATACATATATTAGTTATAGCTTTCATTGTTGGACTTGTTTGTGTCTCCTGCCGTGAAAGTGACCTGACAAATAATGGAGAGGGTGCATTATCTTTAAAGATAGGTGTTCAACGTGAATTACCCACTGTTTCTGCCGGAAAGACGAGAGCTACGCTTACTGATGAAGAATTGCTTCAGAAGTGTAAAGTGTATATCCGTAACGCGGAGGGCTTGGTGCGTAAATTCGCCACTTTGGATGAAATGCCGGAACAAATACTGTTAGTTCCCGACAATTATAAAGCGGAAGTTACTGCGGGTGATTCCGTAGCTGCATCTTTTACCGATTCTTATTTCAAGGGGACGAAAGAGTTTACAATTTCAAAAGGGACGGCTATTTCGGAATCAGTAGTGTGTGGCATTCGCAATACAGTAGTCAGTCTGGCTCTGTCTGACGAATTACAGGAGGCATTTCCTACTTATAAAATTACGGTGAGTAACCGATTGGGGACCTTGGAATATACACAGGATAATATATCCCAACTAGGATATTTTATGCTGTTGGATGATGAAAACCAATTAAGATGGAATCTTGTTGGGCAACTTAACGGCAGTGAAACAGAAATAACCAAAAGTGGAGTTATTAATTTGGTGCGGAAAGCAACCAGATATGATTTGACTTTTAGTAATTCTTCCTCTGAAGTGGGTGGTGGCATGATTTCTGTAAATGTGGTTGAAACAGCTTTGACGACGGATGAGAAAGTAGATATACTGGCACGTCCTGTTATTAAGATAATCGAGAATGATCAGATTTATGAGTTGGATAATGCAGTTTATCGTGCGCAATTCGACAAGGAAACACCTATTGTTGTGCGGATGGCTGCCAGTGTGCCTTTTACTGAACTGAAAGTGACGAGTGCGGATTTTGCACGGTTGGGAATTACCCATTTTTCTTCTTTCGACTTGATGGAATTGACTGAAGTTCAGATAAGAGAACTGGATAATCTTGGATTTAGTATCCAATTTAATGCGGATATGACAAAGGTTCAGTTTGCATTTAAGGAAAACTTGAGAGAGATAATGACTAATTCGATTGACGACGGTAATAACACCTATCGATTTGACATTGAAGTAAGGGACCGGAATGGAAAAGATAGAGCGAAAACGTTGACGGTTATTGCTACAGATGCTTTGGTTGCTACCGAGGATATTGCTACACAGAACGATATTTGGTCAACAAAAGCCACTCTGTATGGTAGTCTGGTTGCTTCAGTTACAGAAATGAATTTCCGTTACCGGGCGCTTGGTTCCAATGATTGGATGTATTCGAATCAGGCAGTGTTGAATAATAAAATATTTACGAGTCAAATAACCGGACTTGAACCTGGTATAACCTATGAATATCAGGCAATGGCTGGTACTGTTGCAGCGAAAGAAACAAAACAATTCACTACAGAAGCTCCTGCACAATTACCGAATGCCGGGTTTGAAGACTGGCATGGAAGTTCTCCTCTTTATATTTATAAGAGTGGTGGAGAAATGTTCTGGGATAGTGGTAATACAGGTTCTGCCACATTGAATAAGAATGTGACAACGTATGACGCAGCCATTAAGCACAGCGGGAATTATTCTGCAAAATTACAGTCTCAATATGTGGCTCTTTTTGGAATTGGTGCTTTTGCTGCCGGAAATGTATTTGTCGGGAAGTTCCTGAAAATAGATGGAACAGACGGTATCTTACGGTTTGGACGTCCTTTCACTTCACGTCCATCGAAATTGGTGCTTTATTATAGATATGTAGCTGGTACGGTGGACTATTCAACATTGAGCGAGTTGCCGAAAAACAGTAAAGACATGGGCTCTATTTATGTAGCATTGGGTGACTGGCCACATCAGACTTTTGAAGGAGAAACGGATATACCAGTACTTATTAAGACAAAGCCTGCTGACAGGCAGCTTTTTGATTCAAATTCTTCGAATGTGATAGGCTATGGAGAGTGTATTCTTAAAGAGTCGACGGAGGGTGAAGGATTGATTAAACTGGAGATCCCGATTAACTATCGCTCTAACCGTAAACCGACTGATATTATTTTAGTGGGTAGTGCAAGTAGATATGGAGATTATTTTACCGGAAGTACGGGCAGTACTTTGTGGCTTGATGATTTGGAATTAATTTATGAATAAGCAAAGTATGAATTACTTTATCAAAACTTCATTCCTGATAATCTTGGGAATAATTGTTGGAACGACGCAAACATGCGCGCAACAGGAGTTCAAACGGAATATAGAAATGAGAACTTTCATTCCTAAGGGACAATGGATTGTGGGTAGTTCAGTTTCTTATTCTCAATACTCAAATGATAACTATCAGTTTCTGGTGATAGAGAATTTGAGTGGGGAAGGGTATGCTTTTAAAGTGAGTCCGGTATTGTGTTATGCTTTTAAGGATAATGTAGCTGCAGGTGGACGTTTTATGTATAGCCGGACGTATACCAAGCTAAATAATATCAGTGTAAATATTGATGAAGATACCAACTTTGATATTAGTAACCTGTATGAATTGAAGAACTCTTATTCGGGAATTGCTGTTTTGAGAAATTACATCAATTTAGGTACTAGCAAGCGTTTTGCATTATTCAATGAAGTGCAGTTAGAGTTGGGAGGTTCTGTTTCAAAAGTGGTGAACGGTAAAGGGGATGACCTGACAGGAGTATATCAGACTTCTTTGGATGCAAGTGTTGGTTTGAGTCCAGGTTTGGTTGCCTTTATCAATAATTATACGGCAGTGGAAGTAAGCATTGGTGTGTTGGGACTGAATGTCAGTCGAACCCATCAAGTGACGGACCGGATTTACGAAAGCAACCGTTCGTCGATGAGTGCCAATTTTAAAATTAATCTTTTCAGTATAGGACTGGGAATAGCTTTTTACCTTTAAAAAACAAGACGAATGTATAAACGGTTATTGGTAACAGTACTGGTGTCTGTATTCGTTTTCTCTTTGTGGGGAAAGACGGAAACGGTTTGTCAATCGTTGGAGGTAGAAGATTCTGTCCCCGTTTTTCAGAAGGATACGCTACCGGTAAAAGGGAGCTTGGACTTCCTGCGAATCAAACGTATCGGACGTTATGATCGTGGAATCATGAACTATCGTTTCATTCCTAAAGGGAAGTGGATCTCTGGTTTCACAATGTCATACTGGGATTATAATAGTGCGGATAATAAACTGCTGTTTGCCTATTTTGATAATTTTGATTGTAATGGGCGTAATCTGAATTTTTCTGTATATGGAGGCTATGCTGTCCGTGATAATATGGTGTTGGGATTGAAGTTCGGATACCGGAATATGCGGGGAGCCTTGAATAATATCACGCTGAAAATTGATGATGATGTCGATTTCTCTTTGAAAGATTTAAAGTTGGAACAAAATTTGTATAACGTGTCGTTCTTTCATCGCTCTTATGTAGGTTTGGATGCCGGTAAACGATTTGGATTGTTCAATGAGACTGCTTTGACGTTCAATTTTGGAAAGTCTAAATTCGACCGTGGTGTAGAAGAAAATCTGGTTAATACTCAAACAGATATATTTGAGGTGCAATTGGGAATAAATCCGGGATTGGCTGTTTTTATCATGCAAAATGTAAGTATTGAATGTTCGCTCGGAATAGCCGGCATTCGTTACAGGCAGGAAAAACAGAAAAATAATCTGGGAGAGACGGGAAAACGGATGACGGGTGGATCTAACTTTAGGGTGAATCCTTTCAATATTAGTTTAGGATTGACGATTTGCTTATGATTTTATGAGACATAGAAAAAAATACATATTACTGTTCCTGCTTCTGGTTGTATGTGCCGGCTTGGTATTCTTTTATGGAATAAAAAGTGAGGGACAGGAAGACAAACAGGAGGTATTGTCATCAGTAGAGGATACTCATCAGGTACCTGAAGCTGCTGTGAACTCTGCCCGCCAGATAATTGGAGAAGTGGAGGAAAACGTGTCTCCAGCAGAGAATTCTGTGGAAAAGGTTGTGAAGAAGCCTGAAGAAAGAACAGTGGAGAAATCTGAAGAAAGACCAGTGGAGAAGTTTGTAGATAAAAAGCAGGCAGATAAAAGGCAGAAGGTTGCGTCTAAGAGAGAAGCAGTAGCTGTTCCGCCGGTTTCTTCAACGGATATAAAATTGGCTTCTGATGTTGTCAATACTCCTTTGAAGTTAGAAGGAACTATTTGTGACCTTGTATTGTCGGAGCGTAAACAGGATAGTAAAATAACAGCTGCACTTCCGGTTCACACGGTTGAAACGGTTAAAAGAGAGTTCGATTGGAAAAGTGATACGTTAGAGACCAAGCGAGGCATTGATTTATTGAGAATCAAAAGGGTAGGGCGGTTTGATCGTGGCATTGTGAATTATCGCTTTATGCCTAAAGGAAAATGGATGTTTGGTACGGATTTTTCATTTTGGGATTATAACAGTGAGGACTCTAAATTATTGTTTACTTACCTCGATGATTTTGATTTTGAAGCACGTACCATTAATGTGGCTCCTTTTATCGGTTATTTTTTCAAAGATAATCAGGTAGTGGGTGTAAAGCTCGGTTATAAGCATACGGATGGTCATTTAGGCAATGTTAGTTTTAAGATTGATGATGACGTGAATTTCACTCTCAAGGAATTGAAGTTGAAAGAAGAGTTGTATAATTGCACCTTTTTCCATAGCTCCTATATCGGGTTGGATCCGGGAAAACGTTTCGGATTGTTCAATGAAACCAATCTGCGTTTGGGATTCGGACATTCGGAGTTTACAAGAGGTTCGGGCGAGAGTTTGAAGAATACCAAAACGAATATATTTGAGGCACAGTTGGGGATTAATCCGGGAGTGGCTGTCTTTATTATGCAAAATGTGAGTGTGGAATGTAGTGTGGGAGTGATAGGCTTGAAATACCGTAAGGAAAGTCAGGTGAATAATCTTGGTGAGAAGGGTTCCCGTACGAATGGTGGAGCCAACTTTAAAATAAATTTGTTTGATATTAATTTAGGATTAACTATAAGTATGTAATCATGAAAAGTAAAGGCAGAAATAGACTTTTATCCTTAATTATATGCATTTGCATTGCATTTGCTTTTTCATCATGCGTCAAGAACGATTTGCCGTATCCTGTTGTCAGATTATCTATTACCGGCTTTGAGGTGAATGGACAGATTGGTAGTGCAGTCATTAATAATGAAGAACGTACAGTAACAGTAGACTTGCTCGATTCTGTGGATTTGAAGAAAGTGATTGTCACCCGTTTTGATTATTCGGAAGAGGCTAATACGGATTTGAAGGTGAATACAACGATTGATTTGTCTTCTCCTAAAGAAGTGGTATTGTCTTTGTATCAGGATTATCGATGGAAGATTATAGCCAACCAGACCGTTGAACGCGTATTTAGCGTCAAGAATCAGGTCGGAGGAGCCGTGATTGACGAAAAAGCTCGACAAGCTATCGTTTATGTCAATAAAAATACGATGCTCAACAAAATAACCGTGAAAGATTTGAAGCTGGGGCCGATCAGTTCTACCGTTTCGCCTGACTTTACCACTTTGAAGGACTTTACACAAGAGCAGAAAGTAAATGTGACATTTAAAGGAAAAACCGAAGAGTGGAGTTTGTACGCATTCATCACGGATAAGGTTGTCTTTACTAATTCGGCGGATGGCTGGACTAATGTAGCATGGCTTTATGGAGAAGGACAGGAGGATGTAGTGAACGGCTTTGAAATACGTGAAGCTTCATCAGAAGAATGGACAAGGGTAGATCAGGATATCGTTGTACAGAATGGAGTAAATTTCTATGTTTGTGTTCCGCATTTGAAAGCGGACACGGAATATGTATGTCGTGCTTTGGTGGATGGAACAGAAGATCGTGGTGAAGAGATTACTTTTAGAACGACTGCTGCGATTCCTTTAACAGGTGGTACATTTGATAATTGGAATCAGAGCGGTAAAGTCTGGAACCCGTGGGGAAGTAATGAAACTCCTTTCTGGGATACCGGAAATCAGGGAGCTACAACCTTAGGTGACAGCAACTCTGTTCCTACCGAAGATATATGGTCGGGTAAAACAACCGGTATGGCTGCGAAGCTTGAGTCTAAGTTTGTGGGAGTAGGTTCTGCCGGGAAATTAGCAGCCGGTAACCTCTTTGTCGGTAAATATGTGGCAACCGACGGAACAAATGGTATCTTGAACTTTGGGCAATCGTTCTCTGCTTATCCTACTCATCTGAAAGGATATTATAAGTACCAGCCCGGAGTCATTGATAACTCTTCCATTGAATATAATTATTTAAAAGGAAGGACAGATACCTGCTCGATCTATATTGCCATTGGTGATTGGGATAGTCCGATTGAAATACGCACCAAACCTTCTAACCGGAAATTGTTTGATAAAAATGATAAGCATGTGATTGCTTATGCTGAATTTACATCGGGAACTTCTGTTGCCGTGTATAAGGAATTTGACTTGAAACTGGAATATAGGGCTACGAACAGAAAACCAACCTATATCGTCCTGGTATGTTCTGCAAGCAAATATGGTGATTTCTTTACCGGAGCGTCCGGTAGTGTGCTTTATGTGGATGAGTTTAGTCTGGAATACGATTATGATAACTGATTGGCTTTATAGCATATAACGAAGATAATCTGTTAGTGTCCGGTCATTTACCCATTATTCCTATAGGTCAATGGACTCATGCCAACATATCGTTTAAAGTATTTGCCGAAGAACGATGTGTTGGCAAAATTGAGTGAATCGGAAATTTCTTGAATAGAGAGTCTTGTCGATTTCAATTGTGATTTGGCATCCATGATGACCATGTGAGAAATAATTTCTATGCATGTGTTCCCAGTAACCTGTTTTACTATAGTACAGAGGTGGTTGTGTGTAATTTTTAGTTTCTCGGCATACCATGCTACATTACGTGTCTGATTATAATTTTGCATCACTAGTTGAGTGAAATTCTTGTAAATCAGCTCATTTTTTGATAGATTCTCTGTTGTATTTTGCAGCCGTTTTTTATACATGGCGGCTATTCCTGCGTGTATGTTATTATATAGATGTGGAGTAAAACTTTTGCGTGTTGTTTCGTCGAAAAAGGAATAAAGTTTTATTAAAAAATGAAGATATTCTTCCAATAGCTTGGCACCCTCCGGCTTCAATGAAATGATCGGTCTTCCCAGTGTCACAAATAAGGTATCAATTGCTGCATGGTTTAAACTAGCCTGTTCTATATATTTGGATGAGAAGCCACCGAAGTAAAGGACAGGCTCTCCATTTAGACTGTGTATCTGAATAATACTTCCCGGCATAATTGTTACGAAATCATTGGCGTGTACTGTGAAGTGGTTCAGATTGACTGAAGCTTCTATTTCTCCAGCCATGCATAATACGAAAATCTCCGATTTTAATCGGCATGGAAAATTCGTGTACAAGTTGAGTAAATCCTTATTAATACCTGCACCAATGAGCCATTCTTCTGGCAAGTCTATTTTAGGTAATTCTTTATTCATCATGCATTCTCTTTATGCAAAGGTAACCGATTTTGGGAAATAGAAGTCTTTTTTATTTTTAGAAAAATATATTGGCTGGTGAAAAAATGGTGTTTTATAAAAGAAATATGGTGTTTTTCTTCAAAATGGAACAGAAACAAGAAAAATAGACCTTGTGTTATACTAAATTAGATTGTTATTTTGCAACGTGAAATTTGGGCATTGGTGCGATGGTATATCGCGCGTTTGCTAGTATTAATTAAAAAGAGAATTTAGAAATGAAAAAGAAATTATTTTATTATCTGTTTGCAGTATTGTGTACTGCGACATTGTTTACGTCTTGTAGTGATGACGATGATGAGGTGAAATACCCGATAGATACAGATTTAGCTGGAAGCTATGTTGGTAATCTGTCTGTAAATGTGGATGGTAATCAAATGGGAACTACCGAAAATCAAAAAATTACAATTTCACAGTCTAATAAGGGAACTAATCAAATTGCATTGTCATTGAAGAATTTTACTTTTTTGGTAAATGTTGGTGACATTGAAGTCGATCCTTGTACTGTGAAAGCTATAGATGGTGGTTATTCTTTTGAAGGTCAACAGAATCTAGATTTGGTACAGCCACTTGGTAATTGCCCTGTTAGTATTTCTGGTACTGTGAAAGGTAGCAGTATTAATATTGAAATAGGTGTAAAGGTTGGTGCTCCTTTAAATCAAAATGTAAAGGTTACTTTTGTTGGTCGTAAATTGACAGGTAGTGAAAGTTCGGAGGCTAAAATAACAAGTTTTATTTTGGATGATGATATTGTAACAGAACAGCCTATTATTAATGAAGAGGAAGGAATAGTAACTTTTAAGGTTAGCGATGCTGCTGTTGATGACGATTTGTCTGAAATGATTCCTACTATTGTGGTATCATCGAAAGCTAAAATAACTCCAGCTTCAGGTGTTGCGCAGGATTTTTCGAATGGAAAAAAGGTGGAATATACTGTCACTGCTGAAGATGGTACAACTAAAAAATATTCAGTTTTTATAGCTGGATCTTCTGACTACTATTCTTTTGAGACTTGGAAGTCTTTAAATGATGGGGCTTTTGAAGAACCGGATGGTGGATGGGCTACTTCTAACACAGGTGTGTATTTTATAAAGATGGCTTATTCTAATGTATATAATGGTGATTATCCCGTTGTTAAAAGTGAGGATGCAAAAGATGGCACTGTTGCTGCTAAACTAATTACCTTAGATACTAATGGACAGGCAGGAGCAGAATTATGGCCTGGATTTGTAATACCTGCTATTCCTAAAGTAACCTCTGGTTCTTTATTTTTAGGAACATTTGAAACTGATATTCAGAATACATTGAATAGTACAAAGTTTGGTAATCCATATTATTCTAAGCCTATTTCTGTGCATTTCTCTTATAAATACACTCCGGGTACAGTGTATTATACATGCCCTGATCCGGTAAAAGCTGAAACGGTTGTTGAGGATCCTAATACAACTGATGAATGTAGTGCAACTGCTGTTATTTATGAAGTGCCATATTGGGAGACGGTGGATCCTGATGATGCTAATAATAAAGATTATGATAAACGATTGACCGGTGCAAATTTATATACTAATACGGATCAGGTTATAGCAATGGCAACATTCTCTAGTGGTGTCCAAGAAGATTATAAAGATGTTACCCTTACTTTGAATTATACGAAGGATTATGATCCTACTAAAAAGTATCGATTTGCTATTGTGTTTTCTTCTAGTAAAAATGGTGATAAATTTAGTGGAGCTCCTGGAAGTACTTTGATAGTGGACAATGTGAAAGTTGTAGCTGAAAAATAGTAGATATAGAATAAATATAATTAGTTTTATTTCCCTTCACTCTTGTTCTTTATTATCATCTGAAGAATAAATGAGTGGAGGGATTTTTGTAATTGTTGATGGTTATTCTAGGGTATGAAATTTAAAGTGTAGATGAAGAATGTACTGTAATTAAATTATATGTTATAGGTGTGGTCTATTGAGACATCCATTTTTCTTAGATATTACTTTAGTATTTATTGATTTAGTCCATACATAAATAGAAAACTACGAGAAGAATTTCCCGTAGTTTTATTGGCACAATATCTGGATTGTTTATAACAATATGCTAGAATGCATATCCAAATCCTACGTTCAAATAAATAGGATACATGGCAAATGAGATTGTATTAAAATCTTTTTTGAAAATATCATTCAGCCCCCACGTTAAGTCAGCGTATACATTTAGATGTTTAAATGCTCTCCATTCGCCGCCTAGTTGTAGTCCCCATTGAAATTTTCGGAGATTTTCGGAGAAATCATAGGTAGCTATGCTTTCCCCAGAGAAAACAACTCGTGAACCAGTTTGGTCTGGCGTGCGTAAATGACCGTTGTATACATGTCCGGAGAATCCTCCTTCGATGAGGTATGATATGTATGGACCTGCAGACAATTTCCAACGGTTGCTTATCTTATAGTTAGCAACTACCGGAATTGTCAGATATGAATTTTTAACTTTGGTCTTTACTCCTCCTGTCCATAATCCTTGTAATTCTCCACCATTAGTATTAATAATTTTCATACCGTAATTTTTTACGGTAGCTTCGGTGGTCATATTTTTATTTTCAAGTCGTACTCCTACAGTCATCCCCCATTTGGGGTCGAACCACTTCGTCGCATTACCTTCAATTGAAATTGCGACTCCTGGTGCATAACTATCAATTTTACGGATTTCTTTTGGTAGAGGTAATGGTGAAGTTCCACCAATATTGAAACCGGCTTTTATTCCATATTCCCACCCATGTAAATAAGACCAGATGATACCTTGGTTTCTTTCTTCCTGTGCTTGAGCTGTGAATATGCTTGCAAATAGCAGCACAACTATGATATTGATTGATTGATATTTTTTCATTGTGTTAGTTTTTTTATTCTTTACAAATAAGTTCTAGCTCATCAACGTATAGAGTGCTACCAATAGCCCCTCTAAAATAGGCGCCATCTACGCTGGATGATAGTACAATACCTAATTTATATTTACCGTTTTGTAGTTTCGTATCGTCAATTTCTCGTCCTTTTACTGATTCGAAATATATAGTAAACTCATTCCATTCATCTTCTGATTCAATGATATCTTCAGGTTTTATTCGTGCTAATAATACTAATTTATCAGAGTTGAATACGTCATCACCATTGAGCATGATAGAATTATTCTCTGCCTCATACATAACAGCATAAATATCACATTTATCCCTTTTTCCGGTTTGTGGCTGTCCTTCTACAGAATACACTTCCCCAGCTTTAAATTTATAATGTCCTTTGAGTGCTATGGGATGTTTATAAAATTGAAAACCAAAGTTTGTTGCTTTTCTAGGATTTGTCAGTGCATTTTCTACTTCGAATGTTCCGATAAATAAATTCCCAGCAGCAATATACATTTTTACCATTGCACCAAAATCTCCAGTGTTACGAGTTTCTAGCTTTACAGCCTTACCTTTAAAACCATTTGTAACTTGTACTGTTGGGTAATCTATTCTAGAATTAGCCATACCTGTTAATTTAAAACCAGGATTACCACTTGACCATTGTAGTACTTTAGATATTTCTTGCGAGGTTGCTGGTGTAAATTCGTAAAATGTATCGTATTCACTGGAGGTTGTCAGTAATTCTTCAAAACTGAAAAGGGTAGGTAATTCCGCTAAAATCACATTTACGGTATAAACAGGCTGCCATTGACCGTCTTCTGATGTAACGGTGAATTTACGGGAGTGCGGTTCTTCGCTGAAATCATAGGTAGATTCAGTATCTCCTGCTATTGGAGTATTTACTTTAATTGTAGCTCCTTGTGGAAGTGTAAATTTTAATTTCTGTTTGGAAAGGTCGGCTCCTTTGTTTACATATACATTGATTACTTTAGAATCTGCATCGATATTTGCCAATTGTACATCATCGCCTGAACAAACATCAATGGCTGCTTCTGAATTTAATGCTTCATCCTGTATGCAGGAAGATATTGCACATGTAAAGATGAAATAGGCTATTAAAGTCTTGATTTTCATTTGATTTTCCTTTTTAGTTTACTAATTCAGTTTCTTTTATAAAACTTGGTTGCAAAGTTAAGTTTCTTTTTTGAAATGCAGCACTTCATCAGTTAAGTAATTTAATAAAATTAGCGCCTTTTTATGATATGAATGTATGATTCCTGCTTTGATATGGGGTTTTATTCGTTTTGATTCATAAAAAAGAGGCTATTACAAGCCTCTTTTTTATGAATCTTTTATTTTTTCAAAGCCTCTTGCAAATCAATTCCCAACGCTTTGGCAACTCCTGTTCCGTATGCCGGATCAGCTTTGTAACAATTACGCGTATGACGTTGTTTGATAAATAGTTCGGAGTCTCCCATGGCACGAGCTGTGTTTTCGAACAATAATTGTTGTTCTTCAGCCGGCATCAATCGGAATAAGTCGCCCGGTTGGCTATAATAATCGTCATCATATTCCCGTTCATTGTAGTTGTAAACTTCACCGGTAACTTTGAGTGGCGGTTCTTTCATGTCAGGAGAATCCTGCCATTCGCCGTAACTGTTCGGTTCATATCCTTTGGTAGCACCGTAATTACCGTCTACGCGCATAGCACCGTCACGATGATAGGCGTGGAAAGGACAACGAGGTTTGTTGACCGGAATTTGTTCTGCATTCACTCCTAGACGATAACGTTGTGCATCGCCATAAGAGAATAAACGACCTTGTAACATTTTGTCGGGAGACAGACCGATACCGTCTACAATATTCATCGGGTTGAAAGCAGCTTGTTCCACTTCAGCAAAATAATTTTCCGGGTTACGGTTCAGTTCAAGGATGCCGACATCTTGCAGAGGGAAATCTTTGTGCGGCCACACTTTAGTCAGGTCAAACGGGTTGATGCGGTAGTTGTCCGCTTCTTCCTCCGTCATTAACTGAATTTGGAACAACCATTTTGGATAGTCACCCTTTTCGATACTCTCGAAGAGGTCGCGTTGATGAGATTCACGGTCTTTGGCAACAATAGCTTCTGCTTCTTGATCGGTCAGATTCTTGATACCTTGCAAGGTGCGAAGATGGAATTTAACCCAGATACGTTGATTTTCTGCATTGATAAAACTATAGGTGTGACTGCCGAAACCGTGCATGTGGCGATATGAATAAGGAATACCGCGAGGACTCATGGTGATGGTAACCTGATGCAGAGCTTCCGGCAAAAGTGTCCAGAAATCCCAGTTGCTGTTCGGGCTACGCATATTCGTTTTCGGATCTCGCTTGATGGCATGGTTCAAATCCGGAAATTTAAGCGGATCACGTAAGAAGAATACAGGAGTGTTGTTACCCACCAAATCCCAGTTACCTTCTTCCGTATAAAATTTCATGGCGAAACCTCGGATGTCACGTTCTGCATCAGCAGCTCCACGCTCTCCGGCTACAGTGGAGAAACGGACAAAACATTCTGTTTGCTTTCCGACTTTACTAAAAATAGCTGCACGGGTATATTTTGTAATGTCATGAGTAACGGTAAAAGTACCGTAAGCTCCTGAACCTTTAGCGTGCATACGTCTTTCCGGAATCACTTCACGATCAAAATGGGCAAGTTTTTCAATAAGCCAGGGGTCTTGTAACATTACAGGTCCGCGTTGACCTGCGGTTTGCGAGTTCTGATTGTCGGCGATAGGACGGCCGTTCGCAGCTGTTAGTTTTTTCTTTTCCATAAATAGATTTTTTAGTCGGATACAAGTATAAGCAGACTATGCCTTTTTATTCTTTCATCCGGGGTTTATAATATGTAACAAAGATAGCTCTCTTTTGCTCACTTGTCAAACAGAAAATTTCTATCTAAAGATAGAGAATAACTATGAATTGTGTATATATTACCTGTTATTTTTTATTGCATAAAAAACTCCCGCACTTCCTTTCGGAAGGCGGGAGCTTTTAAATAAACTATAGCTTATATATCCTTTGCTGATTATACGATACCTTGTGCCATCATTGCTTTAGCAACCTTCATGAATCCGGCTACGTTAGCACCCTTCACATAGTTTACGTATCCGTCAGCTTCTGTACCGTACTGAACGCAAGCTTCGTGGATATTCTTCATGATACTCTTCAGTTTTTCGTCTACTTCTTCAGCGCTCCAGCTTAATTTGATAGAGTTTTGAGTCATTTCAAGACCTGATACTGATACACCACCAGCGTTAGCAGCTTTACCCGGAGCATAAAGGATTTTTGCATCCTGGAATACTTTGATAGCTTCCGGGGTAGAAGGCATGTTAGCACCTTCAGATACAGCGATACAACCGTTTGCTACCAACTGACGAGCGTGGTCACCGTTCAATTCATTTTGAGTAGCAGAAGGAAGAGCAATATCACATTTTTCACCCCAAGGTTTAGCTCCTTCTACATATTTGCAACCATATTTTTCTGCGTATTCACGGATACGGCCACGGTACAGATTCTTCAGTTCCATGATATAATCCAGTTTTTCGCGGTCGATACCGTCTGGATCATAGATATAACCGTCAGAGTCAGAGCAAGTAACTACTTTACCACCCAGTTCGATTACTTTTTCGATTGTATATTGAGCAACGTTACCAGAACCAGAAACCAGACAAACTTTACCTTTCAAGTCAGTGCCCTGTTTCTTCAACATTTCCATCAGGAAGTAGATGTTACCGTAACCGGTAGCTTCCGGACGAATCAGTGAACCACCGAATTCGCGGCCTTTACCTGTGAATGTTCCGGTAAATTCATGAGCCAGTTTTTTGTACATACCAAACATGAAACCTACTTCGCGGCCACCAACACCGATGTCACCAGCAGGAACGTCAGTTTCAGGACCGATGTGACGCCACAGTTCCAGCATGAATGCCTGTACGAAACGCATTACTTCGGCATTTGACTTTCCACGAGGAGAGAAGTCGGAACCACCTTTACCACCACCCATTGGCAGAGTAGTCAGTGAGTTTTTGAATGTTTGTTCAAAGGCAAGGAACTTCAAGATAGAAAGGTTCACAGATGCGTGGAAACGGATACCGCCTTTGTAAGGGCCGATTGCGTTGTTATGCTGAACACGGTAACCCATATTGGTCTGAATATTACCTTTATCGTCCATCCAAGTCACACGGAACTGATATACTCTATCAGGAATACACAAACGTTCGATCAAGTTTACTTTATCAAACTCCGGATGTTTGTTGTATTCTTCTTCAATAGTAGAAAGTACTTCTTCTACTGCTTGATGATACTCCGGTTCATTGGGAAATCTTCTTTTCAGATCGTCTAATACCTTTGCTGCATTCATAATCTTTTTTTTCTTTAATTGGTTGATATAAATAAAGTGCTAATTTGACAATTTGCTAATATACCGTTTGACTATGTGCTTTTGTGCTATATAGCAGATTTGCACATCTGCGTATGGGTACATCGGATATTTATTTTCGGTTGCAAAAGTAAAGATAAAATTTGAACTGGCAAACATTTTATAAAGAAAAATGCGATAAAACATCAAATTTGATATTTTATCGCATTAAAAATAGGAAAAAAGATATTTATTTGTTCTTTTTGATCGACTTATAGACAGGAATAAATACTAATGCTGCCGAAATGCCAAGCATTACCACTGTCATCCCGTCAATTCGTTCGGATTTTGTCAGAACTAGATAGCAAAGCGCCAACCAAAGCAGGCTGATGCAAACTATTTGTGATTTGGATAACGGACGTTTCATTTACCTCCTCTTTTCTTTTTGTCAACGATGGCGTCGATCACGGCTACAGCTGTGATATTGACAATGTCGCGGACAGAGCTTTCGAAATCGGTGAAATGAATAGGTTTGTTCAATCCCATCTGGATAGGGCCGATGAATTCCGTATCCGGGTCCATTGCCTGCAACAGTTTGTAACCGGCGTTTGCTGAACTCAAGTTCGGGAAAATCAATGTATTTACATCTTTTCCTTTCAGGCGGGTAAACGGATATTTGGTATCACGCAATTCGCGATTCATGGCAAAGTTTACCTGCATTTCACCGTCGATAGCCAGTTCCGGATATTCTTCCTGCATGTGGGCAACAGCTTCGTGCACTTTCACAGGGCTACCTGCAGTATCAGCACCAAAGTTGGAGTATGACAACATTGAGATAACCGGTGTGTGATTGAAGAAGCGAACTGTTTTATCAGACAGTTTAGCGATGTCAATCAATGTTTCCGTATCCGGGTGGCGGTTAATCAGTGTGTCTGCCAGGAAGTAAGTACCTTTCTTGGAGTTCAGGATATGCATTGTTCCGAAGTGTTTGAAGCCCGGTTGGATACCGATTACTTCTTTGGCCACTTTGATCGTATTGCTATATCTTGTATAAAGTCCGGTGATGAAAGCATCCGCATCTCCTGTTTCCACCATCATCATACCGAAGTAGTTGCGTTCGAACATCTTATCGTTGGCTTCTTCATAGGTAAAGCCTTCGCGTGCACGTTTTTCTGCAAGAATGCGTGAGTAACGTTCGCGGCGGTCCGATTCGTCCGGGTGACGGAGATTGACGATTTCAATACCTTCCAGGCTAAGATCCATTTCTTCTGCCAGTTTTCCGATAGCTTCGTCGTTTCCTAATAAGATAGGATGACAGATACCTTCGGCTTTCGCTTCAACGGCAGCTTTTAGCATATTTGGATGGATACCTTCGGCAAATACGACACGTTGCGGTGAACGGCGGGCTGTATCATACAGCTGACGGGTTAGTTTGGATTCATAACCCATCAATTCGCGCAGGTGAACACAGTAAGCATCCCAGTCTTTGATTTCAGTGCGAGCCACTCCGCTTTCCATAGCAGCTTTTGCCACTGCACAGGAAACTTCAGTGATGAGGCGTGGATCTACCGGTTTCGGGATAAAGTATTCCGCACCGAAAGAGAGGTTATTTACGTGGTATGCCGCATTGACTACATCGGGTACTGGCTGTTTTGCCAGGTTAGCGATAGCGTGTACGGCTGCAATCTTCATTTCTTCGTTGATAGCTTTAGCGTGAGTATCCAAAGCACCGCGGAAGATATACGGGAAACCGATTACATTATTAATCTGGTTCGGATAGTCGGAACGTCCGGTAGCCATCAGTACGTCAGGACGTGCTGCCATGGCATCTTCGTAAGAGATTTCCGGTGTCGGGTTAGCCAATGCGAACACGATCGGCATCGGAGCCATGCTGCGCACCATATCCTGGCTTAACACATTTCCTTTCGACAGGCCGAGGAATACATCTGCACCTTTGATTGCTTCTTCCAGCGTGTGAATATCAGTGCGGTCGGTTGCAAAAAATCTTTTCTGTTCGTTCAGATCCGTGCGCACCTTGCTGATAACACCTTTACTATCCAGCATGACGATGTTTTCGAGACGTGCACCCAGTGACACATACAATTTAGTACAAGATACGGCAGATGCACCTGCACCGTTCACAACGATTTTTACATCTTCGATTTTCTTTCCGGCTACTTGCAGGGCATTCACCAAACCGGCACTGGAGATAATAGCAGTACCGTGCTGATCGTCGTGCATGACAGGTATATCCAGTTCTTCTTTCAGGCGACGTTCGATTTCAAAACATTCGGGAGCTTTGATGTCTTCCAGGTTGATACCTCCGAAAGTAGGAGCAATAGCCTTTACTGCAGCAATGAATTTCTCCGGATCTTTTTCATCCACTTCGATGTCGAAAACGTCGATGCCCGCGTAAATTTTGAAAAGCAGACCTTTACCTTCCATTACAGGTTTACCGCTCAATGCACCTATATCACCCAGTCCGAGTACGGCTGTACCGTTGGAAATAACGGCCACCAGATTACCTTTAGCCGTATATTTATACGCATCCTGCGGATTCTTCTCGATTTCGAGACAAGGTTCTGCTACACCGGGAGAATATGCGAGTGATAAGTCGGTTTGTGTACTATAAGGTTTGGTAGGCACTACCTCAATCTTACCGGGTTTGCCCTGTGAATGATAGAGCAAAGCGGCTTCTTTCGTTATTTTAGCCATGGTATTTATGAAATTTGTTAATAAGTTATCATTTGACCGCAAATGTAGGAATAAAAGTTCGAAATTGTAGCTATTGATTAATAATTTCTATTAATTTTATAGCAAAATGGCTAAAATAATGATATGATATGTCAAGTATATGTTTTTGTATTCTATTCCCTTTTAAATGCAATGATATTGATTTATTGAAATTTTAACAAGTGCTTTGGTTGTCGGCTTTAGTTATTTCGCTATTTTTGAATCGATATATGATTTAACCTTATTTTATAATGATTACCACCCAGCAACTTCAATTATTGAAAGAAGGAAATAAAAATGCTTTTGAAGCATTGTATCGTGGATACAATGCTCGCATTTATAATTTTGTCCTTTCTATGGTGAGCAATGCCGGGGTGGCGAAAGATATCACACAAGATATTTTTCTCCATATCTGGGAGAAGCGGCTTAATATCGATTTGGAAGGGAATTTTGACGGCTATCTTTTTAAAATATCCCAAAACATGGTATATCATTATGTAAGACGCGAACTCCTGCTTCAAAATTATGTAGACAGGCTTGCGAATGAGTCATCTGACGAATCCGTAGAGATAGATGAAGAACTGGATTATTTGTTTTTGGAAGAATATATCCTGAAACTTTTAGAAGAACTGCCTCCAGCGCGCCGGGAAGTTTTTATGCTTTACTGGAAATCAGGGTTGAACTATCGTGAGATAGCCGATCAGTTGAATATCTCGGAAAAGACTGTTGCCACGCAGGTACACCGTTCTTTGGATTTCTTGCGTGACAAACTGGGAATAATTGCCTTTTCAGTCTCTCTCTTCTTACATGATATCTAATACATAAGTTTTAATAAAAGTTAATATCTGAATTATTTCGATTTCTCAGTAGTCCTTTTCTGTCTCTCAAGACTAGTATAAATAGAACAGGAAAATTATGGAGCAACACGATTACATAGTACTATTGGAAAAATTCTTCAAAAAGGAGGCCTCTTCTGAAGAAAGAAGGATACTTATTGAATGGATTCGTAAACCCGGAATTCGTAATGAGTTTAATCTGCTTTGCGAGCAAATGTGGAAAGAAGCAGCCGTCGAAATCGATAAGACAGTGGAAGAAGAAATGTGGAACCATCTGCAGAGGAATCTGGATGAGCCCAAGATGCTGTCTCCGAAGAAACGGCGCTGGCAACCTATTATATATAAGGTGGCAGCCACCATCTTATTACCGGTTTGTTTGGGACTGGCCACTTACTTTGGGGTAGAACATATAAATAAGGTATCACAAGACCCTTTCATGATGGCCGTAGATTATGGACAGAAAGCGAATCTGACTTTGCCCGATGGAACGAAAGTCTGGTTAAATTCGGCCACTCATCTTTCTTATGATGCGGAGTATAATAAATCCGACCGGAAAATCTATTTGGACGGAGAAGCCTATTTCGAGGTGGCGAAAAATAAAGAAAAACGTTTTATCGTCTGTTGTAATGATCTGGAGATAGAAGCGTTAGGAACTACCTTCGATGTGAAAGGCTATCGTGACGATCATTCCGTCACGACACTGCTGGCAGAAGGAAGCGTCAGGGTTTCTAATAAAACGGACGCTACCTTGTTGAAACCCGGGGAAAAGGTAGAATACCATAAGAACAAGCAGACATTTACTAAATCTGTAATCTCGGATATGCGTGAAATCGACTTTTGGCGGAACAATATGTTGATTTTTAATTCATCCTCTTTAGCGGAGATCGCGACTACGCTGGAGCGGATGTACGGAGTGAAAGTCGTGTTTGACTCCGAGAAACTGAAGAACGTGCTATTTTCCGGAACCATTCGGAACAGCAGCTTGCATAATGTATTTTACATTATAAGCCTTACTTATCCTTTAACCTATGAGTTAGAAGGAGATACGGTGAGAATAGGAAGGAGTATTAACTAAAAAGGACGATTTATGGAAGACACCTCATAATAAAATAAAGAGGGTAGAATTATGTAGCAGCATAATTCCACCCCGAAATCAAATACGGTTTATACATGATAGTAAAAAAGAAATTTTCCTTATGCGGATAAGGGAAAGGGAATCCTTTTTGCTTCACGATTTTACAAAGATAATAAAAAGTCTAATTTTCAGACTTATATTTTAAAGAATTTAAAGCTAATTACTAATGAGAAAACAATTACATATCATATTCAGGCTTGTTATGTTCAGTTGTATCTTGTTGTTTGTGTCTCAAGAGGCAAGTGCACAGATCACTTTCTCTGTGAAGAATCAGACGATACGCCAGACGATACGAGTGATTGAAAAGAAGGCTGATTACAGCTTCTTTTATACGGATAAGCTTCCCGGATTGGATCAAGAAATTTCATTGACAGTGAACAATGAAAGTATTGATGCGGTTTTAGAAAAAGTTTTCAAAGGATCATCTATTAGTTATAAAATAGAATCGGGTAAGCAAGTGGTGCTTACTCTGAAAAGTGAACAGAACGCCCCCCAGAAAGGCGATAAGAAAACAATCACCGGTGTTGTGGCCGACCGGAGGGGAGAACCCTTGATTGGTGTCACAGTGAGAGTGGAGGGAGAGAATATTGGAACCGCTACCGATATAGACGGTCGTTTCTCTTTGGAAGCTCCTGTGGGGGCAAAGGTCAGTTTCTCCTATATCGGTTATGTCTCCCAATCTCATACGGTCAATAAGCAGAACGTATACAATGTGTCATTGAGCGAAGATTCGCAGGTACTGGAAGAGGTAGTCGTAGTGGGATACGGTTTTATGAAACGGAAAGATATTACGACTGCGGTATCTGTCGTTTCCACGGCAGATATTGAAGAACGTCCGATTATGACAGCTGCACAGGCTATTCAGGGAAAGGCAGCCGGTATTCAGGTTGTACAGCCGTCGGGTATGCCGGGTTCCGGAGTGACAATCCGGGTGAGAGGAGCCACTTCGGTACAGGCATCCAATGAACCGTTGTATGTGGTGGACGGTTTGCCGTCGGATGACATTTCGAATATCAGTCCGAATGATATTGAAAGCATGCAAATTCTGAAAGATGCCTCATCGGCAGCTATTTACGGAGCACGTGCGGCAAACGGAGTAGTGTTGATTACGACTAAAAGAGGAAAGATCGGTGCACCGCAAGTGAAAATGAGTGCTTATGTGGGTTTCTCTAAATTAGGGAAAAAAATAGATGCGTTGAATACAGAACAATATAAAGACTTGATGAAAGATTTGAAAGCAGTTTCGGATGTTGCCCCCAATATCCCCGAAAGTGAAACGCGCTATGTGGACTGGACTGATTTATTCTTCGGTACGGGTGTCAATCAGAACTATCAGTTGTCTGTGGCAAATGGAACCGAGAAACTGCAATATTTTGTTTCCGGAGGTTATTCCGACGAACAGGGTATCGTGGAGAAAGCACATTTCAATCGGTATAATTTCCGTGCAAACCTGGATAGTGAGCAGACCAAATGGCTAAAGATGGCACTCAATTTTGCATATTCGCATACAGGCGGACAATGGGTGAACGAAAGCCGCAGTTCTTTGCGTGCCGGTTCCATCTTATCCGTTGTGAATACTCCTCCGTTTATGCAGAAGCGGAATCCGTATGATCCGAACGAATATGATGAACAGGCTTACGGTGCACGTATTCTGAATCCGCTGGCTGCCAATGCTGCAGACAGTAACACGAATACAGACCATATAAATGGCTCACTCGGCTTCACGGTTGACATACTCAAAGGACTGAAGTTTAAAACCACTTTTGGCATTGAACTGACCAATGAACATTGGGACTACTATCTGGACCCGATTTCAACTTCGGACGGACGGGGCACAAAAGGACGTGTGGAAGAGAGTTTCTCGCGAAACTTTGAATGGCTTTTTGAAAACTTGCTGACCTATGATTGTTCATTCAATAAACATAACCTTTCTATTTTGGGAGGGGCTACCCAGCAGCGTGCACAATATAACGGTTCGTGGATGGCAGGTTTCGATCTGGCAGAGTCTTATCCCGATATTCATTCCATCAGTGCTGCCAATCAACTGGATAAGGATGCTTGCGGTTCTTCTGCTTCCGCATGGACGCTGGCCTCTTTTCTGGGGCGTGTAGCGTACAATTACGACAGCCGTTATTTGCTGACGGTTAACTTTCGTGCAGACGGCTCTTCTCGTTTTGCCCCGGGACATCGTTGGGGTACTTTCCCTTCTGTTTCTGCAGGTTGGAGAATTTCAGGCGAAAAGTTCATGCAACCTTTGCAAGACATTGTTACCGACCTGAAATTACGTGCCGGATGGGGTATGAATGGTAACCAAGGCGGTTTTGGAAACTACGCTTACATGGCTTCCATGAGCGTCAGTAAACTGCCCGTTTCGGAGGGAAACTTATATCCGGGACTTGCCATTAAACCCGGCTCGGCAGCCAATAAAGAACTGACTTGGGAAAAAACAAGCCAATGGAATCTGGGACTCGACCTGACCATGTTTGATTCCCGCTTATCCTTCTCGGTTGATGCTTACTACAAAAAGACCACCGATTTACTATTGACAGTCAGCCTGCCGGAGAATGTGGTGCCGAGCAGTGTGACAAGAAACGACGGTGAGATGGTGAATAAAGGTATGGAGTTCACTCTCTCTTCTCAGAATTTTAAAGGTAACTTTCAGTGGAATACCGATTTCAATATATCTTTCAACCGGAATAAGCTGACGAAACTCGGTTTGAATAAAGTCTATTATTATGCTGAAATGTACGAATCCAAGGAGAAAGCCGTCATCCTGAAAGAAGGTCTTCCGTTAGGCACATTCTTTGGTTACATATCAGAAGGCGTTGATCCGGAAACCGGAGATATTATCTATCGTGACTTGAATGGTAACGGTTTTATCGATCCGGAAGATCGCACTACTTTGGGAAATGCCCAGCCCAAGTTCATTTACGGTATGACGAATACATTTTCGTATGCCGGTTTCGACCTGTCTGTATTCTTGCAGGGAAGTCAGGGCAATAAGATTTTTAATGCATCGCGTATTGATATGGAAGGCATGACAGACTTTAGAAACCAGTCGGTTCGTGTGTTGGATCGTTGGAAACGACCGGGTATGATTACCAATGTCCCCCGCGTTGGTAATACAGAGAATAATCATAACTCCTCCCGTTTTGTAGAAGATGGATCTTATCTGCGCCTGAAAACAGTCACTTTATCCTATAATTTTCCTAAGAAATGGTTGAATAAGATACATCTGTCCAGATTGCAGGCTTACGTCACCGGACAGAATCTCTTCACACTGACAAAATACAAAGGATACGATCCTGAAGTAAATGCTTTTGGCGGAGACTCCGTTGCTCAAGGGGTGGACTATGGTACTTATCCTCAATCGAGGGCGGTAATTTTTGGTTTGAATGTTGAATTTTAATAGCTGCAAAAATGAAAAACATAATAAATTTAGTGTATGTCGTACTCTGTACATTAGTCGTTTCATGCAGTAGTTTCCTAGATGAGAAACCGCAATCGGATTTTATGCAGGAAGGTACCGGAACGGAAGATCAGGAGTCTAAATATGGAAGTCTGGCAGATGCACAGGCCGAGTTGCAGGGTGCGTATGAGAGTTTTAAAGCAGATATATTCCAGTCGGAAAATTATACTATTGGAGATGTGCAGTCCGATAATTGTTATATCGGCGGAGATGGTGTGGCCGAACAGGAGTTTGATTTGTTGAAACTGACCTCTACCAATTATAAAGTAGAACTGGTCTGGTCACAGTATTATTCGATGGCGGGCACTGCAACCAGTGTAATTGAAAATACGAAGATGATGGATCCTACTTCTACCGTAGCAGAAGAACGTAATCGTGTTATTGCAGAAGCCAAGTTCTTGCGGGCATGGGCGTATTTTGATATTGTCCGTTTATGGGGTGATGCCCCGATGGTGCTGGATTTGATTCCGACCATTACAGCCGAAAACCTCGATAAATGGTATCCGGTGATGTATCCGGAACGTTCTGCCACAGATAAAATATATGACCAGATCCTGGACGACCTGAATGAAGAAAATACCATTCGTTACCTGGTAAGCAAGAATAAAGGAATTTTCCAGGCAACCAAGGGAGCAGCCTATGCTTTACGTGCCAAAGTGTTAGCAACGAGAGGGGAGAAATCAACACGCGACTATACCAAAGTGGTTGAGGCTTGTGACAAAGTAATAGCAGAAGGCTATACGCTGGTCAGCAATTTTGACGAGTTGTGGCAACCCGATAAGAAATTTTCTTCAGAAAGCATCTTTGAAGTCTATTACACCTCCGATGCACCCAACTGGGCTTACTGGGTATTGCTGAAAGAAGATGACGGATCAGTAACCTGGCGACGTTATTGTACACCTACTCATGATCTGGTTGCTAAATTTGACAAAGAGAAAGATACCCGTTATGCATCCAGTATTCTTTGGAAATCAGTGCCTTATGATACCTATTGGCCGGCAGACAGTTACCCGTTGTCTTATAAGATTCGCGAGAAGACTTCCAATATCATTTTGATGCGGTTGGCAGATATACTGCTGTTGAAAGCCGAAGCACTGGTAGAGTTGGACCGCACCCCGGAAGCCATCCGGATTGTAAACAGCATTAGAGAACGTGCCGGTTTTGCTCCTTCTTCTTTAGATGAAAATATGGGGCAGGCTAGAGGACGTCTGGCGGTAGAGAACGAACGCCAATTAGAGTTGTATATGGAAGGTCAGCGCTGGTTCGACCTGGTACGCAATAATCGTTTGCTGGAAGTGATGCAGAAGCATAAAGACAAAGACGGCAGATTGCTGTTTGCAGGTTTGCAGGCTTTTCGGCAGTTGTGGCCGATTCCTCAAGGAGAGAAAGATAAGAACACCAATCTGACTCAAAATGAAGGCTATTAATGAAAAGAGGAACGTAAAACTTTAAAAGAAAAAATGATGAAACACAATAATCTGTTTTTATGGCTGCTGGGGCTGACTGTTTGTTGGCTGGCTTCATGCAGCGAAGAAGATGGCCGGGTGACGTATCCATATTCGTGTCCCGAAATATCGGAACTGCAATTCTCAACTACCGATCAGACACCTGCTGCCGATTCTCTTTATTTTTCTGTGAAGATTCACGATCCGCAGACTCCTTTGTCTACGCTGGAAGTGAAATTGATGACAGGTGAAACTTTGGTCAGTTCGCAGTCGATCCGTACGAAAGGCACTGATGTTTCGATTGTTGAAAAAGGGATTTATATCCCGTTTGAAGCCGGACTTGAAGAGAATCAGGAAGCGAAGGTGATTCTGACAGCCATTAATGTGGAAGGTAGTGAAGTCACTCAAACATTTGATTTCCATATAACCCGTCCGCAGATTCCCGAAGTGCTTTATCTTCACTATAACGGTGAGGTGGTAGAAATGAACCGGAGTGAGGACAATCCTTACCTGTACCTCACGGAAGTTTCCGATTCGGAAGAGGGTTATCCGATGGAATTATCCGGAAAGATCTCTACCGCAGCATCATTGGACGATGCAAAACTGATTTGGGGAGCTGCTGAAGCAAGCAATACGGCAGTCCTTATTGAAGCGTCGGGACCCAGCTTTGCTTTTGATTACCGGGATTGGTTTGTCGAACAAATCACTTTCAATGTGATGACTTTTGAATTGGGAGTAGTCGGCTACCAAAAGAACCTGAAAATTAAAGAAACCGAGTTGATAGCCAGTGAGGGATTTTTCCGTGCACAGATTAGCTTTACGCAGGGGGAAGAGTTCGAAATGAGTGGATTTGAAGATGTGGAACACGCTTACAATCGCGACTTCTTTAGCTATAATCCGGATAATGGCAAGTTTACCTTCTTGCGCAAATCAGGGACCTGGGAGATTTATTATTCTTCTAAGTATAATTATATCTGGGTGGCACGGATGGGTGATACGGCTCCCACTTGCTTCTGGCTGGTAGGACATGGATTTACATGCGCACCCGTTTGGAATGAAGCATATAATAGTGGAGGCTGGAATTTGGAAGACATATCACAGTTAGGATATATTGTGCCAATCGGTGAACAGAAATACCAGACCACCGTGTATTTGAGTAACACTCATGAATGGGAATCCTTCGAAATTGAAATTTACAGCGATTTGCAATGGAATAAAGATAAAGGCATGCTACTGCAAGAGGGTTCATTGTCCGGCGATACGGATGGAATTGAACTGTCTGGTTCCAATGGAATAACGAGTGGCGACGGTTTCGTTCCCGGCTATTATCGTCTGACTTTCGACGCCTCGCAGGGAGTAGGCAAAGAAACTTTGCACATCGAACGATTGAGTGATTAATACCTAAAAGAATGATATCTAGAAAAACAGGAAAGCCTATGAGAAATATGCTATATACAATATGGGGAAGTCTGTGCCTCCTGCTGGTCATTTCCGGTTGTAAATCGACTGACGGGGCGAAAGCCCCCATGTCATTGACTTGGAAGATGGGAGCTGTGGAAGTACAGCCCGGTTACTATGAGAATTCATTTGTCCTGAAGAACATCTCAGATGTTCCTTTAGGAAAGGATTGGATCATCTATTATTCGCAGCTGCCTCGTGAGATTCTGCAGGAAGAGTCTGCTCCGGTCAAAGTGGAAGTGGTGAATGCGAACTTCTTCCGGATGTATCCGGCAGAAAATTTTCAATCACTGGCTCCGGGAGATTCGCTGACCGTCAAATTCTGTTGTACCAACGGATTGAAAAAAATGTCACATGCTCCCGAAGGCACTTACTGGGTGAGTCAGTCAGGCAGTAAACAAGGTATTCCTTTGCCTGTCGGACTGACCATACAGCCGTTGAAAGGAATGGAGACAGAAGACTGGTATCCCGCACCTGATAAGATATATGCTTCGAATTTGGCGTTGGAGACTACAGCCCAGTTGCAGCAAACAGATATTTTTCCGTCAGTGAAAGAAGCGGTACCGGCTATCGGCAAAGAGGGTTTTGCTATAGAAAATAAAGTAAAACTGACTTTCCATCCCGATTTTGCCAACGAAGCTGAATTATTGAAAGAAAAGCTGGCAACCATCCATGGCCTGGAAGTTGTATCCGAAGCACCGGTAACAGTTCATCTGGATTATTTGCCGGAACGGGAAACAGCAGTGAACGGCGAATATTATCGGATTGATACGGGAAACGGGCTGATAAATATTTCAGCTTCCACTTCACATGGCATTTTCAATGGGACGCAAACCTTGCTCTCCCTGTTGAAAGGTCAGGAAAAGCCGTTTCGTTTGGAAGCTCTCTCCATCCGTGATTATCCCGATTTGCCGTATCGTGGGCAAATGCTCGATATTGCCAGGAACTTTACGACTGTTGAATATCTGAAAAAGCTGGTAGATGTAATATCTTCTTATAAACTGAACGTACTGCATTTCCATTTTTCGGATGATGAAGGCTGGCGTCTGGAGATTCCCGGCCTGGAAGAATTGACATCGGTCGGCGCACGCCGGGGACATACCACGGATGAACTGGAATGTTTATATCCGGGCTACGATGGCAACTATGATCCGTCTGCAGCTACCTCCGGCAACGGATATTACACCCGTGAAGAATTTATCGATTTACTGCGTTATGCAGCTCAAAGACATGTGCGTGTGATTCCGGAGATTGAGTCTCCGGGACATGCCCGTGCGGCAATCGTGTCCATGAAAGCGCGCTATCATAAGTATGTGAATACTGCCCCTGAAAAGGCCAACGAATATTTATTAAGTGACGCACAAGACACTTCCCGTTATGTTTCCGCGCAGTCTTATACGGATAATGTCATAAATGTAGCATTGCCTTCTACATACCGGTTTATGGAAAAAGTGATTCGTGAGTTGATAGCCATGTATGAGGAAGCGGAGGTACCTTTGACTACGATTCATTTAGGTGGCGATGAAGTACCCGAAGGAGCCTGGATGGGTTCTCCTGTCTGCCGGACGTTTATGGATGAACACGGGATGACAAGTGCCCACGAACTGTCTGAATACTATATTACGAAGATGGCAGACTATCTGCAACAACATCATTTGCAATTCAGCGGCTGGCAGGAAGTAGCGTTGGGACATCCGGAAACAACCGATCGGCATTTGAACCAACTTGCAGCAGGAGTGTATTGCTGGAATACGGTTCCTGAATGGGAAGCGGATGAAATACCTTACCAGATAGCCAACAAAGGATATCCGGTGATTCTCTGCAACGTGAACAATTTCTATCTGGATTTGGCCTATGACGCTCATCCCGACGAAAGAGGTCTTTCGTGGGCGGGATATGTCGACGAGTCCAAGGGATTCTCCATGCTTCCATATAGCATTTATCGTTCTTCGCGTACCGATATGGCAGGCAATCCGGTCGATCCGGACATCGCGGGAAAGGGAAAAACGACTTTGACCGCTTTCGGAAAGGAATATATCCAGGGAGTGCAGGCACAATTATTTGCTGAAACCATCCGTGATTTTGAATGGGTGGAATATTACACCTTCCCCAAAATCCTCGGATTGGTGGAACGCGGTTGGAATGCTTTTCCCGCCTGGAGCACTTTAGCAGGAGAGAAAGAACGTCAGGCTTTCAATAAAGAACTGGGTCTGTTCTACTCCAAAGTGAGTGAGAAAGAAATGCCTCACTGGGCGTCCCGAAGTATCAATTTCCGTTTACCTCATCCCGGACTTTGCATCAAAGAAGGGCAACTCCACGCCAGTACTCCTATCCGGGGAGGTGAAATACGCTATACGACCGATGGCACGGAACCGACCCTTCGTTCGGAACTTTGGAAAGCTCCCGTAGCCTGTGATGCTTCCGTTGTGAAAGCGAAACTGTTTTATTTAAATAAAGAGAGTGTAACAAGCACTCTCAAAGTAGATTAATCCACAAAAGTAGATAAGTTATGAACTATGATAAGATAAAAAGAACCGGAATATTATTCTTGTTGGGAATAGGTGCGATCACATCGTTGTCGTGCAATGATAATGATAACGGGAACTACCCGGAGCGAGTGCCTACCCGCCTGTCGGTGATGCCTTTGCCGGAAAGAGTCGATTATAAAGAATCGGTTGTCTCTCTTCCGCAGAATGTGACTGTCAGCCAGAACATTCCGGCTTCCACGTCGCAACTGTTGAAATCCACCCTGGAAGAGAAACTTTCTCTTTCTGTCAGTGATGCCTCCAACGATCGTGCCTTTATCCGTGTGAAACAGGAAGCGGATCTGGCTAAAGAGGCTTACCGACTCACCGTTACCAAAGAGGGAGCCTGCGTTTATTATTCAACGGAAACCGGACTTCTCTGGGGAATCCAGACATTGAGACAAGCGCTCGAACAAGCAAATTTCTTCACTTCCGGAAGTGCTAAATATCTTCCGATGGTCGATATAAAAGATGCTCCCAAATATGATTGGCGCGGATTTCATATCGATGTAGTCCGCCACATGTTTACGGTTGATTATCTGAAAAAGGTGATAGACTGTTTGTCTTTCTACAAGATAAACAAGCTTCACTTGCATCTGACGGACGATCAGGGTTGGCGCATTGAAGTGAAAAAATACCCATTGCTGACGCAGGAAGGCAGCTGGCGCGACTTTGACGAATATGACAAGAGATGCGTAGAACTTTCCCAACAGGATTATAACTATGAGATAGATCCCCGTTTCGTGAGAAACGGTTCTCAATATGGCGGTCATTATACGCAGGAAGAGATGAAAGGTTTGGTAAGTTATGCGTTGGAAAGAGGTATCGATATTGTACCCGAAATTGACATGCCAGGTCATTTCTCGGCGGCTATCAAAGTCTATCCCGAGTTGTCGTGCACGGGAGAAGCCGGATGGGGAGAAGAATTCTCTTATCCTATCTGTCCCTCGCGTCCGGAGAACTATCAGTTTGTGCAGTCCATCATTGATGAGATGGTCGAGATTTTCCCTTCGGAATATTTCCATATCGGAGCTGATGAAGTGGAGAAAGATAACTGGGAACAGTGTGAAGTTTGTCAGCGATTGATGCAGCAGGAAGGTTATCAGAAAGTGGATGAACTGCAAAACCGTTTTGTGAAGATTATGACGAACTATGTGAAGGGTAAAGGCAAGAAAGTGATGGGATGGGACGATGCTTTTCTTGAAAAAGAGCCACAGGATTTGATTTATACTTATTGGCGTGACTGGCTGCCCGATCAGCCGGGAAAGATTACCCAGAAAGGTTATCCGATTATATTCATGGAATGGTCCCGTTTCTATTTGAGTGCAACGCCTTCAGACGAAGGATTAAGCTCTTTGTATAACTTCGAGTTCGAACCCCAGTTTCCCGGCATCGTGAAGCAAAATGTATTAGGCTTCCAGGCTTGTGTATGGACGGAGATGATTCCTAATGAACGGAAGTTTGGCCAGCACGTGTTTCCCTCTCTTCAAGCATTTTCGGAGTTGGCGTGGGGAAGTAGCCGTAACTGGATTGATTTTACCAATCGCCTGAAATGGCATGTTAAATGGTTGAATGCGAATGGATTCTATTTCACCAAACCGGGATTTCTTTAATCCCGGTACACTAAGAACAATATGAAATCAGAACGTTTACTTTCATTAGATATACTCCGGGGAATCACCATTGTCGGAATGATTTTGGTGAACAACCCCGGAACATGGGAATCCATTTACGCACCCTTGCGACATGCCGAATGGAACGGACTGACTCCGACTGATTTGGTCTTCCCGTTCTTCATGTTTATAATGGGCGTTTCCATGAGTTTTGCCTTATCCCGGTTCGATTATCATTTCAGTAGCAGTTTTATCATCAAACTGGTACGGCGCACGGTGATCTTGTTTTTGTTGGGACTTTTTCTTTCCTGGTTCTCGTTGGTGTGCACAGGAGTAGAACAACCTTTCTCGCACATACGTATTCTGGGAGTGTTGCAGCGGTTGGCATTGGCTTATTTCTTTGGTTCCTTGCTGATTGTAGGTGTCCGGCGTCCGGCAAATCTGGCATGGATCTCCGGGATCATTCTGGCAGGTTATTCCATCTTGCTGGCTTTGGGACACGGATTTGAACTTTCTGAACAGAATATTATTGCCGTTACAGATCGCACACTATTCGGAGAAGCCCATTTGTATCGGGAGTGGTTGCCGGACGGCGGGCGTATCTTTTTCGATCCGGAAGGCCTGTTGAGTACCTTGCCGTGCATTGCGCAAGTGATTATCGGTTATTTCTGCGGAAATATTTTGCGGGAGAAGACTGAAATCCATCACCGGCTGTTGCAGATCTCCATACTGGGTATTGCCCTTTTGTTTACAGGATGGTTGTTGAGTTACGGCTGTCCGTTGAATAAGAAAGTATGGAGTTCGACTTTTGTTCTGGTGACTTGTGGTTTTGCTTCCTTGTTTCTTGTATTTCTCACTTGGCTGATTGATATTCGTAAAAAGCAGAAATGGGGATATCCTTTCCATGTTTTTGGCACGAATCCATTGTTTATTTATATAGTGGCCGGTGTGTTAGCTACTTTGCTGGAAGTAATTACGGTTGGGGGGAGTAGCTTGCAGGAGAAGATTTACACTTCCATTTGGAGCGTTCTTCCCGATGCTCATCTGGCTTCTCTGATTTACGCCCTTCTGTTTATCGGATTCAATTATCTAATTGTATGGGTGCTGTACAAAAAGCAAATATTTGTAAAGATATAGAAGGTAAGTGACTAGCTAGAAAAAGGTAGAGTTTATGCCGGATGGCTACGACAGTTTGTTTTCGTAGCCGGATGGCATAAACTCTATTGATTATCAGTTCAATAAATATACAGGTAAACAATCTTCCTATTTTTCTTTCTCCGACGGCGTGTGTGTTGTCCGCCAGAACGTATTTTTCACCTCCCTTGCCACCTCTTTCCAGCTTGGCATACTTTTTAATGAGCGTCGAACCGGGAAATCATAGAGCAATAACAATAGGAAGAGGAAAATGCAGGCATAAGCCACCCAGCCGTAAATCTGCTTGATGCTTATCTCCATCATCTGACTGATAAACTCTTCCATATAGTGACCCAGATTGAACGGATTACTGCTGAAAGCTACATGATCGATAGCTGAACCGTAACGGGCCAGATTGTCGGGAACATAATACGCCAATCCCTGTGCATAGACTGCGGCTCCCACTACGCCGCCTACTACCATGTGCAGCATATTGAACACACTTAATCCCTGGAAGAAATGCTGGAAAGTCATGATTTCCTCCAGACACACCATAAAAGTAGCACTCAATACGGCATAAGCGAAGCCCCGACATACGGTCGGCAGGTAAAACTGTGAAATATGGATGTCGGTGGATAAAGTCAGGTAGAAACCGATCAGGTAACCGATCAACCCGATAAAGCCGACAATGACCAGGCGTACATAATTATACTGCTTGACGTGCATCCACCAATACGAAAACACACAACCGCATACGATACCGACAATGGCAAGCCAGTCGAGTTGGGAACTGACCAGTTCTTCATACTTCATTACTTCCTCGTAAAAGACTTCCTCCAGCACGTGCTCCGTGGCGAGGAACGCTTCCACTAAAGTGACTAATCCCAATAAAGGCAAAAAATGGCGATACGTCCACATCTTTGGTTCGAGAAATGGGTGTCGAATGGTCATCATACGCCAAATACAAATTCCTAAAGTGATGAAAATCACGATGGTCAGTTGGCGGATGACCGGGCTGTTCCACCAGTCGTACCAGTCTCCGTAGTTGAAGAGGAAAGCGATTTCCGCTAATAAGGCAGCCCATAATATCCCGCCCAGCCAGTCGATACCAAATAGAGGAAATTTGCGCATGAACCGGAAATGCTTCACACAAGTGAATTGTATCAATAAGACAATCAGCATCAGACCGGCAACGAACAGGTTCATGTATGTCCAGTGATAATGATACATTAAACGGGTCGTAATCAGGTCGGATAGCTGGATGCTTCCCAAAATAACAATATGAAGCCAGGGAAAGAAAACGGTGAAATCCCGTTTAGGAGTCATCCACAGCTGAATGTTTGACATACACTCGAAAGTTCCCTGTATTTTGCACATACCTTCGATGAAGCAGACCAACCACAATAGAGGGAGAAAGGTGATATGCGGTGCTATCAGGTTGCAGAGTAATACTCCCAGTGCGGCCGATGTAAGCAGGGTTTTATTGGTAAAACGGAACTTCATGCGGAACAGTAACGGAAAGTAGATCGCCATACCGGCCAGGTTGGCGTACATGCACATTAAAATATCCTCCCGCATCAGTGACATGCTGCCGATCATCTGATTCAATGCACCCAAATAGACACCTCCCGAAAGTTGGAAGGTGACAGCTATGAAAAGATAAATCCACGGTTGCATCTTCCGCGGTACGAAACTACGGAACATCGGCAAAACAAAAGGACCGTTCAGAACAGGAGCACTCATAAGAATTGAAAATTAAGAATTGAAAATTAAAAAATTAAAGCGATTGGGAATTGGAGTGTTAATATTTCACTTCACATTCCACGTTAAAACCGGCACGCATGTGTTTCAAATCTTCTGGTTTGTTTCCTTTCAGACTGATACGTACGGGAATACGTTGCTCCACTTTCACGAAGTTTCCGGTGGCGTTGTCTTGCGGAATCATTGAGAAGGCGGCTCCTGTTGCATCGGAGATGGATTCTACTACTCCTTTGAATGTGACGTCCGGCACGGCGTCTGCGGTTATTTCCACTTCTGCACCTTCCTTGATATTCGGAAGCTGGGTTTCGCGGTAATTGGCGATTACCCACAAATCACTGCTGTCTACGATATCAACCATAGTCTGTCCCGGTTGTACCAGTTGCCCTTCCAGGATTTCTTTCTTTCCTGTCGTGCCGTCACACGGAGCAATGATGACTGTATAAGAGAGATTCAGACGGGCAAGTTCCAACGCAGCTTCTGCCAGGCGGACACCTGCTTCATTCTGTCCCAGGCGATGAGTCTGCTCGCTTTTCACTAAAGAAGTAGACATTTTAGCCCGTGACACCTGTTCATAACGGGCTTTGGCAGCTTCGTATGCTGTATGTACGTTGTCATATTGCTGTTTTGTCACTGCGTCTTCCTGCAACAGTTTCTCAAAACGGTTTAGTTCCCGTTTGGCATTTTCCATCTGTACACGTACTTCTTCAATACTTGCGTCGCTCACACTTAAATTGTTTTGCGTAGTGGCGATACCGATGGTAGTGGCCTGGCGTCCTGCGGTGGCATTCGCCAAATCTGCTTCTGCCTGTGCCACACGGAGACGGAATTCCGTATCTTCGATGATAAGAAGCGTGTCGCCTTTGCGCACTTGCTGATACTCGTCAAAGTAGATTTTCTTGATGAATCCCGGTACACGGGTATTGATCGGCGTGATATGTTGTTTCACCTGCGCATTATCCGTATATTCGATATTTCCCAAGTGGATAAACCGGGAACAAACATAAGTGACACCACCGATAAGTAAACAGATAATTACAATGTTGTATATTATCTTCTGGGTTTTTCTAGCTATCATAATCTGTTCTATTTTAAGAGAGATGAGAATTTGATTCTGTTATAAGTTGGATTCTTTTTGATAAGTCATTACTTCTCTGTTAGAGAGTGTGTGTGATATATTTCATTTTGTAATAACTGTATATCAAGTTAATACGTGCATTGACCAGACCGAGGTCGGCACTTAGTTTCATATTGCTGGCATCGAGCATATCGGTGAGCAGGGCAAGGTCGTTTTTATAACGGTTGCTGGTTACGTTATAGTTCTGGTCAGCAAGTTCCACGCTTTTCTCCTGTGTACGCAGGTCTGTGAAAGAGGTGAGAAAGTTGACGTAGTTCGCCTGTACACCGTTTTCTATTTGTTCCTGTGCCAGTGAATATTCCTCCTGTGCTCTGCGGACGTTCAGTTTTGCCTGGCGCACTTTCTTGTTGTTTTTAAATAAAGAAGAAAGATTGTATTTGATACCGACTCCCACATACCAGTAATTGAAGTTATTGTCGAGCACCGGGACTTCGATGGTGATAGGACCATCCAAATGTTCACCGGCCACAAGTGCAATTTTCGGAAGCAGTTCCGAGCGTTCCAGTTTCACTTTCTGCTCGTTCATTTTCATAGCCAGCTGGGCTTGTTGCAGTCCGACATTGCTTTGACTGGCCATCATTTGCCAGTCGTTTTCGGCTAATGCTGTCACTTCCTCGTTCAGCAAGGTAGAATCGGGAACGATTTCTGTTCCGGCAGGCAGATGTAAGGTAGTCACCAGTTGGTGATTCATTATTTTGCGGGCATCCTGCACCTTTGCCAGTTGCAGTTTCAGCGTCTCTTTCTGTAGCTCATAGCGGGTGATGTCATTTTTTAAGGCCGTTCCCTGTGTGCGGCGTGATTCCATGTTGCGGATCACCTGTTCCGTCAAATCCAGATTCTTCTGTAACACTTGCAGCTGGTTATTCAACTTATATAAATCCAGGTAATAGCCGGTCAGGAGAAAGCGGATTTCCTGACGGTTCTTCTGCCAGTCCAATGCAGCCATTTGCTGACCGAGTTCAGCCAGAGTAATACTGCTGTTGATGGCTCCTCCGGCGTAAATCACTTGTTGCGCTTCCAACGCAAAGTTATTGCCGAAGTGTGGCATAGGGATATTCTGCCCGTTTTTGAAGTCACGGTCCCATATATATCCGTCGCCCAGGTAACTAAATGAGAGTGAGGCACCTATATCCGGCAAACGTTGTGACTTGGCAGCCTTCAAAGCTTCATCGGCTGCTTCCTTTCCGGTTTTATACGTTTGAATACTCTGACTGTTCTCGTCTGCCAGACGGAACATTTCGTCAATACCCAACACTCTCCTGTCAAGCGTCTGGGCAAACAGTCCCTGGCTGCATAGTACGGCACACAGCGGCACTATGAGCCATCTTTTTTTGCTCATAAAGTGAAAAGAAATTTAATTAATAGTAGAAGTTCGAATTTTCTTCGCTACAGAATAATATGACTAACACAGAGTTTTTTTCTTTTAAAATATGCTGCTGGCACAAGTTAATGAAGATTATTTGAATGCTGTGTCTTCTCGCATCCTCTGTGATGAATTCTCTGTAGTGAAAATAGGATTATCAAATTTGCACTGCTACACCCCAACCATGGAAATCATCCATTTTGTTCTTGTAACGAATATCCTTTTGATAATATCTTAGTTTCATCTTGATATCTATTTTTTATTTTTGGTTTGCAAAATTATGAAAAAAAACAAGTAAGTTGTAACCCTATACAGACCTAAATATAACATTTTTTAATGAATAACAGATAGAGTATCAAATAGGAGAAAGAATAGAAAAGAGTACACGTTCTCTTGCAAACAACTACTCGAATAGAGGCAATGGTATACTCGGATTATCGGAAATATGTACAACATTCAGGTCGGAGATGTACTTGCTTTGATGGACTCAACCGGAGTTTTTTATGGATAAAATGGAAGTACATAATACTCTCTTTTAAGCTGGATTTTCTTTCTTTTTTTAAAATTTAACTTTTGATTATTTCTTTGTTATTCAGTGTTTTAGTGTTTGTATGCGCACTAGTGTATAACCAACAACCCTCTTGCTTGAATCATCGTATTTTCGTATATTTATAGTCGGATTAATATTTAAACAATAAATGTATTGTATATGGAGAATATAAAAAAAATGGTACATGCACTATTGGAAACAACCGGTAGTCATGCTCCCTTGTTGCAGCAGATTAATGAGGCGTTATTAAAGGATTATCAACTCAACATCAGTAGTGGGTTGCAGATTCTGCCCAAAGAAGTTGAAATTTACTATGTGAACCGGAAAGCAAAGCACCCTTATGTTGATTCGAATATGCACTGCATGCTTGATCCGAAAACAGATGCGGAAATATGGCAGATGCAATCCGGTCGTTTCGGACAACTCTATTTTCATCGGAAAGGATTGGGGGGAGTAGATGTGTGCTTGTCAGATAGCGATCATTTTGCTTTGTGTTGTACCATTAAAGCGGCTGAAATCAATGGCGAAGAGTGTTGGAGTCCGTTGAAAGTGCGTAATGTCATTCTTGAAAAAATCTGTGCGGAAGAAGGAGTGTTGCCGGATGTACAGAACAAACAGAAGATGATGAATCGGATGAATGAGAAAAAGTCACTTTCCGTCCTTGCTCCCCGCGAATATCCGATTACGGGTTATGTATATCATTTGCACCGCAGAGGACTGCGTCGGAGAGACCGGAATGTGTTGTTGCCTTTGCGTTCATTTGTCGATCTGTGGAATAAAAAACTGGTTATGGGTAATGTACAGAAACTAAATCTCTATATGAACGCTCATCCACAGGCGAATATTTTGGAAGTGTTGCGTGAACACAACTTCCGTTATATTCCATTTGAAGTAAAGATACGGTATAATATGTACCGTAAGGTGAAGCTATACGACTAAATAAGAAAAATTGTTCTGAAAAGCTCCTTTTTTGTTCTGATTAAGCCTATAAGTAAATAAAAGAAAACCTATACCTTTGCAGTCGAATTTTAATCAATAGTTTATGACTGCAATAATAAATAAGGAGAACTCAAAGGTATTTTTGTTGATTTTGCTCGGTATGTTGTCAGCGTTCGGACCTTTTGTGACGGATATGTATTTGCCTAGTCTGCCAGCCATGGCAGACTATTTTTCTACCCACTCGTCGATGGTGCAATTGGGACTTACCACCAGTATGATAGGACTGGCATTGGGACAAATCTTTTTCGGACCATTGAGTGATAAATACGGCAGGCGTCCGTTGTTGCTCGTCTCGATGATACTGTTCATCGTGTCCACCGTATTCTGTCTTTTTGCACCGGACATTTATTCGTTTATCACATTGAGATTGATACAGGGAATCGGAGGGGCAGGCGGTATTGTTATATCCCGTTCGGTGGCTACAGATAAGTTTTCGGGGAAGGAACTGGCCAAGATGCTGGCCGTGATCGGCGCGATTAATGGAGTGGCTCCCGTGGCAGCTCCGGTAGTCGGAGGGTTGGTGACCGGGACGATTGGATGGAAAGGGATTTTTGTGATATTGCTGTTTATTGGCGTACTACTGTGGATAGGCTGCATCCGTTTTAAAGAATCACTTCCCGTAGAGAAACGCTCGAAGACGGGAATCGTTTCTACTTTCCGCAACTTCGGTGCAATCGTCCATAACCGTCGTTACATGCTCTATGTCCTGCAACTGGCATTTGCACAAGGCATCCTCTTTGCTTACATAGCTTCCTCACCCTTTATTGTGCAACAACATTACGGATTTTCCCCCTTTGCATTTAGTATCTGCTTCGCGGTGAATGCGGTAGCTATCGGAGTGGCAGCAGCTATCTCCGTGAAATTCCGCCAACCTGAAAATGGGACGCTGACCGGATGCATCGGTATGTTGTGCCTGTCCGTCTGTGTGATGATTGCCTTGTATAACGGATGCGGCTTCTGGACCTATGAACTGCTGATGTTCGCATTACTTTTCACAATGGGACTGACCTTTACTTCCTCCACCACCTTGGCGATGGATAGCGAACGTCGTTACGCCGGAGCAGCTTCCGCCCTGTTGGGAGCACTCTGTTTTGCTTCCGGAGGTATTGTTTCTCCGTTGGTCGGCTTGGGAAATATCCTTGTATCTACCGGAGTTACATTTGTGGTCTGCGCCATCTGTTCCCTGCTTTGTGCACTATGGGCGATGAGGAAAGTACCGATGAAAGTAGCAATGTGCCGGATTTTCCGTTAAAGTGAGATTGTTTCAAAAAGAAGGTGTGTCATGATGAATAATAAAACGCAGATTAACGCAAATTATCGCAGAAATAATTTTACAAGTCGTTGACTGATATTTCAATATAATTGAAATAATCTGCGATAATTTGCGTTAATCTGCGTTTTGACACACTTTCTGATTTATTACCAGTATAATTATAATTACTACCAGTATAAACAGACCGAAATAAAACTAGAGTTTTATCTCTTCCGTGAATATTTCCCCGAAACGGTTTTTAACCACCACCTTGACAGATTTTGCATCTTTGGAAGGCTGTGCACGGAAAAGATGACGTGTGCGATAACCCGTTTTCTTTCCCTTTACCATATTGATATAATCCTGATCCTCATCGTCAAAAGCCTGCATTGCACCTTTCAACACTCCATCCTCGTACCAGTTTACCGTATACGTCCAGTCCCAATCCCAGATATTGGCTACCACATAGTCTTTCTGGCTTTCAAACTCTCCCGGTTGGTAAAGCCGGAACTGATAGTCGGGAGAACACCCTGTTGCCTTGTAACGCCATTTCACATCATCACCTTTCACTTGTACCACCAGATAACCATTCGGTGCTCCGCAACGATTCACGTGTCCTGCCCACCATGCGCCGCAAGCAGCCCCGATATTATGTTCGTAAATGGTAGGAGCGGGCAACTGATTTTCATAAAAGTGCGTGTGTCCGGAGAAAATATGTACTTGGTAAGGCCTCAACAGTTGGAAAAGCGCATTGGTGTTGCGCGCATTTCCCCCTGCAGCTACCGTGTTATTAGCTACCGGAGCGTGAACGTTCAGGAACACGATATTTCCTTTGGGCACATAACTTAAATCCTTTCTCAACCAGTCCAAATCTTCCGGCGTGAAGCGTTCCGTGTATTTCTTGTTGCCGTCGTAGTCAATATCCTTCATTGCTATCACATGCACTTTACCGATATTGAATGAATAGTTGGCCGGGCCGAATGACTGATAATAATTCTGTTCCCCATAACCATCCGCCGGATGATCCGTCTGTGTCATGGATTTGTAGAGCAGGTTGAAGTCGTGGTTTCCCATCAGTTGGAACATCGTCATTCCCAAGTTGGACACCGCTTGACGGTAAGGAGCGTACAGGTTCATGGCATCCCACACCAGATCCCCCAGTCCCATGCCGACGATTTCGAAGTTCTTTAGTGAGTCGGCAGTCTGTTTCAGGTCGGGCACTGTTTCCGTGCGGAAGCGGTCCAGTTGCTTTTCGTTTCTCACTTGCGGGTCGGAAAGGACGATATATACAAATTCATCCACCGGTTTCTGCCGTTTAGTCAATACGAAGTCACATTGGTTCTCGCTTTTCCCGGCGTCCAGATATTGATAGAAACCATCGGCTACCCCCTCTTTGGAAGGAAGCTCATACGCTGCCGGAGTAGAGATGTAGACCATCGGATAACGTGCCGGATCAGTGTTCAGAACATAGTTTCCTTCTGCATCAGTCGTATTGAAATGTGCCCCGTCCGTCACCACTACACCACTGACGGGGTTACCTGTATTATCTTTCACACTACCTTTCACCACCGTCTGACCAAAGGCGGTAACAGCGTTCAGCTGGAAAAGCAAGACCGCTGCAAACAGTGTATTTCTAAAATTGATCTTTTTCATTGCTTATAACTTTCTTAAAGTAACCTGATTGAATAATGCGATAATTTCTTCCGGTTCATCTGCCGACTTGAGAGCCTCCTCAAAAGGTTTGCTGTTATCATCGAAACACATCACATTGGCACAATCCAGAATATGACCCATGTTGAATGTAGCAACTTCCCTGCTCACCTCTTCTTTCTTCAATGCCTTCTTATAATATTTATTCACCTTATTGACCGCCTTGTAAATGGAAGGTTTCAAAATTTCGACCGAAGAATCCGTAAATCCGATTGTTACATCATACTCGTGCGTGTAATTCTGGATGAAAGAGTTCCATTTTCCAGTGATATCACTACCCAGGTAATGTTCCGTTTCAAACACCGGTTTGGTAGTCGGGATTTCTCCATACACGTCGAATATAAACGCCGCTTTCGGCTTTTTGCCTACGGGAGTAGCTTCTTTTTCGTTTTTGGAAGCATTGTCTTTTCCGGAGATATTCTCGTTCATGGCGAGCTCTCCTTTCTGCGCCATTGCTGCCATCGTTATAACTAACACAACAGCCATACTGATTATTCTTTTCATATTCATTGAATTTTAAAGATTGATTGAAATGATGATTATTGCCGAAATCTTGGTGACTGACACATTCATTTATTGCTGCCACATCAGTCGAATATGGAAGTCATCGCCTCCCATGTTCGTTTTAGCCGCCTGATAATTCTTCAGGTTGGTACGCTGCAGAGCAGCCGGATATTTAAAGCGTTTCGGCATTTTGTTATTAGCATTTGCGATGCCGGGCCCTACTGGTAACACAGGAAAACCGGTACGGTTATATTCAAACCACTGCTGATAATCGCAGAAGAACAGTGCAACAAACTTCTGGTCCATGATTCGTTCCAGCGTATCATCATAGGCAGCTTCCGGATTTTCAAAATAATGGTCAGGCATTTTCTGTCCCCACTGTTCGATAGCCGCCTGCACTCCCTTCTGATAAGCCTCTTTGGCAGCGTTGCTTCCTCCGTCGATCACTCCTTTTTTCAGTAATTCCGCTTTGATGAATTCCACTTCGGCATAAGGCATCATGGCAAGTTTCATAGGCGCCTTCGCCATTTCCTGATTCAGTCCCGAAGCAGTGATTGAAGGCAACGTCTGATAACCGCTGGGCAAACCCACATAATCTTTAGTCTGGTCGGGGAGAGTGACCTGTGTTGCATACACCTGCAGACGAGGATCGTTCCAACCTTTCAGCAGATTGACAAAGAACTCGGAAATCTGAACATAAGAAGTGAAATCCTGCGGACGGGTGAGCGGAGCTTCCTCCGGATAAGTTCCGCTGATGGCAAGCAGGGCGGCATCATCGTTCGATTCGAATACTGGATAAGTGGCGGGATCGGTCAGCATGGTACGCAGTTCCTGTTTCGCGTTGAATTCCGGCACGTCGATCACCCGCAGCAGTGCACGCAGACGGAGCGAGTTGCAGAACTTCTTCCATTTCAAAATACCGGTTGCATCCCCTTTGGACGTCTTGTATAACATTTCGCCCGATTGGTTGTAGATCAACCCGTTAGCTTTGTCGAACAACTCGTTGGCAGTTTTCAGATTGTCGATAATCTGTTGGTACACCTGCTGCTGGGTGTCGAACTTCGGTGCAAGTATTCCCTCGTCGGCGGAGCAGGCTTCGCTCATCGGAATATCGCCGAAGGCATCCGTCAGAATCTGGTATAGCCAACATTGCAAAGTCAGCGATATAGCATCGTAGTTGGGCTGTTTGGAGGCTTCCGGCAATTTTCCGGTAAGGCGCATCATCTCTTTGGCGTTGTTGATCCATTTATAATAAGTAGTCCATGTGCCGTCTCCTTCGTTGTCCGTCATATACCACCATCCCACACCGTTGGTACTGCTGGTAGATACGGCACATTGCATCAGGTCGTAGGTATAGCTGTTGTAGCGTTTCCAGTTGTAGACCGATGTTTCGTATAAAATCGGGTTGAGCAGAGTGCCGGGATTCACCTCATCCATGCGGGTGGGGTCTGTATTGAGTTCGTCGAAGCTGGTGCAGGAAGTCGTGCAGAGAGCTCCGCACAAAGTCATTCCCCATACTATATTTTTGAAAAGTTTACAGGTTTTCATAAGTCAGTGTTTAAAAAGATACGTTAATATTCAGTCCGAAAGTACGTGCCGTAGGCAGTGAGCCCGTCTCCACACCGGTCACCATCGAACTTCCGTTGAGGGCGGCAGATTCGGGGTCGAACAGAGGATAGTCGGTGATACAGAACAGGTTGCGTGCGTAGAGTGCCACCGATGCTTTGCTGAACGGTGTTTTCTTCAGTGTGCTGTTCGGCAACTTGTACTCCAGTCTCATTTCGCGCAACTTGAGGAATGAAGTGTCGAACGTGTTAGTTTCCACATTGGCCATCCGGTAATATTCCTTATAATAACTTTCCACGGTCACCACTTTGGTGTTTGGCGAGTAAGTTCCGTCATCGTTCTTCACCGTTCCCGGGGCAATCATGTACATCCCGTCTTGTGGTGAAAGTCCGGCGGCAGCGATGCGCGGGTCGTCTTTCGACATATAAAATTCCGTTCCCGGCAGACGCCCGTTCAGCGTATGTTGCAGTTTTCCCTGTTCCGTCATTTTGTGGTGCGAGTGCGAGTACATCTTACCTCCCACCTGTCCGTCGAGCAAGACGCTAAGCGTGAAGTTCTTGTAAGAAAATTCGTTGTACAGTCCGGCTTTCCATTTCGGATAGGCCGTGCCGACGTATTCGATCTCTCCCGAACGTTCGGGCAATCCGTTGTCGTTGATGACCACATTTCCTTCCGGGTCGCGTACCAGCTTATATCCCCAGAGATCGCCCGTGGTTCCACCCACACGTCCGATGATAGACACACTACCGATACTGCTGATTAACTGGTTCTCATCCGCCCCTTCCGCCAGTGAGAGAATCCGGTTCTCGTTCTTAGACCAGGTGAAAGTAGCGTTCCAGCGGAAATCCCTACTGACTACCGGAGTAACGTCCAACTGGATTTCGTAACCGCGGTTGCGGACGCATCCCGAATTGATGGTAGCTTTGCTGTAACCTGTGGTCGGGTCCATCGGAGCATCCAGAATCTGGTTTTTGGTGCGGTTATAATAGAACGTGAAATCGAGTCCGATGCGGTTGTGAAACATACGGAAGTCGAATCCCGTTTCGTAATTAGTCGAAATCTCCGGTTTGAAATCCTGATTATAGAGCGTAGAAGATACGATGGCCGATCCGGGGAAATCGCTCGTGCCATAATAGGGCGATGTCTTGTAAGGGTCTGTGTCGTTGCCGACCTGTGCCAGCGAACCTCTCACTTTCAACAGACTGATCTGTTCCGGCAACGTGAACCACTCGTTCATCACTGCACTGACGCTGACTGACGGATAGAAGAAAGAACGGTTACTTTTCGGCAAGGTAGACGACCAGTCATTGCGCCCGGTGACATCGAGAAAAAGTTTATCCTTATACGAGAAATTGGCCGTGAAATAAAGACTGTTCAACGCTTTCTTTTTGATAACCGTCTGCACGTTCGGGTTGGAAACACCGTTTGCCAGTTTGTATACTCCCGGCGTAATCAATCCTACCACCGAGGCAGCCAACATATCGTAGCTTTGTTGCATCATGTTTCCACCTGCCGAAGCGTTGACACGCAATCCGTTGGCGAATGAATCATGGTAAGTAAATAAAGCATCACTGTTTAATTCATAATCGAACACATTCTGCTTCTTGAAAAATCCGTTTCCGAAAACCACGTCACTGATAGGACGATGCTGTTCGCGTTGGTCTGCTGACAACTGGATACCGGACCGGATCATGAAATCGAATTTACTGTTGATGCGCAGATTGGCAGAAACGGATGATACATTACTGTGTTTCTCCGAAGGATTTTCAGATTCGTACAGAATGACATACGGGTTTCCGATAAATGAACTGTACGGTTGGAGCTGTTTCACGTTTTCCTGTCCGGTACGCCACATCGGACGCAACCAGTCGAGGTTGACATTCGGATTCTGGAAGATAAGGAAGTAGGAGATAGAATTACTGTTATATCCCAGTGCAGGCGTGTTGTTGAGCTTGCGGTACGTATAACTCGACTTGAAATTGATGCGCAGTGCCCTCGAAATCTGCTGTTGGGCGGAAATCATGGCGGTGATACGCTGGAAACCTGTATTGGGGAGAATCCATTCGTTCTTGGTGTGGGTGATGGACGCCCGCACGCTGCCCCGGTCGGATTTTCCGGTCAAGGCTACCGAGTTGGTTAGGGTATATCCCGTCTGGAACAAATCTTTGCGGTTGTTTTTGTACGCTACCCAGGGAGTGGCTACAGAAGCACGATCCTGTGTCACAGGGTCATATTGGTAGAACAACCTGTTGGCGTCGAAGCGTGCTCCGTAGGCACTACTGGTTCCGCTGGTGCTTGCGTAGCTGCCGTCTTCCGCTTTTCCGTAAGAGTAATAGGGCTGGCCTTCGTAGATAGAACCTGCCGGACCGATATTACTCGGCAATCCCTGTCCGAATTCATACTGGTAATCGGGCCATCTCATCACATCGTCAATACTGAAGTTACCGCTGTAAGACACACCGATACCTTTGGGTGCACCCGCTCCCGATTTGGTAGTCACCATAATCACGCCATTGGCTGCACGCGTACCGTACAAGGCTGTCGCACTGGCTCCTTTTAATACTTGGATGCTTTCGATATCATCCGGATTGATGTCGGAGAATCCGTTACCATAGTCCACGGAAAGTTCGCTGTTTGAACCTGCACCGTAGGCAACACCCGGATTGGTCATCGGACTACTCATCGGTACACCGTCCACTACCACCAATGCGTCGTTTCCGTTCTGGTTCAGCGAGACGTCCCCCCGCAGCGAGATACGGCTCGAATTGAGCGGACCACCGGAAGAGATAACACTCAATCCGGCTACCTTGCCATTCAGTGCCGTCGACCAGTTGGTGGGCAGGGCGCTCGTAATCATATCCCCTTTCACGGTTTCCGTGGCATATCCCAATCCTTTTTCTTCACGTTTAATCCCCAAGGCAGTCACCACCACATCATTCAGTTGTTGCGACTCTTCTGCCAGTTTAACATTCATCGTGTTGCCTGCATAATTCTTCTGTAGCGTTTTATACCCCACATAACTGAATACAAGCAAATCCTTTTGAGTCAATGTTTTCTTAGTCTTCAGGGAGTAGTTTCCATCGATGTCGGTCACCGTGCCGTCTGTCGAGTTTTTCACAGCTACGGTAGCCCCGATTAACGGTTCCCCACCTTCACTCGTTATTTTTCCTTTCACTGTTGTCTGTGCGTATGCAGAGCCACAGCACAAGAGCCCAATCAACAGAGAAAGCAGCCATTTGTTTCTTTTCATAATCTTTTACCTTGCTTCTTTTAATTTATTAAATGCAATAAAGTTATTCACACCTGTGTTTTGTTTCACGGTGCAAAGGAATACAAGGCAGATTAAGATAGTATTACAGATCTGTTAACAATCTGTGTTGTGTCGTAAACACTAATTAGTATAATCCGTTTGTTCTTGTGACAGAAGTTGTGGCATGGCGGAAAAAGCAAACAGATTTATCGGATAGTACATCCGTAATTCTTTAATTATCATTATATTTGTCACTTTATTATGAGGAAAGGTTTCTTTGCTTTGGGGCAATCGGCTGAATGATGTTTGGGTAGGAATAACCTATAATGTCTTTAATCTAAAATGAAAAATAATTAATGGAAATTCAGAATAGTATATTTAACTACGCTACTTTGCTTAAACAAGTCAAGGCACGGGTGGCACTCGCACAAAAAAAAGCGATTTACTCTGCTAATGAAGAAATGCTTTCTATGTATTGGGACATCGGCAAACTTCTTTGTGAAAGCCAGAAACAGATAGGCTGGGGAAACAATGCGCTTGAACAGCTTGCCAATGACCTGAAGAATGATTATCCGAAAGTGAAGGGCTTCTCAAAAAGAAACTGTCAGGTGATGATTCAATTCTATAATGAATATAATCAGCAACTTACAAATGCGCAACCAGCGGTTGCGCATTTGCAGGCAGCTTCCATAGTATTGCCGATAAAGCAATTAAGCTGGTCACACAACATCATTTTAATACAACGGGTAAAGGACCTGAAAGCTCGCTATTGGTATATGATTCAATGTTTAAAGAGTGGCTGGAGTCGTAATTTCTTAATCGAAGCGATCAATCAGGACTACTACCATACCTACGGAGCATTGGCAAACAACTTTGATACCACTCTTCCTGAAATACAAGCCAAGCAGGTAAAAGAAACCTTAAAAGACCCCTATATCTTTGATATGCTGACTTTCACTGACGAATATAACGAAAGAGATGTAGAGTTAGGGTTGGTTAAACATATTGAAAAGTTCCTTCTCGAAATGGGAGCAGGCTTCGCCTTCATGGGTAGACAATATCACATCGAAGTGTCCGGCAATGATTTCTATATTGACATCCTTATGTACAATGTGTTTATGCACAGATATTTAGTCGTGGAGTTAAAAAAAAGGTGACTTTCAGCCCGAATATATCGGCAAACTGAATTTCTATTGTTCCGCTGTAGATGATATTCTTTGTCGGGAAGGGGATAATCAGACGATTGGTTTACTTCTTTGCCAGAACAAAGATCGTATTATGGCTGAATATGCTTTACGTGACGTGCACAAACCAATAGGTATTTCTGATTATGAGTTGGGTAAATCAATCCCTCAAGATATAAAATCTGGATTGCCTTCCATCGAAGAACTGGAAAGTAGACTTTATCAGGGATTACAGGACAATGAAAATACAGAGTAATTTAGGTGCGGTGGTGTATAGGCGGAAAAATACACCACGCTCGCCTATCTGTAGTATTTTTGTTGTTTTTATTGCATGGAATACTTACTCTGATATTCCTTCGGCGACATCCCCTCGTGCCGTTTGAAGTACCTCCCCAAATATGACTGGTCGGGAAAACCGAGCCGGTCGGCTATCTCCTGAATGGTCAGTTCGGTAGATTGGAGCAATACTTTGATTTCGAGGATAGCAAAGTCGTCGATAATCTTTTTGGCGGAGTCGCGTGTCACACTTTTGCAGATACCCGTCAGGTACTTGGTGGAGATGCACAGTTTGTTGGCGTAGAAAGTCACTTCCCGTTGCGAGATACAGTTTTCGTGTACCAGTGCGACGAAATTCTTGAAGATTTCATCCTGCCGGCTTCCCCCTTCAATTTCCCGGCGGTCGAAGTGGCGGTAACACTTATCGTAAATATCCAGCATAAACGATTGGAGATGATTCTTGGCAATCTGGTTGCGGAAGCGGTTTTCGCGGTCGTTGTATATGGCCGTTGTGGCATGAATCAAGCCGTTGATCGCTCCGGTATTTTCTTCCGGGAGCTTATAGCACGGTTTTTCTTTCATGAACCGGAAGAAAATCGGTTCGAACCGCAGGCAGGCTTCGCGAAACATTTCTTTGGGGAATCCGAAGAAAGAAGCAGTGAAATCGCTGCTGCTGCCGTTGACACGGATAATCGTTCCCGGCAAAAGCACGATTTGAGTATTTTCTACTATTTCATAGTCCTTCAAGTCGATTGTGACATGTGCCCATCCGCTTCTGCAAAAATAGATGGCACCCCCTTCCAGTTTCCACAGGCGATGCATAATTGGCGACAGGTTTTCGTCCATTCCGGCAACGAACGGTTCACGGAGGATGGCTAGGTTAGAGTTTTTTTGTTCCATTGTTCTTCTTATTTTGGGTACAAAAATAGGACTTTTTCACTAAATATCGGTTTTAATGTTCCTAAAATGAACAAAACTGAATACACTATGTCCAGTTTTCTATGAAGAAAACAGCCTACCTTTGCCGCGTTCAAAAATAGTTAAATAGGTAACAGAAAATGAGTAAAAAGGTATGTAAAGTGAAGCAAGGGCTATTGTTGCTCTGCTGTATGGTAGCTGCTACGGGCTGTAAACAAGCTCCTCCGGCACAAATGGAAACAGAATATGAAGTGATGACCGTTTCTCCGGCCGACCGGATGATTTCAAGCGCCTACTCGGCGACCATCCGCGGACGTCAGGATATTGATATTTACCCCCAGGTAAGTGGTACGTTGACTAAAGTCTGCGTAACGGAAGGTCAGCGTGTAAAGAACGGACAGACATTGTTCATCATCGACCAAGTGCCGTATGAAGCTGCTTTGCAGACGGCAGTGGCAAACGTTGAATCGGCCAAAGCCTCTCTGGCTACGGCGCAACTGACCTATGACAGTAAAGAGGAACTGTATAAAGAGAACGTAGTTTCCTCTTTCGATTTGAGTACGGCAAAAAACTCCCTGTTAGCTGCCAAAGCACAGTTGGCACAAGCCAAGGCGCAGGAAGTGAGTGCCCGCAATAATCTTTCTTATACGGTTGTGAAAAGTCCGGTTGACGGAGTGGTAGGCACGTTGCCTTACCGTGTGGGAGCTTTGGTAAGTTCCGCTCTTGCCCAGCCGTTGACTACCGTTTCCGACAATTCGGATATGTACGTCTACTTCTCCATGACGGAAAACCAATTACTGGGACTGATCCGCCAATACGGTTCTAAAGAGGAAGCATTGAAAAATATGCCTGCCATCGACCTGCAACTGAACGATAAGTCAGCCTACTCCGAACGGGGACAGATTGAATCTATCAGTGGAGTGATCGACCGTTCGACGGGTACGGTCAGCCTGCGTGCCGTTTTCCCGAATAAGGAAGGATTGCTGCATAGCGGTGGTGCGGGTAACGTGATTGTTCCTGTTCAAAAAACAGGTGCGCTGACCATTCCACAGGCTGCCACTTTCGAAATACAAGATAAGAGATATGTTTATAAGGTAGTGGACGGCAAGGCTCAATCCAGTCAGGTACAAGTGACCCGCGTCAATGGCGGTCAGGAATTTATTGTAGATGAAGGATTGGCACCGGGAGATGTGATCGTGGCAGAAGGAGTAGGTCTGCTTCGTGAAGGCACTCCTATCAAGGCAAAGACAACTACTACTGAAAATTAAACCGAGGAGGAATCATTCATGAATTTAAGAACCTTTATAGAACGCCCCGTATTATCGGCAGTCATCTCTATCACGATTGTCGTAGTGGGTATCATCGGGCTGTTCAGCTTGCCCGTTGAGCAGTATCCCGATATTGCTCCGCCTACCATTATGGTGAGTACCACCTATTATGGCGCCAGTGCGGAAACATTGCAGAAGAGTGTTATTGCGCCTTTGGAAGAGGCGATCAACGGAGTGGAAGACATGACCTACATGACTTCTTCCGCCACCAATTCCGGTTCGGTGAGCATCACCGTCTATTTTAAGCAGGGCACAGACCCCGATATGGCGGCTGTCAACGTGCAGAACCGTGTATCACGTGCTACGGGACAGCTACCGGCGGAGGTAACCCAGGTCGGCGTGACCACTTCCAAGCGTCAGACGAGTATTCTGCAGATGTTCTCATTGTATAGTCCGGACGACAGTTACGACGAGAACTTCCTGTCCAACTATATCAGTATCAACCTGAAACCGCAGATTCTTCGTATCTCCGGTGTGGGCGACCTGATGATTATGGGCGGTGAATATAGTATGCGTGTATGGATGAAACCGGACGTGATGGCACAGTACAAACTGATTCCATCCGATATCACCGGTGTGCTTGCCGAGCAGAATATCGAATCGGCTACCGGTTCGTTCGGTGAAAATTCCGATGAGACTTATCAGTATACGATGAAGTACACCGGACGTCTCATTACTCCCGAAGAATTCGGGGAGATCGTTATCCGTTCCACCGACAATGGCGAAGTCTTGAAACTGAAAGACGTTGCCGATATCCAACTGGGACAGGACAGCTACGCTTACCACGGTGGTATGGACGGTCATCCGGGTGTATCCTGTATGGTGTTCCAGACGGCAGGTTCCAATGCGACCGAAGTAAACCAGAACATCGACAAACTCCTTGAAGAAGCAAGCAAAGATCTTCCGAAAGGCGTGGAACTGACGCAGATGATGAGCTCCAACGACTTCCTGTTCGCTTCCATTCATGAGGTGGTGAAAACGTTGATCGAGGCTATCATCCTGGTTATCCTTGTGGTGTATGTCTTCTTGCAGGACTTCCGTTCTACATTGATTCCGCTGGTCGGAATTGTGGTTTCCCTGGTGGGTACGTTTGCTTTCATGGCGATAGCCGGATTCAGTATCAACCTGCTGACCCTGTTTGCGTTAGTGCTCGTTATCGGTACGGTGGTGGATGATGCCATTATTGTCGTCGAGGCGGTGCAGGCGCGGTTCGATGTGGGTTACAGGTCATCGTATATGGCAAGTATCGACGCTATGAAAGGAATCAGTAATGCCGTTATCACCTCTTCGCTGGTGTTTATGGCGGTGTTTATTCCGGTGTCCTTCATGGGCGGCACTTCCGGTACGTTCTATACCCAGTTCGGTTTGACGATGGCGGTTGCGGTAGGAATCTCGGCTATTAACGCGTTGACTTTGAGTCCGGCTTTGTGTGCCCTGCTGCTGAAACCTTATATTAATGAAGACGGAACGCAGAAGAACAACTTTGCGGCACGTTTCCGTAAGGCTTTCAATTCGGCTTTCGATGTGATGGTGGATAAATATAAGACGATTGTATTGTTCTTTATCAAGCGCAGATGGCTGACATGGTCGTTGCTGGCTTGTTCCGTGGTGTTGCTTGTGTTACTGATGAATAACACGAAAACCAGTCTGGTGCCCGACGAAGATCAGGGTGTTATTTTCGTGAATGTAAGTACGGCGGCAGGCAGTTCGCTGACAACGACGGACGAGGTGATGGAACGTATCGAAAAACGTCTGATGGAAATACCTCAACTGAAACACGTGCAGAAAGTGGCCGGTTACGGATTGTTGGCAGGACAGGGTAGCTCGTTCGGTATGTTGATTCTCAAACTGAAACCGTGGGACGAACGTCCGGGTGATGAGGACAATGTGCAGTCGGTGATCGGTCAGGTATATGCGCGTACGGCTGATATCAAGGATGCCAGTGTGTTCGCCATCTCTCCGGGTATGATTCCGGGTTACGGTATGGGTAATGCGCTCGAACTCCACATGCAGGATAAGATGGGCGGCGATATGAACGAGTTCTTTACCACCACCCAGCAATATTTAGGAGCTTTGAACCAGCGGCCTGAAATATCGATGGCTTATTCGACGTTCGACGTGCGCTATCCGCAGTGGACGGTAGAGGTGGATGCAGCTAAATGTAAACGTGCAGGTATCACGCCCGACGCTGTGTTGAGTACGCTGTCCGGTTATTACGGTGGACAGTATGTGTCCAATTTCAACCGTTTCTCTAAAGTGTACCGTGTCATGATTCAGGCCGATCCGGTGTTCCGTTTGGACGAAACTTCCCTCGATAATGCTTTTGTGCGTATGTCGAATGGAGAGATGGCGCCGTTGAGCCAGTTCGTTACGCTGACCCGTAGCTACGGTGCGGAATCGTTGAGCCGTTTCAATATGTATAACTCCATTGCGGTAAATGCGATGCCGGCCGACGGATATAGTACGGGAGACGCCATCAAGGCTGTGCAGGAAACTGCCGAACAGTCTCTTCCGAAAGGTTACGGCTATGATTACGGAGGTATCACCCGTGAGGAAAACCAGCAGAGCGGTACGACGATCATTATTTTCGGTATCTGCTTCCTGATGATTTACCTTATTTTGAGTGCGCTTTATGAGAGCTTCATTATTCCGTTCGCTGTTCTTTTGAGTGTGCCTTGCGGATTGATGGGTAGCTTCCTTTTCGCCTGGATGTTCGGACTGGAGAATAATATTTATCTGCAAACAGGTTTGATTATGTTGATCGGTCTGCTGGCGAAGACGGCTATTTTGCTGACGGAATATGCTGCCGAACGTCGTAAAGCAGGTATGGGGCTGATTGCTTCTGCGGTCAGTGCGGCTAAAGCCCGTCTGCGTCCGATTCTGATGACGGCATTGACGATGATTTTCGGTCTGTTCCCGTTGATGATGTCAAGTGGAGTGGGAGCCAACGGTAACCGTTCATTGGGTACGGGTGTAGTAGGTGGTATGACCATCGGTACACTGGCGTTGCTCTTCATCGTGCCTACTTTGTTTATTGCTTTCCAGTGGTTACAGGAACGTTTGCGTCCCGTGCAGAGCAGACCGACGCATGACTGGCAGATTGAAGAAGAAATCAAAGTGAGCGACGAAGAAAAATCTAAAGCTGGAAAAGAATAATTGATGATTAAAGGTTTTAGACCTGAATTAAAATAAGAACTAATGAGAAAAATAATCATTCTGTCCGCAGCAACGCTTATATTGAGTAGTTGCGGTATCTACAATAAATACAAACCGGTATCGGAAGTTCCCGAAGGACTTTACGGCAGCGAGTCTGTTGCTGCCACCGATACGGCAAACTTCGGCAACCTCTCGTGGCGAGAGGTCTTTACCGACCCTTATCTGCAGAATTTGGTGGATTCGGCACTCTTGCGCAACACCGATATGCAGACTGCCCATTTGCGTGTGAAAGAAGCGGAAGCCACGCTGCTGACGTCCAAACTGTCTTATCTGCCTTCTTTGTTTCTGGCACCGGAAGGAGCTGCCAGCAGCTTCGACCGTGGAAAGGCTACACAAACTTATTCGCTGCCTGTGACTGCTTCGTGGGAACTGGATATTTTTGGAAAGGTGACAACAGCAAAGCGTCGTGCGAAAGCTGCCTACGAACAGAGCAAGGAATATGAACAGGCTGTCAAGACGCAGTTGGTAGCATCCGTTGCCAATACGTATTACACCTTGCTGATGCTCGATTCGCAGTATGAGATAGCTGTGGCTACCGAAGCTGCCTGGAAAGAAAGTGTAAATGCTACCCGTGCCATGAAAAAGGCCGGGATGGTGAATGAGGCCGGACTGGCGCAGACGGAGGCTACCTACTTCAATATATGTACCACTGTGCTCGACCTGAAAGAGCAAATCAATCAGGCGGAAAATTCACTGGCACTTTTACTGGCAGAAACTCCCCACAAAATACAGCGTGGCAAACTGGGAAATCAACAGTTGCCGGAAAACTTCTCCGTGGGTGTTCCCTTACAGATGCTTGCCAACCGTCCTGACGTGCGCAGCGCAGAATTTTCGTTGGCACAGGCTTTCTATGCAACGAATTCTGCCCGTGCCGCTTTCTATCCTTCCATCACGTTGAGCGGCAGCGCAGGATGGACCAACAGTGCAGGGAGCATGATTGTCAATCCGGGTAAGTTCCTGGCCTCCGCCGTGGCTTCCCTGACGCAGCCTTTGTTTAATAAAGGAGCGAATATCGCCCAACTGAAAATAGCGAAAGCCCAACAGGAGGAAGCCCGCCTTAGTTTCGAACAGACCTTGCTGAACGCAGGTGTGGAAGTGAACGAGGCACTGGTGCAGTACCAGACTGCCCGCGAGAAAGCCGACTACTACAACAAGCAGGTGGCTTCTCTGCAAACAGCAGCCAAGAGCACAAGCCTGTTGATGAAACATGGCAACACCACTTATCTGGAAGTATTGACCGCCCAACAGACGTTACTCAACGCGCAACTGTCACAAGTAGCGAACCGCTTTACCGAAATCCAAGGCGTAATCACTTTGTATCAGGCATTGGGCGGCGGCCGTATGTAGGGAGGTATGTATGAATCCAGAAACACTGCGTTGCCGGATACTCGACTACACCAAGCGGGAAATGTACCTGCATGGTGCCGACGGGTTGACGATGGATGATATAGCCAGGGGAATGAAGATGTCGAAGCGGACACTCTACAAGCTCTTTCCCAGCAAAACGAGTCTGTTCCGTGTCTGTCTTTCTGATTTTGCCAACGGAATCAGAAGCCGGATCCAGCAAAAACAGATACGGATGGACAGCTCGTGCATGGAGGCACTTTTCATCACAGTGGATGGCTATCTCACCCTGCTTCATTCGCTGGGGAAGAAGTTGCTGATGGATATTGCTGCCGACAGGGAATACCGTGCTGCTTTCGAGCGGGAGGAAGCTTTCTGGTTGCAGCAGTTGATTGATGTTTTGACGCATTGTAAGATTTGCGGTTATCTGCTTCCCGGAGTCGATCCCGACCGTTTTGCACCGGATTTGCAGGAGGTCATCTACCAGAGTAGCTTGCAAGGCACCCCGTACTTAGTGCAGCGTATGTTGAACTATACGCTTCTGCGGGGGCTTTTTAAGATGGACGGCATCCGTTATATTGACGAACACCTGAAACCTGATAATTTGAATGTTTGTGTATGAAGAGAAAGAGGTGGGCTACCCTGCAAAGGGAGCTCACCTCTTTTATTTTCTTCGTTCGTAAACGGTTGGTTACAAGATAGTGCCTTTATGAATCCGATTGCTTTATAACCCTTCGATTATACTTAAAGGTAAATCGGTACATTCGGCGATAGCCTCATTGTCTATCCCTTTGGCTTTCATGTTCCGGGCTATTTTCAGCTGGGCTCTTTGTGTACCTTCTTTCATTCCTTTCTCTATACCTTTTTCCAACCCTTCTTTTATTCCTTTTTGTTCAGCTGCATCCATTGTCACCAAATAATCTCGGTACACTTTGACGCTATTGTCGTATCGCTCCCTGTCTTCCGGAGACATAGAAGCCACATCAGCGATATCTTCCAATTTCTCGAAGACAGCTTTTCGTGCCTTGAACGGCATGCGTTTTAAAGTTTCCATATTATTTAATATATAAATCCAACGTTCAAAATTCGTTTCGCATTCCTCTTCGTTTTTGTTGAAGAGAGGGAGGGCGATAAAGATTTCCCGGAACTTATCCGAGAAGAGTTCTCCTGTTTCCCTGTCACTTAGAATAACATCCGTGCGGAGTTTTATGTTCTTGTCGATAATGAAATTCATCAAGAAAACTCCGTATACGGCTTTTATTTCAAACTTCCATTCATTGCCTACCCTTCCTTGATTGACGATGGCACGCGATAAATAATAAATCGAGCGTTCTTTGAAGTTGCTTTGCATGCGGTTCTGCATTTCAACGATGATTTTTTCGCCTGTGTCCGTGGTGCAATATACATCATAGATAATACCTCGTCCTTCCGGATAGAGCGGCAATTGCTCATTATTCAAAAACTGTAAGTCCGTTATCACTCGTTCACCTTCGAGCAGGTCGTTCAGAAATTCGATTAGTAAATCCTTAGACACTTCTCTGCCGAATATTAGTTTGAATCCGTAGTCGGTGAACGGATTGATAAATTTACTCATTGTTTTGGGTCGCTTCTTTTTATGTTTTGCAAAGAGACGTTTCTCTTTATACATAAAAAAGAGGCTTTTTCTTCGTACTACAAAGGTACGATAATTCTTGGTTTTCCATCCCTTTTGCAGTAAAAATAAAAAGGTTCCTTGTTTATAGGCAGACTTTTCCGCTTTATCTTCCCCTGATTAGCTTTTTCAGTGTTCCGTTGTAGGTGTTTTCAAATTCCGTCGGATGATTGAGTGCCCAAAGAATGTAATCACCCGGTTCATTCTTTTTGAGTAGGGTAGGGCGGTATTGGGAACTAAGAATTTTCCATAAAATACCGCCGGGACCTCCCAATTCTTTACGTCGGGCAAGGGCGACAATCGCTTTCACGGTCTGTTCGTTCCGGATGCCGATAGTTTGCATATTAAGTAGAAGTATAGCTTCCGAGCCTCCTCCCGCTTGCATCCCTTCCGAAACCGTTTCTTTTCCAATCGATTTATCCAAAGACAAACCCTCTACAACGACAGGCGGAGCCTGAAAAACGCTGTTTGACGGAACGGGTGGCATGATCCTCTCATTCTCCTTTCCGTCTTTTCCTTCCCTCTCTGTCTCTATGTCTTTTTTTATTTCAGATTTGATTTCATTTTCCATATCCCTTTCCTGTTTACCTTTGCTATCTGTATCCGTTTCTTCTTTTGTTTGTGGCATTGTTGTAGCAAATTCATGGGGTTTTGTAACACTTTTGCCGGAGTCATCCGTATTTTCCGGTTCTATTTCACTACTCTCCTCCTTGATAATCCAGAAATGTTCCAGGGGCAATTTATATTTTCTCCGGCTGTCGGTGATGATTTTATGATATTGTTCCTGAATCGCCTGTGAAGTCAGTACACCATACTCCTTATATATAAGATCATCGAACAACCCCACTGACAGGCAATCATCAATGATGGCCTGCATTTCCTCTTCCCCGCAACACGCTTCCTGGGCGATGTCGAAAAGAGTGTCTTTGTTCCACAAAATATAATAACCTTTTTCTTTATAGATGAGGCAGAGCAGCGAAGTGAGTGCGGCAATCCCTGCCGCGTGGTGGCGACAGGAGATGCGGCGTACTTTTCTGTCCTGCAGAAAATTGACATCGAGGGGGAAATAATCTAATCCGGGTTTGGAAATGCGGGCCATGATGATAAAATGCTGGTTGTAAATGGTTGATTATTACTGAATAAATTCTGCTTTTACATCGAAGCAGGGGCAGGATTTTATATACTCGTCAGGTGAGATAATGCCGTCTCCGTTGAGGTCAGGACTGGTGTCCCGATGCCCTATCACCTGCTTCAGAGAAGGGAAGACAAGGCGCAAATCTTCTACCAGCCGGACGAGTGCTTCACGCTGCGCTTCCGTTCGTGTGTCGGCGGGCCGACCGTTCCTGTCCAATCCGCCAATGTAGCAGATACCGATAGACCGATGGTTCCAACCCGTGCAATGTGCTCCGTCGAGAGCAACATCTCTTCCCGGTTCAATCGTACCGTCGAGACGGATGACGAAATGATAACCGATAGAACGAAAACCACGTTGACGATGCCAGCGGTCGATGTCGATAGCGGTAAAATCCTGTCCCGCACGAGTGGCGGAACAGTGGATGATGATCGTGTCTTTCATGGCAGAATCCTCCTTTCCTGTTTGCAGACGGCAGGTGAGATAACGCCGAACGCAATAGCCTCCTCTTTGGACAGTTGGCGGTAATATTGCTTCGTTACTGAATGGAGCACCGGAGAGAAGGGAGCATCCATCGGCGGCGTTGTCGTTTGATTAGGTATGGTGGGCCGATTAAGCACTGTAATCAGATCAGGCCTTGTCTGAACCATAATAAAAGCATCTCCCCGATGATGTTGCACACGCAAGGCGTGTTGTTTCACGCGGTCCGGATGCTTTAGTTGGAGGATAAGCCAGTTTCGGTGCGCAGGCTTCAGACGTTCCTCTCTGACCATTTCTTTCATAGACGGGTAGGCACGCAATACTTTCCCCGTTGCATCCGTAACGGCGAAAGGTGTTTGATGAGATCCCACTCCCGTACGTCGTAATCCCGTCCGGATGGCATGCATCATATTGGTGTATGCATCGCACCATTCGAGGTTTGACACGTGGTTGTTCATCGTGTTGCCGTCGAGGTGGTTAATCTGTGGCAGCTGCTCCGGGTTGGGGATGAATGCTTTGGCAACCAAACGATGAATTTTGTATTCGATACAAACACCTTTATTCGGCAGTATGACAGTTTCGTAACCGGTCCCCATGATTTTGGCACAAAGGATCAACTTTGATCTGCCCTTGAAACTCAATACCCGCCCGTGATCTGAAATCATATAGTCGGGGTTTTCTTCAATAAATCTCCAATTTTCCATACTTGATATTGATAATGTTAATAAAATTATACTCTGTTAAAAAATAATTGTTTTTCTGAATCATGCGGGGAGAAACGGCGTTTCCTCCATCTGTTAAACGGCGCTTTCTGGTGCGGAGAAACGCTGTGGTCTGTATGTGTTAAACGGCGTTTCTTCCTCCTCCTCCGTATGAGGCTCGAGCCGTTCGGCACAATGAATCAGAAACTCCAGTTCTTCCCGGCAGCCTTGAATGGCCTCGTATAGCGAATCTACGTTATACTGTCTGCAAAGCGCCTCCCATTCTTATCGTTCCTGCCCGTTCATTCCGTTCTTTTGCAGATTCATTTTTACTTGTTGCTGTCTTGCCCGTCCGTTTCGATATCCAGAAAATTTTCAGCGTGAAAGGTGCGCCAGCCTTTGGCTTCGATGTCATAGTAGACAACGTATGTATTTTCCGGTTTGGGTAGATACGGACGGTGGAAGCTATGTTCATATCCGGTGAGGGTGCCGGTAGCGTGTCGGATGGTTCCATCCTGTTTGGTGTAGCGGAAACAAACATTTCCGTGATGCATCTGCCGGATGAGAGCCCCTATCCGGTGAGCCGTGACGAGTGCATCGTGCCGGTTCATACCGTTGTTTTGCCGGATGGCGGCAGCTTGCTTCATTAGCTGTACCCGTTGGAAGGAATGATTTTTTTCAGTTTCAGTCATTTTGATTCGTTTTAATGATTTGATTATGGGGCAAAGATAGAAAGCAGGTAATGTAAAAGCTGTTCAGGCGTGAACCATAAAAAGACGTTGAAACGATTGAGTCATGATTGAGTGCTATGTGAGAAAAAGTAAATGGCGGAAGATTAAACTTATCTGTGGCAAAACTTGTTTATTATTTATTTTAGAATTACTTTTGCCACAGAATAAAGGAGGTGACTAATGAAAACCATGAATCAGATTGTCGGAGAGAACTTGAAGAAAACCAGAGAATTATCAGGTTTTACGCAGGAGCAGGTAGCGAAATCTATCGGTGTGGAGCGGTCGGCTTATAGTAACTATGAAAGCGGTGTTCGTGAAGTGCCTTTTCATTTGTTAGAGAAGATTGCTGATTTGTTTGGCTGTGAAGCGTTTCTTCTGTTTGAAGATAATGTAGAAGCCGACAATGAGATTCTGGCTACTGCTTTTCGTATCTCCGATGTTGAAGAAGGGGATTTGAAAGAAATAGCCCATTTTAAAGATCTCGTGAAGTCTTACCTTAAAATGGAACGGATTGGAAATGGCTCCAAATAAATTCATCATAGAAAGACAAGTGGCGGAATTTCGCGCGGATAACGGATTGAGTGCTTCGGAAGCCATTAATCTGAAAAGTCTGTTGCTGAAATTGAATGTATTGACCATTTTCCGCCCTCTTTCCGATAACTTTTCGGGAATGTGCCTCAAAGACGGTTCCGGACATCGGTTCATGCTCGTGAATTCTTCCCATTCAAGAGGCAGGCAACATTTCACGATTGCCCACGAACTCTATCACTTGTATATTGAAAGTAAACCAACTCCGCACAAATGCAACCCTTGTAGTGGAAGTAAAGACCCCGTAGAACAGAGCGCCGATATGTTTGCCTCTTCTTTGCTGATGCCGGAGGCAGGACTTTGTCAACTTATCCCGGAAAATGAACTGAAAACAAAAAAGATCTCATTGGCAACAGTGTTGAAATTGGAACATTACTTTTCTGTTTCCCGCTCTGCACTGCTTTATAGATTGCTGAATGTTGGTTTACTGACCAATGCTGTACGTCTTGCACTGGCAGATGAACCGGTGAAACACTCGGCTTTGTGTTTCGGTTATGACACTGCATTATATGATCCGGCAAACGAAGGACTGGTAATCGGAGACTTCGGCGAAAAAGCCCGCTCACTTTTTGAACAGGAAAAAATATCAGAGGGGCACTATTGGGAGTTACTCCGCAAAATAAACACACATGCAACAGAAGAAGACGAAAATAATACTGGATGCTGACGTTATCATCCATTTTGTGAAAGCGGAAGCATTTTCTTTGTTGCCGGACATCTTTCCCGAATACGAATATGTTATTTTGGTTTCTCCCCTACGGGAGCATCGCTGAAAGATTATTTCCAATTACTTAAAACGTTTGGACACGGTGAGAGTGCCTGCATGATTTATTGCAGAGACCACCGTGATGTGCTGGGTAGCAGTAATTTGAAGGATATAAAGGACTATTGTTTGCAGAACGGTATAACTTTTCTGACTACTCTTGATTTTCTATATTATGCTTTTTGCCGGAAGAAGCTTTCGGCAGAGGAATGTAACGAGTTTATTGCTAAGGTAATTGCTTCAGGGAGCAAGTTGCCGGAAGTTGATATTACCCGCTATAAATGTACAGTCGCGATTTGACATCGCTTTTCTATTCTATTGATTTATTTTTAGTAATAGTTCCGGTATCTTTTCTTAGCGCAAATCACAGCTTTTGGAACGAGTGATTTCTTTCCTTTTTGGCAGATTTTATTTCATCTATTTTCTTGATAATAGTGGTAAGGTAGAAAATGGGTACCCCAAACCCTCTTTCTTTGTGAAAATATGGATGAAAAATATAGAATGTGTCATGCTTGAACATATATGTTAAAATAAGCATTGTACTTTTGTCGTGAATTTTATATGTAAATATTAAATAAAATGTAAAAAAATGACTAAGGTAGAAAGAGAAGTGATTTTTAACAGTGAAAATGGTCAGAAAGAAATGACCGGTGTACGTCACAGTGACGATGATGTTAAGAAGAAAGTAATTGATTGTGTTTTTAAGTTGGGGCAACTGAATAATATTCCAGAAAAATATGTTGAAAAGAATTCGGATTGTTCGCGTTCGTCCGTGGGACGTGTGTATAGGTGTAATTTCGACGGTCGGAGTCCTATACCAAATTGGACAACTATCTTTAATTTTTTCTCTTGTGTGATTGGAAGGGCAACGATTATTGTCAATATTCCGGAGGTGTTGTGCTGGATTCTGAAGCTTTTTCTAGGAGATTCTGCGGATGTAAGCTATACAGTTGATGATAATCATCATATTCGTATTGATATTCAGTTTCATGACGATAAAACACTGCTTCCGGAGACTGGTGAAAAGGAAGGAAAGGTGAAGAAAAAAGATGGAGAATAGAGGAAAACGGAAGGGAAATTACCAAGTTCTTGATGAACTTGGTACATTATTGATAACGAACTTTCCATCGAGGTCGGTGGTGGTTCCTATAGATGTACCTTTAACTAAAACGGATGCTCCTATGACGGGCTGGTTGTCTTCCTCGGAGAAGACAACGCCCATTACCTTTCTGGAGGTTTGAGCGATTGCCAGGCTAATGCCTGCTAACAGGCAAGTTAATAACAGCGTTAGTTTTCTTTTCATATAGTTTTTATATAGTAGAATAGTCTGTTTTGCTATCTTACGATTCGCAAAAGTAAGCACTTTTTTAGAAAAACAAAGAAAAATATGAAAAAAAATATGAATTTTTGCTGTCGATACAAAATACTTGTAGCAAAAAGACTTAAATACAAAATAAGTACATGAAAGGCAGTTTCTTATTTCTTTTTGGTGATTAATAGACGAAAAGGACTATCTTTTTGATAAATAAATGTGGCTAAATTTGTAGATAATATGTTTAATAACACATAATAAATTGCAAATAAATAATTGTAGGTAGAAAAAAGATAGTTTATTGGAAAAAGAAAGAAAACCGATCTGTAATCTCTTATATTAACACTCCAATTAGGGGGACGAAAGTTACTGCCGGACTCGAAGTTTGCTATATGAGAGATATTTTCTACCTTTTCAGTAAGTAGATAAAAAGCAAAAAAGGACGATTTATTTTGCGTTTTACTTCCTTCTTTGCTTTTCTTATTCCCTTTTCAGTATCTTCTTTTTTATATTTATTAAATGTTTTGTGCTCAAACACTTATGTAAGGAGGGGGCAGAAAGTGCATGAGTTCATCAAGAACTTTGCAAATCACCTATGTCGGCATGAAGCCGCAGGATGTTCCTATCAAGTCCGGGACCATCAAGGTAATGATGAAATCCGATTCCGAAGTATTACAGGAAGTGGTAGTGACCGGTATGCAGAAAATGGACAAACGTCTTTTTACCGGAGCCACCAAACAATTGAATGCCGATAATGTGAAGCTGGACGGTTTGCCCGACATTAGTCGCGGACTGGAAGGTCGTGCGGCAGGAGTTTCCGTCCAGAATGTTTCGGGCACTTTTGGAACTGCCCCCAAGATTCGTGTGCGTGGAGCCACTTCCATTTACGGAAGTTCCAAACCGTTGTGGGTTGTTGACGGAGTGATTCTGGAGGACGCCATTGACGTAGGGCCCGATGACCTTTCCTCCGGTGATGCCGAGACACTGATTAGCTCCGCCATAGCCGGGCTGAATTCCGACGATATCGAGAGTTTCCAAATTTTGAAAGACGGTTCGGCAACCTCCATTTACGGTGCACGTGCGATGGCAGGCGTTATCGTAGTCACCACTAAGAAAGGACGTGCCGGAGTCAGCAAGATCAGTTATACGGGCGAGTTCACCACCCGCGCTATCCCCAGCTATAAAGAATTTAATATCATGAATTCGCAGGAACAGATGGGAATCTACAAAGAAATGGAACAGAAAGGCTGGCTGAACAGTGCCGACCTTTTCCGCACCAGAGACACCGGAGTGTACGGTCGTATGTACCGCCTCATCGACGAATACAACAACAGTAACGGTCAACGCGGACTGCTCAACACCACCGAAGCCCGTAACGCCTACCTCCGTGAAGCGGAAATGCGCAACACCGACTGGTTTGACGTGCTTTTCACCAATGCCGTTTCGCAGAACCATTCCGTCAGCATCACCGCCGGAACGGAAAAATCCTCTTTCTACGCCTCCTTGAGCGCCATGCTCGATCCGGGTTGGTACAAGCAGAGCAAGGTGAAACGCTATACGGCCAATGTGAACACAACCTATAATATATATAAAAATCTGTCGCTCAACCTCATATCCAACGCCTCCTACCGCCAACAGAACGCGCCGGGAACGATGAACTCCACCCTCGACATCGCATCAGGAAAAATGTCCCGCGGATTCGACATTAACCCTTATTCATACGCGCTCAACACAAGCCGCACACTCGACCCCTCCGTGGACTATATCAGCAACTACGCTCCATTCAATATTCTCCACGAACTCGACAATAACTACATTGAAATCAATATGGTAGATGTGAAATTTCAGGGCGAAATGAAGTGGAAAGTGATTCAGGGACTCGAATTAAGTGCTCTCGGAGCCGTTAGATACCAGACCTCATCGCAGGAACACAACGTGCTCGATGACGCCAACCAAGCAATCGCCTACCGCACCGGTATGGACGACGCCACCATTCGCGAGCAAAACAAATTACTCTATACCGACCCCGACAACCCATACGCCCTGCCTATCACCCTGCTGCCCGAAGGCGGCATCTATCAGCGTCAGGACCGCCGTATGCTAGGGCTCGATTTCCGTGGGACACTCTCATGGAATCATCTTTTCGCCGAGAAACACATCACCAACTTCTTTGCCGGAATGGAAGTGAACAGCCTTCAAAAAACATACTCCTCCTTCCAAGGCTGGGGAATGCAATATTCGATGGGTGAAATTCCGTCCTACGTCTACCAATTTTTTAAGAACGGCATCGAATCCAGTTCGCGCTATTACAGTTTGGGACACTCCGAAACCCGGAGTATAGCCAGCTTCTTCAACGCTACGTATTCTTATGACGGACGCTACACCCTCAACGGTACTTTCCGTTATGAAGGAACCAACCGCATGGGGCGCAGCCGTTCATCCCGCTGGCTCCCCACATGGAACCTGTCCGGTGCCTGGAACGTGCATGAAGAATCTTTCTTCAAAGCGCTGCAACCCACCCTTTCCAACCTGACACTGAAAGCCTCATACTCCCTCACCGCCGACCGCGGCCCGGCGGAAGTGACCAACTCGCAAGCCATCATCCGCAGCTTCTCGCCCTACCGCCCCTTTACCGACATTCAGGAAACGGGACTTTATATTGATGACATCGAGAACAGCGAACTCACTTACGAGAAAAAGCATGAGCTGAACATCGGCATCGACCTCGGCTTGCTCGAAAACCGCATCAACTTCTCCGCCGACTGGTACCAGCGTAACAACTACGACCTGATCGGTGTAGTCCCCACACAGGGAGTAGGCGGCGTCATCAACAAATATGCCAACGTAGCCACCATGAAATCTCACGGTGTGGAATTCACGCTTTCCACCCGCAACATCCGCACGAAGGATTTTTCATGGAACACAGACTTTATCTTCTCCTATGCCAAGAACGAAGTCACCCAACTGAAAGGACTCACAAGCATGATGGAACTCGTTTCCGGCAACGGCTTTGCCCGCGAGGGATACCCCGTGCGCGGACTCTTCTCCATCCCTTTTGCAGGACTTGATGAAGACGGCATTCCGCAATATCTCATCGATGGGGAAGTGACCAGCACCAGCATCAATTTCCAGGAACGCGAAAAACTGGATTACCTGAAATACGAAGGTCCTACCGATCCCACCGTCACGGGAAGTTTCGGTAATGTATTCACCTATAAAGGCTTCAAACTGAATGTCTTTATGACTTACTCTTTTGGCAACGTAGTCCGCCTCAACCCGGTGTTCAACTACAAATATTCCGACCTTACCGCCATGCCGCGTGAATTCAAAAACCGCTGGACTGTTTCCGGCGACGAAGCGAAAACGAATATTCCGGTGATACTTAGCGACCCGCAACATCAGGCGAATACATCGCTTTATCTTGCCTACAACGCCTACAACTATTCTACGGAGCGCATTGCCAAAGGCGATTTTATCCGCATGAAAGAAATATCACTGATGTATGAGTTCCCGAAAAGCTGGATTGCTCCTGCCAAAATATCCAACCTGTCGCTCAAGTTGCAGGCCACCAATCTCTTCTTGATCTACGCTGACAAGAAGTTGAACGGGCAGGACCCCGAATTTGTGAACACCGGAGGGGTGGCATCCCCCGTTCCGCGTCAGTTTACCCTCACCCTGCGTTTGGGACTGTGATTGTAACCCCCAATAGAGAACCCGAAAAAATATACAATAGATGAAGACGAAAATAAACCATATACTCCCTGTGCTGCTGCTCGCCGCAGCTTCCGGTCTGACTACCGTTTCCTGCAATGATTTTCTGGACAAAACACCGGACAACCGCACGGAACTGAACACCGACCAGAAAATAGCCAAACTGCTTGTATCGGCCTATCCCGACGTATCGCCCAACGAACTGTTCGAACTCTACAGCGACAACTCCGACGATAGCGGCCCCACCTACGGTTACTACCAGCTTTCCGAAAAGGAATGTTACAACTGGGAAGATACCAAAGAGGAATATCAGGACACACCCAATTCCCTTTGGGGAGGTTATTACGGTGCAATTTCAGCCGCCAACATGGCACTCAAGGCGATAGAGGAGAAAGGAAATCCGGCATCGCTCAACCCGCAGCGCGGTGAAGCACTGGTGTGCCGTGCCTACTGCCATTTCATGCTGGCAACTATCTTCTGCAATGCTTATGACACTCATGCCTCCGAATCGTTGGGAATCCCCTATATGGAAGACGTGGAAACCACCGTGTCGCCCCGTTACGAGCGCGGCACGTTGGAAGAAGTGTACCGGAAAGTAGAACGTGACCTCCTGGAAGGAGTGGAACTGATTTCGGACGACGGATATTCCGTCCCCAAATACCATTTCACCCGCAAGGCCGCCTATGCCTTTGCCGCCCGTTTCTACCTTTATTATATGAAACCCGATTTCTCCAACTGCGACCGGGTGATTGAATTTGCCACCCGTGTGTTGGGCAGTAACCCTGACAACTTGCTCCGTGACTGGGAAGCATTGAGCAATCTTTCCGTGAACGGAAATGTGCAGGCAGATGCGTATATCGCTTCTTCCAATGAGGCCAACCTGCTGATAAGCAGCACCGTCTCCAACTGGGGCGCACTCGGAAGCGACTATCTGGTAGGCCCGCGTTACTTCCACAACCAAACGCTCGCCACCAACGAAACCTGTCTTTCTGCAGGACTGTGGGGCAGCTCGGATTATTTGTATCTGAAACCTTTCTCTACCACCGGATTTGTAGCCAGCATCTTGCGCAAGAGCGGACTCTATGATGGCGGCTACCTTTATTATATGCCGGTATTGTTTTCAACGGACGAAACCCTGCTTTGCCGTGCCGAAGCATACGCGTTGAAGAAAATGTACGCCCAGTCGGCTGCCGACATCACAAGCTGGCAACGTGCCTACACCCGCAACAAATCGGCCCTGACACCCGACCAGATCAATGCGTATTATGATAAAATGAATTTCTATACGCCTTTCACGCAACAGACGCCCAAGAAACAGCTTGCTCCCGATTTCACTATCGAGGAAGGGATGCAGGAAAATATTCTTCACTGTATTCTGCACATACGCCGTGTCACTACCCTGCACGAGGGGATGCGCTGGCCCGATATCAAACGGTATGGTATTATGATTTATCGTCGCGACATGACTACTCAACATGTCACTGACGAAATGCCGCCGAACGACTTGCGCCGTGCCATCCAGATTCCGCGAAGCGTGATTGTGGCGGGAATGCAGCCTAATCCGAGAAGAAACTAACAGAGAAAAAAGTGAAAATTATGAAGAAACAGATCATTTACTCTTTGCTTGCTCTCACCACAGTCTGCCTGGGGGCTTGCAACAATGACGACGAGATAGACACCGCGCACAGCATCTTCTCTACCGAACCGCTGGAGAGAAATGCTTTCGATTACTGGTTGCTCGACAACTACACCTATCCTTATAACATCGACTTCATGTACCGCATGAAGGATATCGAGAGCGATCATAAATACAACCTCGTGCCCGCCGACTATGACAAAGCGGTGGCACTGTCGAAAATCATCAAACACGTCTGGATGGACGCTTACGTCGAACTGGCGGGAATGGATTTTCTTCGGGTCTACGTACCCAAGACATTTCACCTCATCGGATCGCCCGCCTACGAAAGTAGCGGCAACATGGTGCTCGGCACGGCAGAAGGCGGAAAGAAAATCACCCTCTACAACGTGAACGACCTCAATATAAAGAAGATCAATATCGAAAAGCTCAACGAGTATTATTTTGAAACGATGCATCATGAGTTTGCACATATCCTGCATCAGAAACGGAATTTCGACCCTTCTTTCAACCGCATTTCGGAGGGAAAATACGTGGGAGCCGACTGGTATTACTACATGACCGCCCAGGGTGCCATGCCCCGCACGGACGATGTGGCCTGGCCCGACGGTTTTGTGACGGCCTACGCCATGAACCAGCCCAACGAGGATTTTGTGGAAAACATAGCCATGTATGTCACGCACACGCAGGCTTACTGGGACAATATGATGACGGCTGCCGGAGAAACGGGTGCTGCCACCATCAACAAGAAATTCACGATTGTCTACAACTATATGCGCGACACATGGGGAATAGACCTCAACGAACTGCGTAAAATCGTGCTGCGCCGCCAGCAGGAGATTACCGAAATTGACTTGAGCACTATTCAATAAGTGCCGGTCACCTCTTGTTTTTTGATTGACGATTGGATGATTATTTAATTACACATTATTATGATGAAGAAAAATAGAACGATATATTTCCTGTTGGCCCTTGTCTGCCTGGGTTTGCAGTCGTGCCTCTTTCAGGAAGAAGATTATTTTGACGATTCGTCTGCCAACCGTGCCACGGCCGATGTGAAGCGTTGCAGCGAACTGCTGGAAGCAGCACCCAACGGATGGGTGATGGAATATTACGTCGGTAAGGACTACTCGCTGGGAGGTATTACCCTGCTTTGTAAGTTTGACGGCCAGCGGGTGACGATGGCTTCGCAGATAGCGGGAGCGGATGAGACGGTCAGTTCGCTTTATAGCGTCAAGTCCGAGCAGGCAACGATGTTGTCTTTCGATACCTACAATTATCTGGTGCATTATTTTGGTCAACCACAGGGAAGTATGGCCGACGACCCGAACGGAACGCTCGGAGGCGACTACGAATTCGTGATCTCCGATGCCACCGCCGACCGTATCGAACTGAAAGGTAAGAAATATGGCAACCGCATCGTGATGAAGGCTTTTTCTGCCGACCAGACGTGGAAGCAATATCTCACCCGGATAAAGAAAGTGGAGGACGATGCTTTCTTTTATGAATACGACCTGCGGATGGACGGACTCTACACCGGGCAAATGCTACGCAGCAACTATACGTTCATTGTGACCTATTATGACGAAGTTGGAAAGGTGCATCAGAAAACCGTACCTTTTATGTTTACCACCGACGGAATGCGTTTTCACGAACCGGTGACGATAGACGGACAGACCATGCAGAATTTTGTCTGGAAGAACGAGGAGATCAGCTTTGTCTGTACCGACGAAGGAGCTAAGGGGGTGAAAGTAACAGGTATCTATATCGACGGATATCAGAGTTATGACTACTACCCGGGCACTTATCAGATGGATTTCTATCGTCTGAACGATGCGACGAACCAGATGGAAGTGGCTTCGCAGGAGATTCAACTGGTGAAGGACGAGGACGGTAAGAGCTATTGGCTCAAAGGACTCGAATATGACATTCTGGTAACTTATGACAAGCCGCGTGGCGGACTTTCCATCCTGCCGCAATTTTTGAAGAAAGTACAGGGAGGTTACGTGTATCTGGCTATGTGGGATTTGATGAACGATTATGTTTTGCGCAGTCCGGCAATCGGTCTTATCAGTTATCCTACCACCGACGGCATTTATCTGGTGGACAATGGAGTGTGGATGGGTGAAATCTCCGGATTTATCTTCGGTGTGTACGACTCGCAGGATGAGGAGGCCTCTTTCATGGGATACACGGATGCAGTTGCAGCAATCAGGTTGATTAAAAAAACAATAGAAGAATGATATGATGAATAAGTTAGTTATACTGTTATTATCTGCGTGTTGTCTGCTGACGACAGCGTGCGACAAGGAAAACGATGAAACGGCACAAGGCTTCCGCATCATGAATGCGGATGTTGATCTGGCAGCCGGAGGCGGAACGGTGGAAGTGGCTTTGCAGGCTACCGGAGAACTGACTGCCGTTTCGGGTGCGGACTGGTGCAGGGTAATCGAAGTGACAAACGAAAAGATAACTTTGCTTGCCAGAGCCAATTATGAGTATACGTCACGTGCCACGCAGGTGACCGTGAGCGATGGCAATAGCGAACAGAAAATTGTAGTGACGCAGGAGGGAAATATTTTTGCTCCCGACTCCGACCAGCAGGTGATACGCCTCGGAAATGCTCCTTCACAGACGATTGTACGAGTGAATAGTTCGTTCGATTTCAAAGTGAGCGTGCAGCGGGGAATCGACTGGGTGGAGGTGCCGACTGCTTCAAAAGAAGATGGTTTCTTGCTTGTGTTGAAAGAGAACAAAACCGGGAATCCCCGTGCCTGCCAGTTATTGGTCAGCACCAATGAGGGGCGGAAGTTCCTTTACTACGTCTACCAGTATGAAGTGACGGACCTGCTTGGAGCGTGGGGAAATAGCCAGATTTATGTGAAATGGGATACGAAGAATATCGAAAACGCCTATCCCTTGTCGGCTACTGAAATTTCGAAGAATGTCGATGGCGAGGGATATACCATTAAGATGTCGTTGGCAAATACTCCGGCGGCGCAATATCTGAAAGACCCCGCAAAGGCTACGATTTCATTGCAGGCTACCTACGAAAATGGATCGTTTGTGGTTCCTATCGGTGCGGCACAGAAAGACTTTATGGTCGTGGAAGAAGTTGCGGATGAGGTGGCAGAAGGCGCTTCGGACGGAACATCGGATAATCGGGCAGGTGTTGTTTTGCAAACCCTGTACGGTTTTTCTGTGGCGGCTTCTTCCAATATTTATTCGAAAGGAAATTTTGGTTTCGCTCCTGTACTCTATCAGGATGGTTCTGTCGGAATCAGTTTTCAGGACGTGACCGGAGCACCGGAAAGCGGATGCTACCTGGCGATAGCATTATTTGACGGACAGCAGTTCCTGACCGGAACACTGAAAGATTATATCCTTTTCCCGGATATTGCACTTTTCAGATAAAACGAACATTACCTTGATGAATAAAGAAAAGAACTACCGTTGTGAAACGGAATGAGAATTTACTAATTCTCTCTTAATTTAACTTTACTATATGACAGGCGGGGATACTCGCGCGAAGAATGGGAATCCTTTTCCCGGGCTTACTCCGCCTTTTTTATGATTCCCGGTCGCTACGGAAGTTCTTTTCAATGATGTAAAATATATAAATCAGTCTGATATGGATAAGAAAATAATGAAGTTGTTGGGTGTCTGTCTGTTCGTTGTTGCGTCTGTGGGTGCGTTGACCGCTTGCAGTGACAATGACACCGAAAATCCGGAGGGAGGAAAACCCGGCGGAGAAGACGTAAAACCGGTGCCGGAAGTGGTGGAGTTTGTCAACTCCAACCTGGTGTACTGGGGAGATGAGGACGGAGTGGGAACGGATCATTTTGTATTGACGCTTTATACGGATATGGAAGTAGATGTCACCGGAAGCCCGATAGGACCGGGCAAGATTATGGCATTCAGCCTGAACGTCCCGCCATTTGCTTCGGAAGCTACGGAATTTCCGCTTCCCGAAGGCACTTTCGAGGCGGCATTGAACGGATACACGTTTGATGAATGGACGTTCAACCTCGGATATATGAATCAAATCGATCTCCCGACCGGAAAGGTGGATATTCCTGCCGGAACTTTCTACGGTGATGTGAAATCTTACTCTACGAGTGTCGATGCCGATTTGCTTTCCGGTGGTAAAATGACGGTGAAACGGCTGTCCGGTGGTGAATATTCGATTAGCGGAACATTGGTGGGCGATCTTTCCTTGAAACGTTATTTCACCTATACGGGAAAAGTAATCACCATCGACCGTCACGAAAGCAAGGATGAAACTCCTAATTCTACGCTGGCCACCGATATTGCACTGAATGGATGGACGCAAGCCCGCCTGCAGGATAAGGGCGATTCTTATTATCTGCAAGATGAGTCGTGCCGGGTAGTCGAGCTTTATCTGGCGGAAGAGAGTATAAGTCTTGTCGACACTTGGCCGGCCGGTAATGGAAGAGTATTGAAGGTGGAATTTTTCGTGGAATGGGCTACGGATGTAACACAGGGTATTCCGGCAGGTACTTATACAGTGGTGGCGCGTGATGAGGAATCACAGGGAATCCCGCGCGAGTTGATGAAACCGGGAAATATTGCCTCGGGTTACCCCAATGTCTTTACATATCCGGGAGGAACCTGGTATGAGAAACTTCAGAACGGAGCCATGAAAGAATATGCACGCATAGACGGTGGAACCATGACCGTGGCACGCGACGGCAACAAGCACACACTGACGATAGATTTTATTGACTGTGATAAGGAACACCCGCACCATGTACGTACCACTTATTCGCAGGATGCTCCTATTGCCGTATTCGATTATCGCCCGCAGTAAACACGGGTGGATGGCATCATTTTACTAATAACGCGATTTTATAATTAACCCCAAAAAACGAGAAATATGAAAACTAGATTTATTTCCTTTTTCTTATTCATGCTGGCAATGAGCTGTTTTGTGGCATGTAGTGACGATGATCCGGCCACTGATCCCGAACCGGAGCCGGAACCGGAACCTGTGGAAACTGTGAATACGTATACGTATAAGGATAAGACGATACAAGCTAAATCGGTGTCTTGCTTTGAACAGGATGGCATTGTATATGTGTGTATGAGTCCGTTGCAGAGTTTGGAAACGCTTGAAGACTTTATGAATAGCGGAAAGGAATATGTGATGCTGGGAGTGGATAAGAGTCTGGTGGGCAGTCCGGTTACGGTAGGCAGTTCTGAAGATGACGATTATGTGCTTTATTATATGGATGCCGATGGTGAGGCTATTGTAGCCGTCGACCCTTACGAATGGGAAGAGGTGCTGACACAAGGCAAGATCACTTTGACGATGACTCCGGGTGAGAATGAAACATCGGCTGTGAAAGCTACCTTTGATTGTACGTTAAAAAGTGGCGGTAAGTTTACAGGGGAAGCCGGTTGTAGCTACAAGGCTCCTGCAAAGCTGTCCAGCGAATTTTCATTCGGAAGTGAAGTGCGTCCGTTGAAATCGGCGGTGGCTACTGTCATCGGAGGGATTCAATACCTTTATCTTAGTCCGGACGCAGGAGTGACAACGGTGGAAGATATGTCGGACACGCAGTTTCTGATGATCGGAATCAATCCCGGTATGTTGGGACAGGTATTGGATATCACGTCTTATGACGGTATGGATTATGCTTTCTATAATATGACAGAATTGGGAGCTGACGATCTGGGTGCGGTGGAGCCTTATGGATGGTCTGAAATATGTTCGGCAGGTAAGTTCAAAGTAGAAAAGACGGACGATCATGTGAAAGTAACTTTTAGCTTTACTTTGCTTTCGGGTGAAAAGTTCGAAGGGTCTTATGAAGGGGCTTACACCGATATTAAGCAAAGCACCACTAATATCTTGACGTTGAATGGAGAAAATACACGGGACATTAAGGCTGTTTTTTATGAAAAAACGGATGCGGGAGTGGCATTATATCTCACACCATCGGGAATTTCGTCTGCTGCAGATTTGGAAAATGTAAACTCGTATTATGTGCGTCTCTTTGTTCCGAATGCAGGACTTAACGGGCAGGAAGTGGATATTACAGATACCAATCTGGCTTTTGAGTTTACTTATTATAGCCCGTATGACGAGGAAAGAATACAAATATCCAAAGGTCACCTGGAGGATGCGGCGGGTACGTTCAGTGTATCGAAATCAGCGGATAATGAATATTCATTGACGCTTAATCTCAAATATCTGGGTGACAACAGCCTTAAAATATCAGGTAACTATAGCGGTACTTTCACGGTGTATGATACGACGATTCCGAATGAATATCGCTTGGGGGCAGACGGTACTCCGGTCACTATTCAGTCTGTAGTGGTGGATAAGACGGGTGCGGATATCAATGTTATTTACCTTTCACGGCAGGCAGGTATCACTACTGTGGCGGGAATGTCGGCAGCGGATGCAGTGGTGCGTCTTCCGAAAGCAATGATGGATGGAGTGCTCCGCGGGTTCTCCGGTGATGAGGAAAATGCGAAAATCTCGATTACGTATGAAGGAGTGACGTACAGTCAGGTTAATACCACACTGGGCAATCTGGCTCTGGGAGGCCGGACTTCGGTGTCTCTTCAGGGCAATGAGGTTGAAATGACTTTTGAAGTGGTAGGTATTAAGAAGTATGGCGATGTCAGTTTGTCCGGCTACTATAAAGGTGCGGTGACGGTAATAGAGTGACGATTTAATGAAGTGTATTCATGAAGAAAATCTTATTGAAATATTTAAATTTATTCGTTTTATCGGGACTGCTTCTGGTGGGTTTTGCCGGATGCAGTGACGATAAAGATAATGATCCGGTAAATCCCGGTCCGGATGTGGAGGAATTGCCTTCCATCGGCACTTATTCGTTCCGGGGAGAAGCGAACAAGATCGTGTCCGGTGTGGCCTCTATGGACGGTGACTATTTCACCTGTATCCTTTCTCCGGAAGAGATGGAGGGTGGGAAAACTAATACTTATTTTATGTTTTCTCTTCACATGTACTGGGAGGGGCAAGTGGTGGATGCATCGACTTTGTATCACAACGACCAGTATGTCTTTATCTATGAAGATCCGTTTTATTATTATTCCCAATATAAAAGGGTGACAGGAACGTTTTATGTGAAGCGTAACAATGATAAGAATGTTACTGTCAAATTGAATCTGCGGCTTCACGACGGTGTCCGTTTTAAAGCGGAGGTTACAGCCGATTTGATGAAGCCGTCGGGAGAAGGTACTCCGGAATGATATAATCCTTTTCTTATATAATGGGCGGACATTTCGCTACAGATTATCTTGGATTCTTTATAACAGCAATTAGTAAGTTATAATTTGATTCGCGTGATCTGTGATGAAATGTCCGCTTTGTTTGGTTTTGCCTTGTTTGTCTTTGGTTCGTTTTTGGCTTGTTTTTGGCGTGTTTTGTCTTTGTCCGAATGATATTCCTTATAAAAGAGCCGTTTCAAGGCTCTCCTAAAAACTTGAAGAATAGCCCTACTTGTGCCGGAGTGAGCAAGATGGCTTTTTCACTATATCCGGTTTGGGCGAGTGCGGCTTGCAGTGCGGTATTCTTGGCAATCCAACTACGGAGGGTACGTCGTGCCGAGGCGGACTGTATGTGAGGCAGGTAAAGCCCGGCCAACTGGCTTTTGCTATAGGATTGTATGCGGGTACGGTTCTCTGTTTCTGTTTTTGGAGTTGTTTCTGTTTTCATATTGACTGTTTTTTAGAGGTTTATTTTGTCTGAACTCATACAAAGGTACGCCTTTTTATACCGGTTGGTTCTGTTTTGTACAGAAGCCTTTGCAGGCATGAATCGTATCAAATTGTGTTTGTCTGTTCTCTCTTGCGACGGGTTGTAACATCGTGTTTCCCTGCTTTTTTCTCTTCGTGTACTTTTGTCTTCGTAATCGGTTACAAACAGTAGTTATTTATTCATCAATCAAAAAAGAAAGGAAAATAGTATGCCATTAATTTACAAACCTTATCAGGCAACACTTGCCAACAAGGAAGGACAGAAACTTTATTATCCCCGTCTGGTGAAATTCGGGAAAATGGTCAATACGCAGAAAATGGCGGAATTGATTGCAGAAAAAGCCTCGCTGACGGCAGGTGATGTTCATAACGTGATTCGTAACCTGATGTCGGTGATGCGTGAACAGTTGCTCAACAGTCGCACGGTGCGCCTCGAAGGCTTGGGAACATTTACAATGATTGCCAAAGCAGGAGGAAAAGGAGTGGAGTTGGAGAGTAAGGTCAGCAGTTCGCAGATCACTTCATTGCGTTGTCAGTTTACCCCTGAATATACCCGTGCCGCTAACGGAAGTGCTACCCGCGCATTGACCACCGGAGTGGAGTTTGTGCACATCAAGGATGTAGCGGGTTCGTTTGTTGCCGACGATGTCATTGACAAGGACCCGGATGACGGCAACGAACCCGGTGGCGGAGGAGGCGAAGCCCCGGACCCGGCCGCTTAACCGAATTGGTTTATACCATAATTTAGGCACGGGATTACACGGATTTCGCGGTCTTTAGTGTTGTTATTGCTGCAAAGTAGCCGTGTTAATCTGTGTAATCCGTGCCTGAAAAAAAGATAGTGATTAATTAGTGACAGGTATTTAAAACGGATTATTAACCTTTAAAAGAAAACGGATGAGATTATTATTGGAAAAGTTGCTGGATATTCTTGAAGCAGTTCTGCGTTTCCGCCATCGGAGAAATGGTAAGACAGAAAAGGATTAGCCAGGTAGAGAAGAGTTAGTGTATCTGAAAAAGGTATGAAACCGAATCGTGTAAACATAATAAGACGTGTCGCCCGCACGTAGCTCGCGTAACAGGTAAAAACGTGTAGCAATCATAAAGTAGACATTAAGGTACGGAAGATGTGAAAAGTTGCCTCGTTCATTCGAGGTAGCTTTTCTTTTTTCGCATTCCGAAAATCCTTTTTCGGAAATAGGATGAAAAAGAAAAAATCAGTAGTAATTTTTAAAAGGCAGAAATATTTCTTTGATTTTGTATAGAACAAAAGAAAATAATTTCCCACTTTTGTAGCTGCAATAGGGGATATACACCCTGTGAGATGTCTGTTTTCTGGAAAAAGGATGAATGAAAACAGAAAACTTTTTGCGTTAAAATCAGAAAAAAGTTTTCCGTTTTGGAAAACTTTCTGTATCAGCGAGAAAGAAAAGTTTCCCGAAATTTAATGTTAAAAGCTAACCAAACTATTAGATAATCTTCTATCTTTGTATCCGGTTTCGGAGCTAAAAAGAGGTTTAGTCAATGAGGGAACGCTGTGTAAATCGGCGACAGTACCCGCTGCTGTAATTCTCGAAGAATCCGCACAATAGGCCACTGCATCGATGGCGGTGTGGGAAGGTGTTGCGAGGGAGGGATAAGTCAGAAGACCTGCCGGAATTTTTTAATTTTCAATTTTTAATTTTCAATTTAATAAGCTTTCGGGAGTTAAAGTTATGAACTACGCGGAAATTTGTATCATCAAACGTGATGGTAAAAGAGAAGATTTCTCTATCAGTAAGATCAAGAATGCAATCAGTAAGGCATTCAGTGCAACCGGTTTTCAGGATGAGCAGCAGTTGGTGGCTGACATCACTATGAACGTAATCAGTCAGTTTACTACTCCTACTATTACCGTAGAAGAGATTCAGGATTTAGTAGAAAAGTCGTTGATGAAAGTACGCCCGGAAGTAGCGAAGAAATACATTATTTATCGCGAATGGCGGAATACGGAGCGCGATAAGAAAACCCAGATGAAGCAAGTGATGGACGGCATCGTTGCTATCGACAAGAACGATGTCAACTTGAGCAATGCCAACATGAGCAGTCACACGCCTGCCGGACAGATGATGACGTTTGCTTCCGAAGTAACCAAAGATTATACGTATAAATACCTGTTGCCGAAACGTTTTGCCGAAGCACACCAGTTGGGAGATATTCACATTCACGACTTGGATTATTATCCGACAAAGACGACAACCTGTATCCAATATGATATGGACGACCTCTTTGAACGTGGTTTCCGCACAAAGAACGGTAGTATTCGTACCCCGCAAAGCATCCAGAGTTATGCTACTCTGGCTACCATTATCTTCCAGACCAACCAGAATGAGCAGCATGGCGGACAGGCAATTCCTGCTTTCGATTTCTTCATGGCAAAAGGTGTGGCCAAATCTTTCCGCAAGCATCTGGCATCATTCATCAATTTCTATGTCGCCATGGAAAACGGAAATCAGGCCGATGAGAAATCCATACGCACATTGATTAAAGAATATCTTCCGTCTATCAAGGCTACCGAAGCCGAACGCGAAACATTGCGCATTGCTTTGATAGCTTTACAAATCATTATAGACAAGGAACACCTTGCCCGTATCGTTGAGAAAGCTTATCAGCAGACTCGCAAAGATACCCATCAGGCCATGGAAGGATTTATCCACAACCTGAACACAATGCATTCACGCGGCGGTAATCAGGTGGTATTCAGCTCCATCAACTACGGTACGGACACTTCTGCCGAAGGTCGCATGGTGATCGAAGAATTGCTGAAAGCTACCATTGAAGGATTAGGCACAAGAGGCGAAGTACCTGTATTCCCGATTCAGATTTTCAAGGTGAAAGACGGAGTTTCTTACTCGGAGAAAGACTTTGAGAAAGCAATGAAAGCGGAAAATATCGAAGAGGCAATGACCGACCATTACGAGGCTCCCAACTTCGACTTGCTGTTGAAGGCTTGCCAGACTACGGCGAAAGCATTGTTCCCGAACTTCATGTTCCTCGACGCACCTTTCAACCAGAACGAGAAATGGAGAGCAGACGATCCGAAACGTTACGTCTACGAATTGGCGACGATGGGTTGCCGTACCCGTGTATTTGAAAATGTGGCAGGAGAAAAATCTTCTTTAGGTCGTGGCAATCTTTCATTCACTACGCTGAATATGCCGAGACTGGCGATTGAAGCCCGTATCAAGGCGGAAAACCTGATAGAGGATGAACGCAACAAGGATGCCATTGAACAGAAGGCAAAAGAAATTTTCATCGAATCCGTACATACTATGTCGGTTCTTGTAGCCGATCAGCTTTATGAACGTTATCAGTATCAGCGTACGGCCCTGGCACGTCAGTTCCCGTTCATGATGGGAAATAATGTGTGGAAAGGCGGCGGTGAGCTGAACCCGAACGAGCAGGTGGGGGATGCATTGCGCAGCGGCACGCTGGGTATCGGATTTATCGGCGGACACAATGCGATGGTGGCTCTCTACGGACAAGGTCACGGACACAACCAGAAAGCATGGGACACACTGTATGAAGCTGTGATGGAAATGAATAAAGTGGTAAACGAATATAAAGAAAAATATAACCTGAACTACTCCGTTCTGGCTACTCCTGCCGAAGGACTTTCGGGACGTTTCACCAAAATGGATCGTCGGAAATATGGAAAAATCCCCGGAGTGACAGACCGCGACTATTATGTCAACTCTTTCCACGTAGATGTGAAAGAACCGATCAGCATCGTTGAGAAAATCAAGCGTGAAGCTCCGTTCCACGCCATTACGCGCGGCGGACATATCACGTATGTAGAGCTGGACGGTGAGGCACAGAAGAATGTACGTGCCATCGCCAAGATTGTGAAAGTGATGCACGACGAGGGGATTGGCTACGGCTCTATCAATCACCCGGTAGATACTTGCCATAACTGTGGTTATAAAGGGGTTATCTTCGATAAATGTCCGGTGTGCCAGAGTGAAAGCATCCTCCGTATGCGCCGTATAACCGGTTACCTGACAGGCGATTTGAGTTCCTGGAACTCTGCTAAACGGGCAGAAGAACAAGACCGTGTAAAGCATCTGTAAGGAGTTGAAAATGACCTCACTAATAGGCTTCTATCTTTAATTTTTTAATTTTCAACTTTCAATTTTCAATTTAAGAAGTGAATTTATTAGGAACTTATCCTGAAACGATTGTCGATGGTGAAGGCATCCGGTACTCTATTTATCTTGCCGGATGTTCCCATCACTGTCCCGGTTGCCACAACCCGGAGAGCTGGAATCCGGGGGCGGGGGAAGAACTGACGGAAGAAAAAATACAGTCCATCATCCGTGAAATCAAGGCAAATCCTTTGCTGGACGGTGTTACTTTTTCCGGTGGTGATCCGTTTTTCCATCCGGAGGAGTTTCTGCTTTTACTGAAACGGGTGAAAGAGGAGACGGGGATGAATGTGTGGTGCTATACAGGATATAGCTACGAAGAAATCAAGGCACAGCCCCGCTTGAACGCTGCCCTTGATTATATAGACGTATTGGTGGACGGACGCTTCGAACAGGCTCTTTTCTCTCCGTATCTGGAGTTCAGGGGAAGCAGCAATCAACGGATCTTGAAACTGAAATAAACTGCACTAAAAAAACTTATTTTTCAAAGGAAACAAAAACACCTCTGTCATTGTTTTGTTTACCTTTACAAATCCCTCCGGGAGGAACGACTACACTTACAAGAATAAGTTTTTATGGTACAATCGATAAATTCAACTCAAAAAATAGAGGAAACCGACGGATTGCCGATGCCTAAGCGTATTTGGGCGGTGGTGTCCGTCGGATTCGCTCTTTGTATGTCGGTATTGGATATTAACATCGTCAATATCGTACTACCCACGCTTTCGCATGATTTTGGGACTTCTCCCGCTGTAACAACCTGGATTATCAACGGCTATCAGCTGGCTATCGTCATATCGCTACTGTCTTTTTCCGCTTTAGGTAAAATCATCGGTTACCGGAAAGTCTTTCTTTCGGGTATCGGTCTGTTTTGCATCACTTCATTGATCTGTGCCTTGTCCGATTCGTTTTGGACGCTAACCGTCGCCCGTATTTTTCAGGGATTCAGTGCCTCTGCTATCACCAGCGTGAATACGGCACAGCTGCGTTATATCTATCCGAAGAGCCAGATTGGGCGGGGAATGGGGATTAATGCGATGGTTGTTGCCATATCGGCTGCCGCCGGGCCTTCTGTGGCGAGCGGTATTCTTTCTATTGCCAACTGGCACTGGTTATTTGCTATTAATGTTCCGTTAGGACTTACCGCATTGTTCCTCGGCATCAAACATCTGCCAAGGCAGGAGGAACGCTCGAAACGCAAGTTTGATTATATCAGCGCCATAGCGAATGCGGTTACCTTCGGCCTGCTTATATATACGCTGGACGGATTCGCCCATCACGAGGAAATGGATTTCCTTTTTATCCAACTGGTTGTATTGGCAGTGGTCGGCACGTACTATGTGCGTCGGCAACTCACGCAGACTACTCCGTTACTGCCGCTCGACCTGTTGCGGATTCCGATTTTACGGTTATCCATCCTGACTTCCATTTGTTCCTTTATCGCTCAAATGTCGGCAATGGTTTCCCTGCCTTTTTTCCTGCAGAACACTTTAGGACACAGTGAGGTGATGACCGGACTTTTGCTTACTCCGTGGCCGTTGGCTACGCTGGTCACGGCTCCATTGGCAGGGTATCTCGTGGAGCGTATTCACCCCGGTATACTGGGAAGTATCGGGATGGCTCTGTTTGCCATCGGACTTTTCTCGCTTTCCAGTCTGACTGCCGAATCATCTGATATAAGTATTATCCTGCGTTTGATGTTATGCGGTGCGGGCTTCGGATTGTTTCAGACGCCGAACAACAGCACGATTATTTCTTCCGCTCCTACGCAGCGTTCGGGAGGGGCCAGTGGGATGCTGGGAATGGCCCGCCTGTTGGGACAGACCACCGGAACAACATTGGTTGCCTTGCTTTTCAGCTTTGTCACTCATAGCCGGAGCACGGCTGTTTGCCTGATGGTGGGGAGTGGATTTGCCGTTGTGGCAGCTATTGTCAGTAGCTTGAGGCTATCGCAGCCTTCCACCCTGAAAAGAAAATAATGAAGTCCTGAAAGAGGATTAAGTCTTTCAGAACTTCACAGGAACATCATACAACATATTAGTAAGTAATCATTCAAGATGAACTTGAAAGATTTGACTTTCTAGTATTTCGTTTCCCGTATGACTTCTACCAGACGGCGGAAGTCTTCCGGATGCACATCACCGATGTTTCCGATACGGAAGGTATCTGCTTTTGAAATCTTTCCCGGGTAAATCACGAATCCTTTATTTTTCAGTGCGTAATAGAATGTTTTGAAGTCGAATCCTTCATGCGGATAAAGGAAAGAAGTGATGATAGGCGACTGGATGTCATCTTCGAGTAATGTTTTGAATCCGAGTGCACGCATACCTTCCACCAAAATACGGTGATTTTCGCAGTAACGTTGGTAACGTGCTTCTACACCTCCTTCTTCAATCAATTCGGTCAGGGCTTGTTTGAAAGCACGGACAACATGTGTCGGTGAAGTGAAGCGCCATTTTCCGTGTCCTTTTTCCATTGTTTCCCATTGGTCGTAGATGTCCAGGGAAAGAGAGCGTGCCACTCCTTTGCAATATTTTAATTCCGAACGGCGGGCGATGATGAATCCGAATCCCGGTACACCCTGAATACATTTGTTGGAGCTGCTGATTAGGAAGTCGATACCAAGTTCGTTTACATCTAAGGGGATACCTCCGAAGCTGCTCATACAGTCTACAATCAGCTTTTTACCGTGCATCTTGACGATGTGGGACAGTTCTTTGATCGGATTCAGGATACCGGTCGTTGTTTCGCAATGAACGAAAGCGACATGTGTGATATCGGAGTTATTGCTAAGATAATCGTCTACATATTCAACTGATACCTGCTCTGTTTCTTCAAAAGCCAGCATGTCGTAGTCGAGGTGGTAATATTCTGCAATGTTGCCCATACGGTCGCCATAGGCTCCGTTGCTACATATCAGGAGTTTGTCTTTCGGGGTGATGGTGGCGCCTAAAACGGCTTCCACGCAATAGGTTCCGCTTCCTTGTAAAAGGATGGAGGTGTATTCTTCCGGTTTTTTAGTGGCGATGTTAACCAGGTCTTTGCGGAGTTCCTGAACGATGCCGAGGTTGTAGTCTTCGTCCCACGTACACCAGTCGGTCATCATGGCTTCTTTTACTGTTTCAGAGGTGGTTAGAGGTCCGGGGGTTAATAACAAATATGGTTTCATAATGATGTTTTCTTTAGAAATGAATAAATAAATGATTTTGATTTTTCTGATTGTTGGGTGCGGGCGTGAATGTTAGTTGCCGGCGTTGATCGTTTCAATCAGTGCGGGAAGTTCTTCGATAGTGCGTATCACGTAAGAAGCTCCTGCGGCAAGCATGCGCTCTTTGACGTCGGCGATGCGGGCTTCGAGTTCGGAGGCAGGCATTGATTTTGTTTCTGCTTCGGTAAGTGCCATTTCATTGCTGCCGAGAATCACGCCTACACTATACACTTTCGCGTTCACCCCTTCGCGAATATCGGCAATCGTGTCACCCACTTTTATAACGGCGTCGAGGCTGGGGATTGCTAATTTCGTCAGGTTCTCAAAAATCATGTAAGGAGCGGGACGTCCGGCGGGAAGCAGGTTGGGAGTGGCGCAATAATCCACGCGATATCCTTTTGCCTGTGCGGCGGGGAGAACTACATCCATCATTTCGCGGGTATAGCCGGTGGTCGATCCTATTTTAATACCTGCGGCACGCAATTTCTCCAAAGTCGGGATTACTCCCGGAATAGGGTCTGTGTAGTTTTCGAGAGAGGCGAAGAGGTGCTTCTCGAAAAGGCGGTTTAGTTCTACCACGTCTTCTTCCGTCCAGGCGCGTTGGTAACGGGCGGTAAACTGTTCGTTCACGTCAGACATGGAAAGTAGTTCGCGGATGTGTTGAATTTTGGGTAGTCCCATTGGTTTGCGGGTCTGTACAACATCGATTACCAGTCCTTTTTCGGCAAATGCTTCGATAAAAGCAGCCACGGGGGCAAAACATCCATAGTCAACGGCTGTACCAGCCCAGTCCATAATAATACATTCAATCTTTTTCATTCTTGTTTCTATATAATATTGGTTTATTCGTCGGAAATTAATAAGAAGCGAGGGAGGGGACGGGGCAGGATTCGTTCCCGCGTATTTCACCCTGTTTCCCTTTTCTGTATTTTTGTGTCAGATAAATCATTGCTAAGGTGAACGCAAAGGTGCAGACGATTCCTACGGTCCCTGCCATCGTATTGTAGAACTCCAGCCAATTCAAATCCGGGTTGAAACATTCTTTCACTACCAATACCACCACTGTGCCTGTGTAGCCGATGGAATCGACCATCGCTATGAAGAAACCTACATTTCCCTTGATGCGGAAACAGGCGATGAAGCGGTCGAAGAAGATGGTTTGAAAGCTCAAGTAGGAAAAATAGAGGCAGAGGCTCTGGATAAATAACCACACGAGCGGAGAAAGTTGCAGGGTGTGATAGTTGAATGCCACAGTGCTAAGTGTGATTGCTCCGGCAATGACAAGGGTCAATAGGACGGAAAGTACTTTGATGTGGCTTTTCATCACTGCCAGGGTGGCGAAAATGGCCAGGATAATCAGTGTGACTATACCGTCTACTTTGGCGAATACCCACGGGGAAAGTCCGGCGGCATTGACGTCTATGATTTTCACCAGAAAGTCTTCCTTGACATCTTGCAAAACGGTGAGAAAGAGGTTGGCGAAGAAAAGCAGTGTCAATATGGGAGCAAAGCTGCGGAACAGGTTCCAGCGTTGTTGCTTGTCGAGGGTGACACGTTCCACACGCAGCGCCTTGTCTTCGGCAGTCGGTTTGGGCAGGTGATCGAGGATATAGCCCAGTCCTGCCAGCAGGGGCAATGCTACCGCACCGATCAGTGCAGGCATCCAGAATTCACTGACGTGCAGGGTGTCGACAACGAAAAGTCCGATGGATTTGGCTGTGCCGCTACTGACTGCGATACTGAGTCCGAAAAGGGAAGCGAGCAGATCCGTCACCCGGCGTCCTTCGAGGAAGCTGAAGATGACTCCCCACATGCAGCCAAGTGACAGTCCGTTGAAGAACAACGCCAATACATTGAACGGGCGGGGCAGGCATCCGAAAAGAACCAAAGAGAGTTCGGCCACTAAAATAGAAACAAGAATGAATTTCAGGCGGCCTTCTCTCTTTAGTTCGGAAATAAGTTTGATCCCGATAAACTTGGATACCATATATCCTAATATCTGGATGATGCTGGTGGCTATCTTATAGTCCATACCAAATAGTTCCATGCCGTCGAACGTGGCGGCAGTGAACGGTTTGCGTAGTGCATAGACTAATGAATAGGACAGCAGTGCCGCTCCTCCCGCATAAAGGATAAAGAGTAAATCGGAAAGTTTCTTTTGGGCCGAAGGCGACAGTTTTTCTTTGAAATTCATAATGCTATTTTTTTGTTTCCGGTGCAAAAGTAGGGTGTCGGAGCGAACGAAAAAATGAATTTCAATGAATCATATTGTATATATGAGCCTTTATGTGTACTGAAATATTAATGTAATATTCATGCAATACAAACATAATACTTTAGTCATTCCTTTGCAACGGAATCAATTAACAAACCGAAAAATCATGGACGAACTTACGGATATTTATAAAAGAATAGAGTACCTGCGTAACAATGGGGTGAAGATGAAAGAAATTGCCGACCGGGTGGATATGGCTCCGAGTGTGTTGTCTGCTTTGTATTCGAGTGTGCTTCCCGCTTATATCGACTTATTGAAAACACGTACACCGGACGAGGCGCTGGATGAGGCTTTGGCGCTGGTGAATAATGTTTCCAAGAAACGTTTATTAAATAATGTGGGATCGGTGAGGCTGTTGCTTCAGGAGATGGAGCCGGACGTGCAGAGCGAGGCGGAGAGTGGCAACTCTTTTATCAAGTTGCTGGGGAAGGAGGCGAAGGAGTCTGTGCAGGAGGTGTATAATTATAGTGGTATGTATCTTAGTTACAGTTTGTCGTCTTCTACGGATAGCCTGAAGATCGAGCCGTACATGATTTGTGCTTCCGAGAATAATGAGTATGTGAAAGTGGGGATGATTAATGCGTATAAGTCGGTGCATTGGGGGAGCGGGATTATCAGTAATCATCAGAACTCTTACCTGATGTTCAACGAAAGGGATTTGCCACAGTTTGCGCTGGTGACTATTTACCTGCAACTTCCGCATTATGAGTTTCCGAATATGCTGAAAGGGCTTTATCTCTGTCTGGACTACAATCATAATCCGATTGCACGTCGTATTGTGCTGGTGAAACAGTCGGATAGTACGGATGTTAATCAGTTTCTGGAGATGGAAGGGTGTCTGGTTCCGCGGGCGGATTTGACTCCGGAATTGGAGGTGTACTATAATTATACGTGTCAGGAGGGGGATTATATCAAAACGTGCACGGTACCTTCACCTAAGTTGGATGAGACGGATTTGGAGAGAGAGAAGAAGATGTTGAAGATTTAAAGACAAACAACAATAAAAAGAGGAGCTGTCAAAACATCTGCATTGATATAATTTAGGCACGGATTACACAGATTTCGCGGTCTTTTTTAAACTAAAACCGTGTAATCTGTGTAATCCGTGCCTAAATTATATTCCTCTTATTCTTTGTGTATACTTTCTATTGTTGCGCTCACTAGAAGAAGAATCGCAAAATATCATTGAAGTTAGCCCATATCAACAGACCGAAGAGCAGAATCATACCGGTCATCTGGGCGTATTCCATAAACTTGTCGCTCGGTTTGCGGCGGGCTATCATCTCGTAGAAGAGGAAGAGCACGTGGCCACCGTCTAATGCGGGGATAGGGAGGATGTTCATGAAAGCCAGGATGATGGAAAGGAAGGCAGTCATATACCAGAACTGATGCCAGTCCCAGGTAGCGGGGAAGATGCTGCCGATCGTTCCGAAGCCGCCCAGCTGTTTGGCTCCTTCTTTCGAGAAGAGGTATTTCATGTTTCCTACATAGCCTTTCAGGGTTTTTACACCGAGGGAGACACCTGCGGGGAAGGATTCAAAGAAGGCATATTCTTTTTTTACCATAGGGAGCAGACGGTCTGTGACGAGACAGGCGGTTACCCCCATCAGGTAGGCGGAGTCTACACGCATACTTAGTGTGTCTGTTGCACCGTTACGCACATAAGTCAGCGTGATTAGGCGCGGGTCTATGCTGTCTTTGAGCAGGGTCGCTTCGTTTTTCTTGCGTTCTGCCATCGCTTCTTTGAAGTCGGAGAAAGAGATCGGGGTTCCGTTCAGGGCGATGATGCTGTCACCTGCCTGGATTCCTGCTTGTGCGGCAGGAGAGTTCACCATTACGCTGTCTATAACATACGGGAAACGGTAGGAGGCGAAGCGGACGCTGTCTGCCAAGAGGCGTTGCATCAGGTCTTCCGGGATATAGACGGAGGCTTTTGCTCCGTTACGGATGACGCTTACTTCACGTGCATCGGCAATCTGGCTCAACATGTCGCCATCATAACGTTCGAAAGGAACACCGTCGGCAGAAAGGAGGATATCACCGTCCTGAAAACCTACCGCTTTGGCAGTCTCGTTGAATTCCATACCAAGAGGAGCTTCCTGTACCTTTATATATTGGTCGCCCCATGCAAAAAGGATCATGGAGTAGATGAACAGTGCCAACAGGAAGTTGAACAGTACGCCACCCACCATTATCAGCAGACGTTGCCACGCCGGCTTGGAGCGGAACTCCCACGGTTGTTCGGGTTGTTTCATCTGTTCGGTATCCATCGATTCATCAATCATACCGGCTATTTTGACATAACCGCCCAATGGCAACCACCCTACTGCATACTCTGTGTCACTTTTCTTGGGTTTGAACTTAAAAAGGGTGAACCAAGGGTCAAAAAATAAGCAGAATTTTTCTACACGCACCTTAAACAAACGGGCAAAAAGAAAATGCCCGCCTTCATGAACGATAACGAGCAAGGATAAGCTCATAATCAATTGCAGGGCACGAATCAAAAATGTTTCCATATAGTCTATTTACAGTTTAAAGCCTTCAACGAATTCTCTACCAAAGAGAGGATATAAAGGCTATTTTCAATTTATATTAATACTAATCAATTTCTTTATTTTCTTTGTTCATCAATGGGATGAAGCGGATCATATCAGACTGGCTGCTATTTTCCTTGCTTCCGCATCCGTAGCTACATAATCGTCGTATGTCGGATTGGCGATGAAGGCAACCCGTTCCATTGTTTTCTCTATTACGTCGCTCATGCCGAGGAAGCTGATGCCGTCTTTCAGGAAAGAGGCTACCACTACTTCATTGGCAGCATTGACGATACAGGGCATATTCCCTCCGCGATACATCGCTTCGTAGGCGAGTGCCAGGTTGCGGAACCGTTTCGTATCGGGTTGCTCAAACGTCAGATTCGTGCATTGGGAGAAATCGAGTCTGTCGAAAGAAGAGCTGATACGGTCGGGGTAGGAGAATGCGTACTGGATGGGCAGGCGCATATCCGGCATCCCAAGTTGTGCCTTGACAGCTCCGTCTTCAAACTGCACCATCGAGTGGATGACTGATTGTGGATGTACCACCACTTCGATCTGGCTAGGCTGAACACCGAACAACCATTTGGCTTCGATTACCTCAAAACCTTTATTCATCATGGAAGCGGAGTCGATTGTGATTTTTGCTCCCATTTCCCAGTTGGGGTGTTTCAAGGCTTGCGTCTTTGTGACGGATTTCAGCTGTTCCAAGGTGCAAGTGCGGAACGGACCTCCGGAGGCTGTCAATATCACTTTCTCAATCGGGTTACCCACTTCTCCCGCTAAACACTGAAAAACAGCAGAGTGTTCAGAGTCTACCGGCAGAATCGGAGTGCGATATTGTTGTGCCAACTGATTAATCAGTTCACCCGCTACTACCAATGTTTCTTTATTGGCCAACGCAATCGCTTTCTTGGCGCGGATGGCGTTGATGGTTGGTTTTAGTCCGGCATAACCGACCATGGCTGTCAACACCATGTCGATGGGACCTGCTTCTACAATCTGACAGATAGCGTCTGTGCCTGCGTACACTTTGATAGGCAGGTCGCTCAATGCTTCTTTCAGTTCGGAATACTTTTCTTCGTTGGCTATCACTACCACTTCCGGCTGGAACTTCCGTGCCTGGGCAATCAGTAGTTCCACGCGGTTGTTGGCTGTCAGCGCATAGGCTTCGTACAGGTCGGGATGTTCTTCGATGACTTGCAGAGCCTGCGTCCCGATGGAGCCTGTTGAGCCCAGGATAGCTATTTGTTTTTTCTTTTTGTTAGTCTCTATATTCATTTTTCTATTATCACTTAAAATACGATGTATTTTTCGGGATTTACCGGATGACCTTTATACCAAAGTTCGAAATGGAGGTGCGGCCCTGTACTAAGTGTGCCGCTGTTTCCTACCAGAGCGATGGCTTCGCCTCCTTTCACGCGTTCACCTTCCTTTTTCAGGAGGGAGCCGCAGTGTTTATAGATTGAAATTAAATCCTGGTTATGTTGTACGCCAATCAGGTAACCCGTCTCGGCGGTGTATGTGCTTAGGATGACGGTTCCGTCCATGGTTGCCAGTACGCTTTCGTTGGGATTGGCGGCGATGTCGGTGCCGTAATGTTTCTTTTCGGCATTGAAGTGGTCGGACACCATACCTCGTGTCGGACGGTATAAAATGAGTCCGGTCACGTCCGGTTGGGAAGTGATGGAGGTCAGGTTATATTTTTCATTCTCTTCATACTGACGACGGAATTCTTCTTCACGTTTGGTACGTTCCATCAGTGTGTCTTCGCGGGCAGCGGTCAGCGAATCGAGTGTCTGTACGCTGTCGATGGGTACTTTTCCACTGAAGATATCCTGAATGTTCATGATGTAAAGATTCTGCTTGTTGAGCACTTGTTGCAAAGAGTCTACACGCAGGGCATTGTCCACGATTTGTGTACGGACTTCACTGTTCATGTATCCGGGGAGGTAGTTGCGCAGCGGGGTGAAGGCGATGATGCAGGAAGCGATCAGGAAGAGCACCGCCAGCACGCAAAGTAATACGGAAAGTCCATTGAGCTTGGATACACGAAGTCCGACAATTTCTTCAAGTGTATTTTCATTAACGATCGTTAGTTTATACTTGAACTTGAAATTTTTCCAGAAAGCTTTACTTCGTCTTCTCTTTGGCATCTCGGGTATTTACTGTTTTTACGATTTACTATTTACTATTTTCAGTGGATGAGCGGCTCATCGTTTGATTCGTTCTCACCGGTCATCTTCCAATTCCTCCAGATTGAGCAACCCTTCGGGAAGTTCCACCGTGATGAGTTTCTGTTTCTGGTCTATTCCTACGATAAATTCCTCCTGGGCGGGAACGAGCAGTTCCTCTTCTTCCGCTCCTTCAACCACGAAAAGGGTGTTTACCGTAGTGGTATCTACATCTATGACTTCTCCCAGAAGTCCGTGATGGATGTCTTCCATCCGGAAACCGATGAAGAAGTTCCATGATAGTTCGCCGTCTTCCGCTTCTTCGGCGTGTTTCACAGGGAAGTAGACTTCAATGTTGGTGAACATTCGGGCACGTTCGGCGCTGTCGACTCCTTCCAGTTTCACCAAGGCGGTGGAGTCTGAACGGAAGCGGTATTCTTCGATGAAGAAAGGCACGAAGATGCCATCGAGCAGGCATATCAGGTAATCACAGTCCACACGGTCGAAAATATCGTCCGTGAAGGTAAACTGCAATTCGCCGTGGATGCCGTGCGGTTTATTGAATAATCCTATCTTGTATACTTCTTCTTTCTTTATCATATCCGGGTGATTCTGGCTCCGATAGCGTTCAGACGTCCTTCGATGTTCTGATAACCACGGTCTATCTGTTCAATGTTACTAATGGTACTGGTTCCTTCGGCACTCATGGCGGCAATCAGAAGGGCGATACCGGCACGTATATCCGGTGAAGTCAGGCGGGCACCGCGCAGCTTGAAGCCGTGGTTGTGTCCGATGACTACGGCCCGGTGAGGGTCGCAGAGAATGATCTGTGCACCCATGTCGATCAGTTTGTCCACAAAGAACAGGCGGCTTTCGAACATTTTCTGATGGATCAGTACGCTGCCTTTGGCTTGTGTGGCTACAACGAGCATCACACTTAGCAAGTCGGGAGTCAGTCCCGGCCAGGTGGCGTCGGCTATCGTCATGATGGAGCCGTCGATAAATGATTCTATCTGGTATGTTTCCTGTGCGGGAACGTAAATATCGTCTCCTCTCTGTTCGAGCTTGATGCCCAGGCGGCGGAAGCTCTCGGGGATGATTCCAAGATTCTCGTAAGAAACATTCTTGATGGTAATTTCGCTTTTCGTCATTGCCGCCATGCCGATGAAGCTGCCCACTTCAATCATGTCGGGCAGTACGGTGTGTTGCGTGCCGTGCAGTTCTTCCACACCTTCGATGGTGAGCAGGTTGGATGCGATACCGCTGATTTTGGCTCCCATCCGGTTGAGTAACCGGCAGAGTTGTTGCACGTAGGGTTCGCAGGCGGCATTGTAAATGGTGGTCGTACCTTTGGCAAGTACGGCTGCCATGACGATGTTGGCTGTTCCGGTGACGGATGCTTCATCCAGTAGCATATAGCTTCCTTGAAGTCTGTCGGCCGTTATTTCGTAGATACCCCGCTCTTCGTCGTAGCGGAAGTCGGCCCCTAAATTCTGAATACCTACAAAGTGAGTGTCCAGACGGCGGCGACCGATTTTATCTCCTCCCGGCTTGGAAATCAATGCCTTGCCGAAACGTGCCACCATGGGACCTATAAGCATCACAGAGCCTCGCAGACTGGAACATTTCTTCAGGAATTCATCGCTTTCCAGATAAGCCAGGTCTACATTTTCTGCTTTAAAACTATAAGAATCAATGCCTTTCTTTGCAACCGTCACTCCCATCTCCCGCAAGAGCTGAATCAGGTTGTTGACATCAAGAATGTCAGGTATATTGTTCACCGTTACTTCCTCTGCGGTCAGCAACGTGGCACAGATTATCTGCAAAACTTCGTTTTTAGCTCCTTGCGGGTGGATTTCTCCGCTAAGCCGATGTCCTCCTTCGATTACAAATGAAGCCATTAATTTTTTTAGTATTAAGTATAAAGTGTTTAGTATCTTCTTTTATTGTTCTGACGATTGTTGGTATAGTTCGTCTTCGGACGATAGTTCTGGTTCAGGCGTTCTGCCATCAGCCGGACGATATCGTCGGTCATTTGGAGTTCCCCGTTGGACAGTTCGTACAGGTCTTCGGCAATCTTTTTGTCGTCCACTGTATCTTTGTTCCATGCCAGGTAATCCTTCTTCATGTGGTTGCAGATAAGGGCGATCAGGTTTCTCTTTTCGTTTCCTTCAGGGAATTCGATCGCTTTTTTTATCAGTACTTCCAGCGTATGTCCGTAGTGACGGTAACGCATACGGGCGGTGGAGTAGGGGATATGGTCCGGGCGGGTCACCAGATTGTCCTTGCGGATGATTTCATACGGGTAGTCAATATCCAGCTCAAAACCGGACATGATAGCCAGGTGATCCCAAAGCTTGTGTTTGAAATCGGGTACATCACGCAAATGAGGGAACATATTTCCCATAATGTTGATGATGGTGTTGGCACAACGCTGACGTTCTGCACGATCCTGAATGGTCAACGCATAATCTACCATGTTCTGGATGCTACGTCCGTATTCGGGAAGCGGCATTCTTTTCTGTTGAGTATTGTATTGCATCTTGTGACAATTAAAGATTAAAAATTAAAAATTAAAAACTTGACGAGTGAACCATTGATCGTACCATCTATCATTTATCACCTGTCATCTATCATCTAAAGAAGCTTTTTCGGCATGGAGGCAACGAATTCTTTCAGGTAGAAAGGTTCGAAGTAAGCCACGTCTTTATAGTCTTCATCGGCCACTGCTTTTTCTGCCAGTGGGAACATCATTTTAGCCAACGGATGGATATTGTCGATAAAATGTGCGTTCGGATGCGTGATCTGTTCGCGGCATTTGTCGGCTCCGTCTCCAAAGAAATAAACCGGTTGTTCGTTCAGGAACTCCAGGTAAGAGTTCTCATCTACGATGTCGGCGGCAACTGCACGTTTCACTTGTAGACGACGGTCATAGACGGCTGCATATACTTCCATGCGGCGGGCGTCGATCATCGGACAAAGCAAAGCGTTTTCGGGCAAGTCGTGATACAACAGCACCGGAACACTCAATACTTCCAGCGTCGGGATACCGATCAAGGGGATATTGCGCCCGTAACAAACTCCTTTCGCCATAGAAACCCCGATTCGGAGTCCGGTGTACGAACCCGGTCCGCAACTCACTGCAACGGCATCCAAAGGGATGGCATGACTGTCTATGAATGACAATGCTTCATCTACAAAAACTCCTAAAGACACGGCGTGTGAAGGGCCTTTCAAGTCTTCTTTCACAAAAATCGTCTGTCCGTCTTGACTGGCCGCTACCGAGCAAACAGAGGTAGAGGTTTCAATATTCAGTATACACGACATAAAAATCAGCTTATTAAATTGTCGCAAATTTACATGATTATTTCCAATTCTTAAAATATTCGTGTACTTTTGCACAAAACTTTAAGGTTATGATACAGTCTATGACAGGATACGGTAAAGCTACGGCCGAACTTCCTGATAAAAAAATAAATGTAGAAATCAAGTCGCTCAACAGCAAGGCAATGGATTTGTCCACTCGCATCGCTCCGGCGTATCGTGAAAAAGAGATTGAAATCCGTAATGAGATTTCTAAAGTTCTGGAACGTGGAAAAGCTGACTTCAGCCTGTGGATAGAGAAGAAGGAGGGCGCGGATGCTGCTCCCATCAATAAGGATGTGCTGAAAAGTTATTATAGCCAGTTGGATTCGATAAGCCGCGAACTGGGGATTCCTTGTCCCGCACCGGAAGACTGGCTTCAACTATTGCTCCGCATGCCGGACGTGATGACGAAAACGGAAATCCAGGAACTGACGGAAGAGGAATGGAGCGTGGTGCATGCTACCATACTTGAAGCCATCAGTCATTTGGTCGATTTCCGCAAACAGGAGGGGGCTGCATTGGAAAAGAAATTCCGTGAGAAGATTGCCAACATCAACAGCTTGCTCGAACAGATTGCTCCTTACGAGAAAGAACGTGTAGAGAAAGTGAAGGAACGCATCACTGATGCTCTCGAAAAGACGTTAAGCGTAGACTACGACAAGAATCGTCTGGAACAGGAACTGATTTACTACATCGAAAAGCTGGATGTCAACGAAGAAAAACAACGTCTTAGCAACCATCTGAAATATTTCATCAGTACGATGGAAGGTGGTAGCGGACAAGGTAAGAAACTCGGTTTTATCGCCCAGGAAATGGGTCGGGAGATCAACACGTTAGGCAGCAAGTCCAATCATGCTGAAATGCAGAAGATCGTAGTTCAGATGAAGGATGAACTGGAACAGATTAAGGAACAGGTGCTGAACGTGATGTAAAGCAGTATCTATCATTTTTAATTCTTAATTCTTCATTAAACTTATGACCGGTAAGCTAATTATTTTCTCTGCTCCGTCGGGTTCGGGCAAATCTACTATCATCAATTATCTGCTGACGCAGAATTTGAATTTAGCGTTTTCAATTTCTGCTACCAGCCGTCCTCCGCGTGGAACGGAGCAGCATGGGGTTGAATATTTCTTCCTTACACCGGAAGAATTTCGCCAACGCATTGAGAACAACGAATTTCTGGAGTATGAGGAGGTGTATAAGGACCGTTATTACGGAACGCTGAAAGCGCAGGTAGAAAAGCAATTGGAAGCGGGTCAGAATGTGGTGTTTGATGTAGATGTGGTTGGCGGATGCAATATCAAGAAGTTTTATGGTGATCGTGCGTTGTCGGTGTTTATCCAGCCGCCTTCGGTGGAAGAATTACGCTGCCGGTTGGAAGGACGCGGAACGGATGCGCCGGAAGTGATTGAAAGTCGCATCGCTAAGGCGGAATATGAATTGGGTTTTGCTTCGCAATTCGATCGTGTGATTGTCAATGACGATTTGGAAGCTGCTAAAGCGGAAGCTTTGAAAGTTATCAGAGAGTTTTTAAATTCTTAGGGTTTTCTAAATGAGTATCTCTTCATAGAGAAACTAAAAGCATTAGAATATGTTTGTGTTAATTTTGACCTATAAAGCTCCTATCGAAAAAGTACTCGAATTATTGGATGCACATTGTCGTTTTCTTGATAAATATTATAATGCTGGAAACTTTCTTGCCTCTGGTCCACAAATTCCTCGTACAGGAGGTGTGATTCTCTGCCGGGCTACAGATAGGGTAGAGGTGGAAGAAATAATTAAAGAAGATCCTTTTAACGAAATTGCTGATTATCAAATTATAGAGTTTGAGCCCAATAAGTCGATAGAAGGATTTAAAGATTTGCTGAATGTGTAAGTTCTATTTTCTCATTTGAGCAAATCGCAGTAATTGAATCATCCATAAAGGTGACTCTAAAATTGATTATATAATGACTAAACTTAAAACCGGAATCTTCAGCGGATCATTCAATCCGATTCATATCGGACATCTTGCTCTTGCCAACTACCTTTGCGAGTATGAAGGGTTGGATGAGATCTGGTTTATGGTGAGTCCACAGAACCCTTTGAAGGCACAGGAGAAGTTATGGAATGATGAATTACGTCTCGAACTGGTAAAGTTGAGCATCAGTGACTATCCTCGTTTTCAGGCTTCAGATTTTGAGTTTCATTTGCCTCGCCCCTCATATAGTGTATATACGTTGGAGAAACTGCGCGAGACATTTCCCGATCGCGAGTTTTATTTCATTATCGGTTCCGATAATTGGGAACGTTTTGGATATTGGTATCAGTCCGAACGTATCATTAAAGAGAATCAGATTCTTATTTACCCCCGTCCCGGCTTTCCCGTCAAAGAGGAGGAATTGCTGGAAACGGTGCGTCTCGTTCATTCCCCTGTATTTGAAATCAGTTCTACTTTTATTCGAGAAGCATTGGATGCAGGGAAAGATGTTCGATATTTTGTGCATCCAAAGGTCTGGGAAGCTATCAGTTTACTCCGTCAATCGATGAAGAGTAATAACGATGATTTCTGCCGGAGCACCAACACGGATTGGTAATTTGGAGGTTCCTATTCCGTTTGTTATAATCAAAGGTATTTTTGCAGAATTATATGCCAGTCCGGTGATGAAACGATTGCCATAGTGTGAGTTAAGTGCCGGGGCAACTCCGAATACACGGACTTGTCCGCCGTGGGTGTGTCCTGCCAGGGCAAGGTCGGTGTTAGCTACTGAAACATCTTCTATGTAATCCGGAGTATGAACCAGTAAGATGACAAAATCTTTGGGAGAGAGTGCCAGAGTAGGCGATACTCCGTTGCGCCCCAGATCAAAAGGATTGCGCACTCCAGCGATAATGATCTGCTGCCCGTCTTTACGAAGCGTATCTACTTCATGTTCTAACGGACGCATGCCGTAATGTTTCATTGTATTCACAATATCGTCGTGGCAACGTTCGTAGTCGTTATTGCCCATTACCCCATAAGTTCCCATCGGCGTTTTTACGCGTGCCAGTGCGGAAAACAAAGGTTCCACATATTCACAACCTTCCTGATAGTCACCACCCATTAGAAGAACATCAGCCTTTTGAGCAATCAGTAGGCGGACAAGGTCGTTCAGACCTTTTTCTTTCAGCAGACTTTTGTAGTGTAAGTCGGAAATGAAAGCGATACGGAAACCTTCGAAGGCTTCGGGAACATCGCGGTGGGTAAAGTCATATTTTACTACACGGTCCACTCCGGTATAGACAGAAGATACATCTACGCTGGAAGAAGTGATTTTTGTTCCCCGCAGTACCAGATCCGATGATTCGTGTGTATCGGTAGAAGTCTTTTTCTTTGTATTCTGCTTTTTGTTTTTGGAAACATTCAGCTCTTTGAGTTGCGAGTGGTCGGGGGAGAATAACCCGGCTATGGCATTAGCCGTATCCGGATAAATAGAATCTGAATTTAAAACAGGGCGTGGCAAGGTAGACACCATATTCTTTTTCGATTTACAGGAAACCAGCAAAAGCAATGTCAACAGGATAACAGGGTAGATTGTTTTTATTTTCTTCATCTTCTCTTAGTTTGAAGTTTTTCGGGGTGCAAAGATACGAAAAATCATGTATCTTTGTCCGTCAAAACTATTTATAATATATTAAAGTATGGAAGAAGTAAAGCGTAACTCGCTACAAGCATGGATATTAGCTGCACGTCCCAAAACGCTGACAGGGGCCATAACTCCGGTTATGATAGGTACTGCTCTTGCTGCAATGGACGGACGTTTTCACTGGTTGCCTGCACTGATCTGCTGTCTGTTTGCAAGTCTGATGCAAATTGCCGCTAATTTCATCAATGACCTTTTCGACTTCCTCAAAGGAACAGACCGGGAAGACCGGTTAGGCCCCGAACGTGCTTGTGCGCAAGGATGGATTTCTCCGCAAGCGATGAAAACCGGGATTGTTATTACAGTTGCTCTTGCCTGCCTTATCGGCTGTACGTTACTCTTCTTTGCCGGGTGGGAATTGATTATCGTAGGAGTGCTTTGTGTGTTATTTGCCTTTCTTTATACCACCGGTCCTTATCCTCTTTCTTACAACGGTTGGGGCGATGTATTGGTGATTGTCTTTTTCGGCTTTGTACCCGTAGGCGGAACATATTACGTACAGGCGCTAACTTGGACACCGGATGTCACTATCGCCTCTTTAATCTGCGGACTGCTTATCGATACATTGTTGGTAGTCAATAATTATCGTGACCGCGAAGCGGATGCACGCAGTGGAAAAAGGACAGTGATCGTTCGTTTCGGCGAGAAATTCGGTCGCTATTTTTATTTGATGCTGGGGATTACCGCTTCTCTTCTCTGCTTGTGTTTCCTTCGTGAAGGTCATTTCTACGCCGCTTTTCTTCCGCAACTTTATCTGATCCCTCATTTCCTTACCTGGAAACGGATGGTGAAAATATACAGCGGTAAAAAATTAAACAGCATATTAGGCGAGACTTCGCGTAATATGCTGCTTATGGGTATTCTTATTGCAATAGGAATGTTGATAAATTGAGAATTGAGAATTAAAAATTGAGAAATGGCTGCGCTTATAATGCTGTGCAATAGTATTATTTTTCAATTCTCAATTTTTCCCGTACATCTTTTCGTAGTAACCTTGATAATCTCCGCTGGTAACTTCTTCCACCCAAGCTTGGTTGGCTAAATACCATTCGATTGTTTTTACGATACCGACTTCGAATTTAGTTTCGGGATACCATCCTAAGGCATTTGTTATCTTGGTGGGGTCGATAGCATAACGTTGGTCGTGTCCCAGACGGTCTTTAACGAAAGTAATCAGATCTTCGTTGATCCAGTCGATTGAAATATCTCCGTTTTCGTCTTTCACTTTCTTTTTGAGAACCTGACGATATTCGGGATTTTCTGCCATCAGACGGTGGATAGTCGAAATTGTCAGTTTCACGATTTCGAGGTTTGTTTTCTCGTTGTGTCCACCAACGTTGTACACTTCTCCGTCTTGACCTTCACGCACAACGAGGTCGATTGCTTTGCAGTGGTCTTCCACATAAAGCCAGTCGCGCACATTGCTACCGTCACCGTAGACGGGGAGATGCTTTCCTTCGAGGATATTCTTGATAATCAACGGAATCAATTTTTCCGGGAAGTGGTACGGACCGTAGTTGTTGGAGCAACGGGTAATCGTTACCGGCATTTTATAAGTGTCGTGGTAAGCCATTACCACCATGTCTGCACTTGTCTTAGAAGCACTGTACGGGCTGTGAGGACAAAGCGGAGTTGCTTCAGTGAAATACCCTTCGGCTCCCAATGAACCATACACCTCATCGGTAGATACCTGATGATAGCGTACACCTTTTCTCCAGGTCGGATATCCTTGTTCGTCTTTCCCCATCACCCATGCACGGCGTGCACAATCCAGTAAGTTCTGTGTTCCGAGAATGTTGGTAATCAGAAACAGTTGCGGATTTTCAATGCTGCGGTCCACATGGCTCTCGGCAGCGAAATTCACCACATAGTCAAAACGATACTCAGCAAAAAGACCGTCTACCACATCGCGGCTACAAATGTCTCCTTTGATAAAGACACAGCGTTCGTTGTCGATGTCTTTGGCAATCGTTCCTAAGTTACCTGCATACGTCAAAGCGTCCAATATCACGACTTTGATGTCGTTATGTTTGGCTAAGATGTACTTGATGTAATTTGCCCCGATAAATCCTGCGGCACCGGTCACTAGATAAGTTTTCATATTTTATTCTTTATGTTGATTTTAGGATTGTTTAGCCAATTCGATAAGGTACTTTCCATACTCGGTTTTTTCGAGCTGTTGACCCAGTAGAAGCAACTGCTCCGTCGGAATCCATCCCTGACGCCAGGCGATTTCTTCAATGCAGCTGACGTAGAAACCTTGGCGGTTCTGAATAGTGGCCACGAAGTTGGAAGCTTCCAGCAGACTGTCGCAGTTACCCGTATCGAGCCATGCAAATCCGCGTCCGAAGAGTTCCACTTTCAATGTACCTTCTTCCAGATACAGACGGTTCAAGTCTGTTATCTCATATTCTCCACGTGCTGAAGGACGAAGAGCCGCTGCTTTTTCCGTCACACTGGCATCGTAGAAATAAAGTCCCGGAACGGCATAATTACTTTTCGGCACTTCCGGCTTTTCTTCCAGTGAAATCACTTTTCCCTGTTCGTCAAATTCCACTACACCATAAGCGCGCGGGTCTTTCACGTAGTAACCGAAGATGCAGGCGCCCTTTTCTATATTGGCAGCCCGGCGGAGCATGGCGGAGAAGCCCTGTCCGTAAAACATATTATCCCCAAGAATCAGACAGCCCGGTTCGCCGTTTAGGAAATCGGCTCCCAATACGAAAGCTTGTGCCAGTCCGTTAGGTTGTTCCTGAATTTTATAGGAGAAAGACATACCCAGTTCCTCACCCGTTCCCAATAAGTCGCGGAACATCGGCAAATCGCGTGGAGTCGAAATAATCAACACTTCGCGTATTCCTGCCAACATAAGTGTTGACAACGGATAATAAATCATCGGCTTGTCATACACAGGCATGATTTGTTTGGAAATCGCTTTAGAGAGCGGATAAAGTCGGGTGGCACTACCACCGGCTAGAATAATTCCTTTCATGTTCGTCTGAGTTATTCATTAACTGCGTGCAAAGGTCGGAAAGAATTCCGACGTGGCAAAATTTTAAAATAATTTTTCAATCTGGCAGGAACATTTATTTTATTTGTCCGCCAATTCGATGACTTCCAAGTCCTGAAAAGCCCCCTGGTTGATAACAAAACGTACCAAAGTCCGCACCTTGTGGAAACCGGACATGCCGGCAGCTCCCGGATTAATATGCAACATATCCAGCGTTTTATCATATTTCACCTTTAATATATGAGAATGTCCGCTGATAAAAAGTTTGGGCGGACGTGTCATCAGACTGCCGATGATGGAAGGATCGTATTTCCCCGGATAACCGCCGATATGTTTAATCAGTACTTCTGCACCATCCACCGTGAAACGGTTTATTTGCGGATACAGCTTTCTGATTTCCTGTCCGTCAATATTTCCATATACCGCCCGGAATGGACGGAAGGCGGCTAACCTTTCCGCTACTTCCAGCGAACCGATGTCTCCGGCATGCCAGATTTCGTCACATGGTTCAAAATATTCCAGATATTTCTCGTCCCAGTAAGCGTGAGTATCAGATAATAATCCAATTCTTGTCATAAATTTCTTTGTTTAATCCCACAAAGATACTATATTTGGAAAAATCTTAAAGCACATGGAAAGCAAATATAATTATTTCAAGCGAGATATTAGTTGGCTCTCATTTAATTATCGCGTATTGTTGGAGGCTCTGGACGAGCGTCTACCGCTCTACGAACGTATCAACTTCATCTCTATCTACTCTTCCAACCTCGAAGAATTTTACAAAATCCGTGTAGCCGACCATAAAGCTGTTGCCTCCGGCGCTACGGAAAGTGATGAAGAAACCGTACAATCCGCCCGCGAACTGGTAGAAGAAATAAATAAAGAAGTCACCCGCCAGTTGGATGACCGTGTACGCATTTATGAAGAGAAACTATTACCTGCCCTGCGCAAGAATCACATCATCTTTTATCAGGACAGACATGTAGAACCGTTCCACCAGCAGTTTGTTAAAGACTTTTTCCGGGAAGAAATTTTTCCCTACCTACAACCTGTGCCTGTATCCAAAGATAAAATAGTCTCCTTCCTGCGGGATAACCGCCTTTACCTGGCCATACGAGTCTATCCGAAGAAAGAAGGAAATGAAGGAACTACCAGTTTAACAGAATCCCGGCAACCCCTTTACTTCGTGATGAAGCAACCCTACGCCAAAGTGCCCCGCTTCATCGAACTTCCATCCCGCGAGAAAAACCATTACCTGATGTTTACCGAAGATATAATCAAAGCAAACCTCAACCTTATTTTCCCCGGCTACGATGTCGATTCCAGCTACTGCATCAAAATCTCCCGTGACGCTGACATATTGATTGACGACACCGCCAGCAGTGCCGACCTTGTCGCTCAACTCAAGAAGAAAGTGAAGAAACGTAAGATCGGTGACGTCTGCCGTTTCGTCTACGACCGTGGTATGCCTCATGACTTTCTGGACTTTCTGGTAGACGCTTTCCATATTCAGCGTGATGAACTTGTCCCCGGCGACAAGCACCTGAATCTTGAAGACCTGCGTCATCTTCCCAACCCGAACAAATCTCTTCACAGCCTCGAAAAGCCGAAACCCATGAAGCTGACCATTCTTGACGAAAAAGAATCTATCTTCAACTATGTCGCCAAGAAAGACCTGCTATTATATTACCCTTATCACTCTTTCGAGCACTTCATCCACTTCCTGTATGAAGCCGTGCACAACCCGGAAACCCGTGAAATCATGGTAACCCAATACCGCGTAGCTGAAAACTCCGCCGTCATCAACACCCTGATAGCCGCCGCCCAAAACGGCAAGAAGGTCACCGTATTCGTGGAACTGAAAGCCCGTTTCGACGAAGAAAACAACCTTGCCACGGCCGAAATGATGCAAGCCGCCGGCATTAAAATAATATACAGCATACCCGGTCTGAAAGTACACGCCAAAGTAGCCCTTATCCGCCGCCGCGGACTGAACGGTGAAAAAATACCCAGCTACGCCTATATCAGCACCGGTAACTTTAATGAAAAGACCGCTACCCTCTACGCCGACTGTGGCCTTTTCACCTGCCGTCCAAAGATAGTGGCCGACCTCTATAACCTCTTCCGCACCCTGCAAGGCAAAGAAGACCCGAAGTTCACCACCCTTCTTGTCGCCCGTTTCAACCTCATCCCCGAATTGAACCGCCTGATTGATCGGGAAATCGCCCTCGCCAACGAAGGCAAACAAGGCCGTATCATCCTAAAAATGAACGCCCTCCAAGACCCCGCCATGATCGACCGTCTCTACGAAGCCTCCGAACACGGCGTACAAATAGACCTCATCGTCCGTGGAATCTGTTGTCTTATCCCCGGACAGTCATACAGTCGTAACATCCGTGTCACCCGTATTGTAGACAGTTTCCTCGAACACGCCCGCATCTGGTACTTCGGCAACGACGGCAAACCCAAAGTCTTCATGGGCTCCCCTGACTGGATGCGTCGTAACCTCTACCGCCGCATCGAAGCCATCACCCCCATTCTCGCCCCCGACCTGCGTGACAGCCTCATCGAAATGCTTAATATCCAGCTCGCCGACAACCAAAAAGCCTGCTGGGTAGACGACAACCTGCGAAATATATTCAAAAAAAGAACGCCCGGCACCCCCGCTGTACGAGCCCAATACACCTTCTATGACTGGTTAAACCAAACAAATAACTAACCAACCAACTAACTAACATAAGAATCCCATACCCGTGTCCAGCAACCTACAACGCCCCGCACGGCCTTCCCGCAACGTTCCCGCTGCACATCCCTGCTATACGCCCTTGCTACATGGCTTTCCTCGCAACAACCACACCGACATCTCACACAACCTCCCCTACAACACCCATCCCGCACGCCCCTCCGACCTACTTTTTTCTCCGTCAAGCGAGCTCCCGTAACGGAGCGTTAAAAAGGGCAGACTGTTTGAGCGTAGCGAGTTTCTGCCCTTTAGCGCAGTGCAGGGAGCGAGTAGGAGAAAAAAGTCAGCCTTGAATTTTTCTTTGCTTCTTTCTTTTGTTTCAAGACAAAAGAAAGACGATTGTAACATAAATGTAACATGTATGACACCTCCCTGCAACGTCAAATCCCGTCCTTTGCAGCCGGAAACAACATACACATATATTTATTATGGAGACTATTTATTTATGCATTATCATCTTCCTCTTTGTACTAGCTGTTTTCGATCTGATAGTCGGAGTCAGTAATGATGCAGTTAACTTTTTGAACTCTGCGGTAGGCGCCAAGGCCGCTTCGTTTAAAACCATTCTTTTCATAGCCGGTATTGGTATATTCATTGGCGCTTCCCTGTCCAATGGTATGATGGACATTGCCCGGCACGGCATCTACCAGCCCGAGCACTTCTACTTTGCCGAAATCATGTGCATTCTGCTAGCCGTCATGTTGACCGACGTAGTACTGCTGGACGTCTTTAACTCTATGGGAATGCCTACCTCCACCACCGTATCATTAGTCTTTGAACTACTTGGAGGAACATTCGCCCTCGCACTTATCAAAGTGCACAATAGCGACACCCTTGCTTTGGGAGACCTCATCAACACCGACAAAGCCCTCTCCGTCATTATGGCTATTTTCGTCTCCGTCGCTATCGCCTTCTTCTTCGGAATGCTTGTACAATGGCTTGCCCGTGTGATTTTCACCTTCAACTATACGAAAAAGATGAAATACAGCATCGCCCTCTTTGGGGGGATAGCCGCTACTGCCATCATCTATTTCATGCTTATCAAAGGACTGAAAGACAGCTCCTTCATGACATCTGAAAACAAACACTGGATACAAGACAACACACTGATGCTAATCACCGTTTTCTTTGTATTCTTCACCGTACTGATGCAAATCCTTCACTGGATGAAAATCAATGTTTTCAAAGTCGTCGTACTGATGGGAACCTTCGCTCTGGCTCTCGCTTTTGCCGGTAACGACCTTGTCAACTTTATTGGTGTTCCCCTCGCAGGTTTCTCCTCTTTTTTAGATTACACCGCCAACGGAGAAGGAAATCCGAACGGCTTCCTGATGACCTCCTTGCTGGGACCTGCTAAAACACCGTGGTATTTTCTTATCGGAGCCGGAGCCGTCATGGTCTACGCCCTCTGCACCTCTAAAAAAGCACATGCTGTAATTAAAACATCTGTCGACCTTTCCCGCCAAGATGAAGGAGAAGAAGCATTCGGAAGTACTCCGATCGCCCGCACAGTAGTCCGCATCAGCATGACACTTGCCAATGGAATCTCCCGAATAATGCCGGACGGCAGCAAAAAATGGCTTGACTCCCGCTTCCGCAAAGACGAAGCAATCATTGCCGACGGAGCTGCTTTCGACCTTGTCCGCGCTTCTGTCAACCTGGTATTGGCCGGTCTGCTCATCGCCTTGGGAACCTCCCTGAAACTTCCCCTTTCCACCACCTACGTAACCTTCATGGTAGCTATGGGTACCTCTTTGGCCGACCGCGCCTGGGGACGTGATTCAGCCGTTTACCGTATCACCGGCGTATTAAGCGTCATCGGAGGCTGGTTCATCACCGCCGGAGCCGCCTTCACCATCTGTTTCTTCGTAGCTCTCGTACTCCATTATGGAGGTAACATCTCTATCATCGCCCTCATCGGTATAGCTGTATTCATCTTGATCCGTAGCCAGGTGATGTACAAGAAACGCAAAGCGAAAGAACAAGGTAACGAAACGCTGAAGCAACTGATGCAAACCACAGACAGCACAGAAGCCCTGCAACTGATGCGTAAGCACACCCGCGAAGAACTTTCCAAAGTATTGGAATATGCAGAAACAAATTTTGAACTGACTGTCACTTCATTCCTTCATGAAAATCTGCGAGGATTGCGTCGTGCCATGGGGTCCACTAAATTTGAGAAACAGCTCATCAAACAGATGAAACGTTCGGGCACCGTCGCCATGTGTCGTCTCGACAATAACACCGTACTCGAAAAAGGACTTTATTACTATCAAGGCAACGACTTCGCCAGCGAATTGGTCTACAGTATTTCCCGCCTCTGCGAACCTTGCCTCGAACATATCGACAACAACTTCAACCCATTGGACGCCATCCAGAAAGGTGAATTCAGCGATGTTTCCGAAGATATCACCTATCTGATTCAGCAGTGTCGTAAGAAAATGGAAAACAACGAGTACAACGACTTCGAAGAAGAAATCCGTCGTGCCAACGACCTCAACGGACAGCTTTCACTATTGAAACGTAAGGAACTGCAACGCATCCAAAGCCAATCAGGAAGCATCCGGGTAAGCATGGTGTATCTCACGATGGTTCAGGAAGCACAGAACGTAGTCACTTACACCATCAATTTGATGAAAGTAAGCCGTAAGTTCCAGATGGAAACTGAAATGCCGTAAGGACGAAAAGCAAGGATCGTCCACAGAATAACGGACGAATCATAATCTGCGAGGAAAGGACTGTTTGATAAACCCTGTTTACATAGGAGGGGGTGTATCAAACAGTCCTTTCTTTTTCAGAAATAGGTTTAAAAAAGCTCTATTCTTTAGTATTTGATCTGGTAAAATTGTATATTTATAGTCGATAAGATACTTGAGACGATTTTAGATGCAATGATATAAAAACGAAATGAATGAAATATCAGTTAGAAATAACCACCTTATTGGTTCCTGTCAATGTGCATCAACTGTTTGAGAAATGTGAATGGCCTGAACTAAACTGTTTTGACAGAGAAATGGTTGAAGGCTATTTCTCTGATTTGGTGAATGGTATTCAAACCGATGAGGCTTTGGACGATTGGACGCTGACCGTTGTCCTTTATATCGGCACTTATTTGGGAGCCAACCATATCAGTATCTGGAAACATGGAATCACCGATACGGTAACTAAAGAAAAAGTACTGACGATAGGTATACCTCTTCCTTGTAGTAAAACCATTCGTTGGGGAGTGAAGAAGAAAGGACGTTTTACGGGTAAAATACCGGATGAAAGCTTTAGGAGGAATAACAGACTCCTTCCCGTCAACTTTGCAAAATATGATAATATGGAAACCTATATAGAAGATAACATCCGGATAGCCCTTTTGAACCTGTTTGAAGTTGGCTTTACACTGAAAGGATATAAAGTAAAGAAGCGGTAATTGTGGCCAAATCGTAAAATAGAATCAATTTTAGCGGCATATATAAGGAACTAACATAGTTGTATGCTGTCGCAAAGAGTCGTCGATTATTGAATTTAGACTCTTTGCGGCAGCTCTGTTTTTTCTACTTTTCTATGAAAGTGTTCAAAGAATGAGGTTGCAAGGTTACATTCAAATAGCGAGTGCCTAATTTCACAGTAAGCTCTTTGGTTTCTTCGTTAAAATTACCGGCTATCACCACCTGTTTCTTTTGTGGAGTCATGACGATCATTACCGGCATCTTATCTCCTCTATCTTTATATGCCAGCACTTGCGAGCCGGGTGTTACATAATGGCTGTAATGTTTTACCGCATAATATTCGGGAGTGTAGGTCGCAGTCCCTGTCTTTGAATCCACATGAATCAAAGCATTCTGTTTCCATCCCCATCCGCTGAAACCTCCGTCATACAAAATAGCATTCCAGAAAGTATATTCTTCACAACCATTACCCAGATAATGATTCATTAGTCCGAAAGTGTGTTCGGCCGCTTTCCAATCAAAAGAGCCCCAACCACATTCACTTTCCGTTTGCACGTACTTGTATTGCGGATATTTGGCACGGAGTTTGGGTAAAATCTGTCCGCCTTCCCATTGGAAGCCAACCCCTTCTATTGTTTCCGGCATTCGTGGGTCGGAAAGTACCTGATCGATCACCTCATAGCGGTTGGTGTTGATCGTCCCTAAATATAATTTTACTTCCGGATGCTGCTTTTTCAGAGTAGGAGCGAGGTACTCTGCATTGAAGCGGATAATACCTTCTGCCGTCCAGGCACAACCCGGATAGTTGGTGTAACTCCATGACTCATTTTGGAACATAATCATGGAGATGGGGATACCTTGTTCCTTGTACGCATCGATGAATTTGCAAAAGTAATTTGCATAGGTTTGCAGGTAACGTGGGTCCTGGATAAAGTAATCATTTACAGCCAACTGTTGTGGAAATACCTGTGTGTTCTTTTCTTTACTATCCTCATAAAGTGCTACATCAGACAGAGGCGACATCTGATTTTGATTACGGTCACTGCGAACTGAATAGTAGTGATTGATTTTCATCCAGGAAGGAGGCGACCATGGAGACATCCAGAAAGTCATATCCGGATTATACTGTTGTGCAGCTTTGATAAAAGGAATCAACGTTGTTTTATCCCGATTGATATTGAAATGTTTCAATTGGAAGTCACCGGATACCTCATCGCAACTGTACCAGTCGCGGGCGTAGTCGTTGGCATTCATGGAGAAGCGTCCCATTGTAAACTTCAGATCTCCTTCAGAAGCAAACAACTGTTGAAGAACAATCTCCTGTTGCTTCCGTGGAAGCATGTTGAGTGCATCCCATCCAAGTTCATTAAAGCATGTCCCCCAGGCCTTGAAGAGAGTTCCATTCTCCGAACCGTTGACCTCGAGTAGGGGAGTGCGCCCGGTATTTGTCTGCAACTTGACTTTAGACTGTTGCCATGTGTTATTTTCCGTACTGCTAACCCATTCATAGGATTGCGCACTCATAGTCCCCATTGACAGCACAATGGCAAAACTACTTAATAAGGTGGTTTTCTTAATCATGTTTTTCCTGTTCTTATATTTTTTATATTACTGTTTAAACAATCTCATGCAGTACACTCAACTGTGTATCCTTAATCAAGATTGATTTATTAATAAGTCTCTATGGCAATAGCCGCTTCCGGCAATCCGTCTGCTGAAACAGTAAGAGTGATCGTCCCTTTTTCTGTATTTGGCTGAACGATAGCAATTGCTTTTCCCCGGAACGTTTTCGGCTTTAAGGAACGAAAGCTTCTCATATCATCCGCACTTCCATTACCTGCGGCAATGACGGACCCTTTTCCGGTAGATTTAATTTCCAAAGGAATGGAACAGTCAGGTATTAACTTTCCATCTTTATCCAATATTTCAACCTTTATATACGAAAGGTCATTTTTATCTGCCTTTATTTTCATACGATCGGCTGTCAAATGTATCATTGCCGGGATTCCGGTTGTGCAAAGTTCAGTCGATGTCATTTCTTTCTTTCCCTTCAAGTTGATGGCCTTCAGTTGTCCCGGTTCATAGGGAACCTCGAAAGAAGCCGTATAGGTATCGGGATTGACTTCTTTTTCTCCCAATAACCTGTCATTCAAATAAAGTCTTACTTTAGGGGAACGACTATACACATGTACTGCCATCGTTTCGCCTTCGTATCCTTTCCAGTTCCAACTAAGGAATTCGTTTTTCCATCCCCAGTAGTTGATATCTTCTCTTTTCCCTTTGACTACGGGAGGTTGTACTGCTAATGAAATATCACGTCTTTTCCAAAGAATGTCGCGATAATAAGATTGCGGTTTCTTGTCTCCGCAGAAGTCAATGTCACCACACCATGCATTATACCACGGCCATCCCATAAACTGCGGACTGTGTTCTCCCGGAGCAAGTTCGAGAGTATGTGCCAGACCGGCTTCACCCAGATAGTCGAGGGCAGTCCAGACAAAATCTCCAATCAGATAGGAATTCTTGTCGATCAGGTTCCAGTTTTGTGCTGCTTCTTTGGGCACCGATTCACTGCCGTACATAATCCGTTGCGGGAATCGTGCGTGATCTTTTTCATATTCCTTCCATTGATAATTGTAACCGGAGATATCCAGGTTCCGGAAAGCCCTTTCCGAATCTTTCTCCCAACTGAAATCTCTTCTGTCCCAAAACGAGTTAACAGCGGCAGTAGTGGCGCGGCTTGTATCATATTTGTGAATGGTTGCAATCAGTTTCCGGGCTATGATCTCTCCGGTGGGTTCGTCGGCGCGTTCAGCTATTTCATTGCCAATACTCCACATGATAATAGAAGGATGGTTTCTGTCTCTGCGCACCATGGTAGCTATATCGTGTTCGCTCCATTCATCGAAGAATTGGTGATAATCTTGCGGGCGTTTTGCTTGTTGCCATTGATCGAATACTTCATCAATCACTAGCAATCCCAGTCGGTCACATGCCTGTAGAAAATACTCCGATGGCAAGTTGTGTGAACATCTGACTGCATTGAAACCATTTGCTTTCATTAGCTCTACTTTGCGTTCTTCTGCCCTGTTGATAGCTACGGCACCCAACAAACCATTGTCATGATGCAAACAACCACCTTTTAATTTCAGCGGTTTCCCATTTAATAGAAATCCTTTTTCTGCGGAGAATTCGACGGTTCGTATTCCGAAAGGAACGGTTATTTCATCAGATAGCTTCTTAGATTTCACGGATAGATGTGCAGTATATAAACTAGGAGTATCTACCGACCATAATTCCGGCTTTTTTATATCAAAAGTGAGGGAAATGGGGATATTGGTTTCACTGGATATATTGACTGGTTGAGTAGTGGAATAAACCTCTTCCCCTTGTGGAGAAAATATCTGAATCTTCAGATGGGCGGTCACTTTTTCTTTGCCAGAGTTATGTAGAATGGAGTGAAGATCAACCGTCGCTTTTTTACCTTCTACTTTGGAAGCATCTATAAAAGTGTCCCATTCGTCTAAATGTACTTTGTCTGTTTTCATTAACCATACGTGTCGGTAAATGCCGGAACCGGCATACCACCGACTGTTCAGACCTTCATTCACCACTTTGACGGCTATTATATTCGGAATGCCGGGAGCATTGCAGTATGGCTGGATGTCGATCTTGAAAGGGATATATCCATAAGGATTAAAACAGGCTTTCTGCCCGTTTATCCAGACTTCTGTCTGGTTATAAGCTCCTTCAAAATAAAGGGAAATAATCTTATCGGCATCTTCAGGCTGTATGGTGAATTCTTTTCTATACCATCCTTCACCTCCTACGGTTTGTCCGGTATCTGCCCCGCCTACACTCATGCGCGAAAAAGGACCGATTGTTATACCTTCTCTTTGTACGGGCACAGGATCCATGCTCCAGTCATGAGGCAAGTCGAGTACTCTCCATTGAGTGTCTTTGAAAGATGTTTGTTCGGCATTGGCAATGCAACCCCGGTAAAACTTCCAGTTCTCATTCATACTGACTTTGCGTTCCGATGCGGAACTTTCAGTGATAAAACAGGGTATTAATGCTAAAAGAGCGAGTAGCCTAACAGAAGATTCGAAGTAGTTATTCATCATTTCCTATTCTTTGTTTAATAATGGGCAAAGATAGGAGAGTGACAGGTGATGTGCGGAATAGAAATGTAACAAGATGCTGCAACAAATGTATCAAACTTCCTTTTCATAGGGATTAAACTTGCTTGTCCCGGCAGGAAAACGTATCTTTGTTGGTAAGAAAACTATAACCGCAAGTTCTGATTATAAAACCGGAACTTTTGATTATGTAATCAGAAGTTTCAGTTATAAAACCAGAACTTGCGGTTTTAGTTTACCCTAAGGGAAAAACAACTTTTCCTCTAGGGGAGAACAAGTTTTCTACCTATAGCGAGTAAGTTTTCTATTAGTAATCAATATTTCAAATAAACTTTTGTATTATGGCAATGTATATAATGGAAGAAATGCCCGATATTCATGGAACGGGCGAACAGGTACTTTATCCGCGGTTTGCAATGATGGAACAGGTATCTACCGAGGATTTGATACGTCAGATAGCATCCAGTAGTGGTTTTAACGTCGGAGATGTGGAAGGCGTAATTACACAGATAGGTATTGAAATGGCACATCAGATGGCAGAAGGCAAGTCTGTGAAGCTGGATGGCATCGGAACATTCTCTCCTTCGTTGGCGTTATGCAAAGATAAAGAACGCGAAAAGGCCGGAGAGGGTGAAACCCATCGTAACGCACGAAGCATTGTGGTGGGAAACGTGAACTTTCGTGTAGACAGGAAGATGATGAGGCGTATTAATGGAAGATGTCTGCTGGAAAGAGCTCCGTGGAAGTCGCAACGTTCTTCACAGAAGTATACACCGGAGCAACGATTAGCATTGGCTGTTAGATATTTGGAGGAACATCCTTTTCTGACGGTCTACGAGTACCGGAAACTGACAGGTCTGCTGCGCACAGCGGCTACTAATGAATTACGCCAATGGGCGTATACGCCCGATTCCGGTATCGGGATTGATGGCAGAGGAACACATCGGGTATATATAAAGAAAACATAATTCATTATATTTGTATGATGATACGTTGAGAATTGGAATAAAGAGCATTGGGGGGAATTGCGGTGAGGGCGCTTTTCTTCAGGGACATGCTTGAGTGATAACTAAAATTAATAAAAATGGGGAATTTGATTTCATTTATGAAGGAAGTAGCTGAAGGGCTTCGAAAAAGTGGGAACTATGGAACTGCTCATGTTTACAGGAGTAGCATGAATGCTATCATTGCATTTAACGGGAGCAGGAATCTGCCATTCAAGAAAGTGAATCAGGAGTTTCTTAAAAGCTTTGAAACGTATTTGCGGGAAAAGGATTGTAGCTGGAACACAGTTTCAACCTATATGCGTACGTTGAGGGCGGTATACAACCGTGCGGTTGACCGTCGGATGGCGTCTTATATACCGCATCATTTCCGGTATGTCTATACTGGAACGCGTGCCGACAGAAAGCGTGCACTGGAAAAGGAGGACATGGAACGGTTGATGAAAGAGCTTCCCAAACAAATTCATCAGGGAAGAGGAGAATTACAACGTACGCGCGCGTACTTTTTCTTAATGTTCATGCTTCGTGGTATGCCGTTCGTAGATCTTGCGTATCTTAAAAAGCAGGATATAGTCGGGAATGTACTTACTTATCGTCGTAGAAAAACCGGAAGGCTTCTGACCGTGACGCTTCTGCCGGAAACTATGAAACTGATGAAAAAGTATATGAACACCGATTCTGCTTCTCCTTATCTTTTTCCCATACTGACTGGCGGAGAGAATACGGAAGCTACCTACAGGGAATATCAGATAGCTTTGCGTAATTTTAACTATCAGCTTCTGTTGCTGAAACAAGTACTTGCATTAACTTCAGATTTAAGCTCGTATACGGCTCGGCATACCTGGGCTACAATGGCATATTATTGCGAGATACATCCTGGCATCATTTCAGAGGCGATGGGGCATTCATCCATTATTGTCACAGAGACTTATCTGAAACCTTTTAAGAATAAGAAAATAGATGAAGCGAATGTGACGATTCTATCTTCGCTGAAAAGGAATTATATTTGTGGCAAGTAGCTGATTTTTAGTGCTGTTACTTTGTAGGTAACGGGAAGAAAAGACGCTGCAAATATGAGCATATTTCTTAAAACATCCAAACAAAATCGTACATTTTTTCTAATAAACTACTCAAAATAGGAATAAACACAGAAGAACACGTGGATTCTTTGTCTTAGAACTTTGTTAACGTCTAAATTTTGCAATAGATTTCCCGCCCCTCTACTTTTTCTCATAAGCAGGGGTAAGAAGATTCGTCATATATCGTATTATTTTCTAGTATAGACTACTCCAAAAGAGCAGGCACAAGGGTTTTCCCGTTACCTACAAAGTAACGGGAAGAGGGGGAGTGAAGCGAAATAAATCATGAATTAGTACAAACAAATTTTTTATTTATTAATTGTATAACATTTAATTTACTTTTATGAGAAAATGGACGTATTTAGTCGCAACCTTGCTCATGGCAGGTACGACGGCGACATTCACGGGATGTATTGATACCGATGAACCGGAAGGCATTGCAGAACTTAGGGGAGCAAAGTCTGAATTTATCAAAGCTCAAGCTGCAGTTGAGCTTGTAGAGGCTGAATTGAGAAAAGCACAGGTTGCAGAGCAAGAGTTAGTTAATGCAGGTTTGGCACTTCAGAATAAGTCTGCAGAAATTGATTTGCAGTTGCATGAACTGGATATTCAGTTGAAGCAACTCCTGATTGAAAAGGAAGAAGCTGCTACTGCACAAGCAAAAGCGGAAGCGGAAGCTGCCATTGCAAAAGCTGAAACTGACAAAACTAAGTGGGAAAATGAAAAGGCATTGATTGTTGAGCAGTATAAGGAAAAAATGCTTCTTGCCGAAACAGCCACTGCTAAAGCACAGGAAGCTTACAAACAAGCTATGGAACAGATTGAAGCTTCCAAGATTTTGCTGACAGATGAAGAACAAATTCGTTTAAATGTTGTAGAGGCAAAAGTTGCTTATGCTAAGATAGCTATGGATAAGGCTATGTATGGATATTCAACGACAGAAGTTAAGACTGAACAAAGGCTTGTATCTAAATCAACAAGTTCACAGACAAGTGTTGGCGAAGGAGCTGGGACAACAACTACTACTGGTACTGATGAAAAGTATATTACATATTATGTAATTACACAAAATCCAGATAATGCAAATAACGGATATGCAGAAGGTAGCTTGAAGAAACTTCAGGAACAGTTGGCGGACTATCCTAATTGGGTGGCTGATGGAAACATCGAGGCTAAATTGAAGAATGCTGTGGAAATCGCTGAATCCAATTTGAATATAGCACAAAAAACAGCTGATGGATATAAGGCTATTCTGGATAATGAATATACTACATTAGCCGATTGGGAAGCAGAAGTTAAAAAGCTGAAGGATGAAATGGCAACATTAGATGTCCAGAAACGACAGTATGAACTTAAAAAAGAAGAATTAAAAGTTGCTAATCCTAACTTGGAAAAGAACAAAACTGCTGCTAAGAAAAAATTAGATGATGCTAAGGATGCTCTCAATAAAGTTAATACTACTACTAATGTAGCTTCTGCTTACTCTAAAAAAGCAGATCAGAGCATTCTTAAAGGCCTGAATGATGCTTTTGATGGTATTTCTGATGGAGTAGATGGCTATAATAAATCAACAGGTGAATTCAGCTATGCAAAAACTGTACTGGTTACTAAGGCGCAAGAACAGATTGATGGCTGGAATAAACTTATTGATGCAGCTACTCAAGGAATTGATTTGGAAGATCTTGCATGGTCTAAACTTGAAGTCGTGAAAGCAGAGGCTGAAGCAACAAAAGCTAATGAAACTTACGATGCTGATTATAAGACTTGGGAGAAAGCTCGCGATAAATATATTGAAGTTGAAGCTATTGATATAGATGCTTCAAAAAAAGCTGCCGAAGCTGCAATAGCTGCTTATAATAAATTGGGTGATGCTGCTAGAACACAGGATGCTAATATCAGTAAATTAGCTACTGCTTTGGCTGAATACTATCAGGATGCTTTGGATAAGGAACTTAAAAGTACAAAAGCAGAAGCAACAGAGGCTTCTACCAATACTAAAAAAGCAATTTCGGCTTGGATAATAGCTAATCCTTTGGCAAACTTCAAGTCAATTGTAGGGCTAGAATTAAATTTAATTGAATGGACAGCTGGTGCTGTGACAAAAGCTAATAAGATAGAACAAGCTGATGCAAATAAGCTTCTTGAACTTGGAGCATCTGCTGGTGATATTCCATATGAGTCATGGAAAAAAGCTTCAACAAAAGTATTTGGTGATAAATTTAATCGTGATAATGAACCTAGAAGAGTTGCTGTGTCAGCTGATATGGTTCTTAAGGAAGTTAATGGCAATAGACTGGCAACAGAATTGCAAGATGGTGACTATGGAACTCTTGGTATCTCTATTTATGCAACGGCAGAAGCTGCACGTCTGACTGCTGTGATAAACCAGGCTGATACCTATAAAGCTTTGAAAGCAGAGTTTACAGCTCAAAAAGCTAAAGAACAAGCTACGCTGGATAAGAAAAAAACAGAATTGGCTGCAAATGTAACAAAAGCACAGACTGCTTTGACTGACGCTGAAGCAGCTTATGATAAAGTCTTTAAGGAAGTAGAGGCAAATATTAAGAAAGTTAGTGAGGACTATGACTATAAAGACGCTATAAAAGATAAGATTGAGTCTACAATTTCTGACTATATTGCTAGCCTTGACGAGTTAGGTGATGATTATAAAGATATGACTTTGGAGGAAATCAAAGAAGCTATTAATGCTGAATATTTAAAAGCTGTTACTAGCCTTCTTGATAAAAAAGCAGCTTTGGCTACTGCTGAAAGAAATTTAGAGAAGTTGGCCGAAGGTACGTATACTGATAATAATTATATCGAGGATACATTTGCAAATATTCAGGAAAATATCAAAGTAAAACAGGCTGAATATGATGCTGCCAAGGCAGATTATGATACTGCAAGCGCTCAGTTGAAAGCACTTCTTGCTATCTTCTTGAAATAATTCCCTAACTACGTAAAAGTAACAAGATGATAAAAAAACTATGCACATTACTTTTGCTGACCTGTATGACAGCTGCGCCTTCAATGGCGCAGCGTTACAGCAGCAGTGATGATGCGTCGTTTGCCCCGAAGAAAGGACAGTGGCAGGTTTCAGTTCTGCTTGGTAGCGGAAAGTTCTTTAACGAGAACACTTCTTATCTGCTTCCCAAGTTCTCCAATGACGGAGGAGTAGTCGGACTTCCCAATGGAGGGAAGGATAACTCCGGCGATCTGAACCGCTATCTGAACATCGGGAGTCTGAATAATAATAGTCTGGTCAATATAGCCGGAATTGAAGGTAAGTATTTCGTGTCTGACAACTGGGATGTAAATTTCCAGTTCAGCATGAATGTCAGCCTCACTCCTAAGAAAGACTATGTAGAAGGAGACAACAGTGTACCCGACATGATTATCCCTGCGCAAAGTTATATCAATGCGCAGATGACCAACAACTGGTATGTATCTGTCGGTTCCAACTACTATTTCAAGACTCGCAACGAACGTATTCATCCGTATCTTGGAGGCGCACTCGGCTTCCAGATGGCACGCATTGAAACGACCGAACCATACACAGGAGACACTTATAAGGATAGTGACGACTCGGAAGAACTTCCGTCACAGGTCTATGTTTCCGGAAGTAAAGCCGGTCAGATGTACGGTTTCAAAGTAGCTGCCGTAGCAGGTATCGAGTATAGCATTGCCAAAGGTTTTGTTTTCGGTTTCGAAATGCACCCTCTGGCTTACCGCTATGACCTGATACAGATTTGCCCGAAAGGATTTGATAAATATAACGCCAGTCACCACAACATCAAGATATTTGAAATGCCTGTGGTAAAACTGGGATTCAGATTCTAAGGATGAATGATTATACAAATGTATGAATGAAAAGAGAAAGCCGTTCAGCTGATAGTGCGGACGGCTTTTCTTTTTTAAAGAAGAATGAAGAGCTTAATGAACAGATATGTGAAACTTTTATCTTTTCTTTCGGGAGTATGCCTGATAGTGGCTTGCACCGGGCATCAGATAAAAGGTTACGAAATTAACGGCAGTGCACCTTTGCCCGAATTCGAAGGAAAAATGGTTTATATGAAAGATGCTTCGAGCGGGCAGCCGGTAGATAGTGCAGAAATAATCCACGGAAAGTTTGCTTTTGCCGATACGGTGACTATTGTGTCGCCCGTAGTAAAAGTGCTTTCTATTTGTGCCAGCAAATCGGGACTGGAATACCGCCTCCCTGTCGTCATAGAAAATGGTAGTATCCAAGCCGATATTTCCGATGTGGTTTGTACGGGAGGAACAATGCTGAATGAACGGATGCAGGATTTTCTCATGGCTGTTGATGAATATTCCACAGCCTGCGAGAACAAACAAACGGAACAGATAAAATCCGGATTTGCGGATTTATTGAAAAAATACATAGAAATCAATGATGACAATGCGGTAGGAGAATATATCCGGACTGCTTATCGTTCATCACTTTGATGCAATCAGATTGCTTTTAAGACTATAAACTAAATTTCCCACATAATAATATCCTCTCCAGATATTTCCTCCATATTTTTATAGAAGGAAATGTTGCATAAGAGAGACAGAAATGTGCCCTTGTGAAAGTCCGTATTTCTGTATTGTTATGTTTTGAGGACGTTCCCGTATTTCCCATTCCCTTTTTCCCCCGGGGACGTCCTTTTTTCCTTTAATCCTGCGAGTGATATTGTGTAGGCAACACTCCGAACATCTCCTTAAAACATTTACTGAAATAACTCGGTGTAGCGAATCCCACCTTTTCCGATATCTCAATAACGGTCAGTTCCGTATGAGTCAGTAATCCGGCAGCTTTCTTCAAACGGATGCTTCGGATAAATTCTGTGGGTTTCTGTCCGGTGATAATTTGCAGTTTACGGTAAAGATTCATTCGGCTCATACACATGTCGTCACTGAAAGCTTCCACACTATAATCACTGTTATCCAGATTCTTTTCGACCAGTTCGATTGCTTTTTCCAGGAATCGCTCGTCTACTTTGGAGGAAGTGAGATCTTCCGCATTAACCTCAATGCCTGACAAGAATATCTGTTTCCGTTTTTGCTGCAATGCCAGCAGATGCTGGATCCGGTTCTTTAAAATATCCATGTTGAAGGGCTTTGTCAGGTAGCAGTCTGCTCCCGATTGGTATCCTGCCAGTTCGTTTTCGTCACCTGTGCGGGCAGTAAGCAGAATAATGAAGATGTGTGAAGTCTTCATATTCTCTTTCAGCCGGAGACATAATTCAAACCCATCCATTCCCGGCATCATGACATCACTCACAATGATATCCACTTCTTTCTCATTGGCGATGGCTTCCGCTTCTTCTCCGTTGGAGGCTTCCCATACCTGATATTCTTGTGATAACTGCTGATACATGAATTGGCGGAATTCTTCATTGTCTTCTACAATCAAAATGGTCTTCCGGGCATCTGATGAGTTCGTTTCAGTTGCTCCGGATTCATCCGGTATGTTCTCCTCTCTCGGTAACAAACGTTTATCAACCAGATTGGTAGGAAGATAGACACAGAATTCAGTTCCTTCTTCCTTATTACTTTCCACTTCTATAAAGCCTTGATGCATGGCGACATATTCTTTCACAATATGCAATCCGATGCCGCTTCCTGCTGTTGCCTGTCTGTGGGTGTTTGCCCCGATCTGATAATAGCGGTCGAATATATGTGGAAGTTCATCTGCTGCTATTTCCTGGCCGGTGTTCTGCACGATGATGCAGACGTACTGTATCCCTCTTCTGTTCTCCATTTTGAAAAACACATCGATTCTTCCTTCAGGAGGTGTAAATTTGAAAGCATTATTGAGTAAGTTGTAGAGAATCCTGTGTACTTTATCCCGGTCAAGATATATATAAAGCGTTTGTTTCAGTGGTATGACTGAAAAGCGAATCTGCTTGTTGCTCGCATACGACTCGAAAGCTTCGCAAGTAGTTGTGACAAATTCACTGATATCTGCATTCGTCAGATTCAGTTTTTCTTCGCTCACTTCCAGTTTACGGAAGTCCAGTAATTGATTGACTAATTGCAGCAATTCTTCAGCATTGCGATAGATGGAAGATAACTGTTGCTTTAACTTGCCGTCCTGAATCTCCGATAGTAGACTGCTTAGAGGAGTGATAATCAGCGTCAGGGGAGTGCGTAAGTCGTGGCTGACATTCGTAAAGAAACGGAATTTCATCTGTGTCAGTTGTTCTTCCAACTGTTCCTGTTGCTTCCGGTGCAGACGGTTGAAGTAGATCTTTATGACTCCTGTCGCTATCAGAATAAAAGAAAACATATAGAGGGCATATGCCCACCATGTCTCGTACCATGCCGGTAGACGATTGATTTGCAGGCAGGACATGGGCTGTGCCCAACAACCGTGAATGTCCGTCGCTTTAATTTCCAGTGTGTAGTTGCCTTTGGGAAGTTTGGTGAAATATGCAGTGTTTACTCCCGGAGGAAGTGATTTCCAGCTTACATCCCATCCTTTCAGACGATAAGCATAACTGATTTGTCCGGCGTGCAAGTGTTCTAGCGTAGAAAAGGATATTTCTACATTGATATTATCAGGATTCAATTCTATTTGTCGGGTATTTATACCTGTTATTTGTGTTTTTCCGTCTATTTTGATGGAGGATATAACGGGCTTTATATCGTTGGGAGATTGATCCAGCTCTGCAGATGGGGTAATCAGACAAAAAGCACCGATCCCTCCGAGGCAAATCGCCCCATCTTCCATTTTGCGGATGGAAAGGAAATAATCCACTTGAATGAAGCGGTCGGAATTATACAGTATTCTAAATGAATGATTCGTAGGGTTGTACTCTTTTACGTATGGGTCTGCCAATATCCACAAATGTCCCAAGTTGTCTATTTCCATTCCTTTGATAGCATCTCCGTTTGTGTTGCAGGCATTCTCTTCCCGGGTGATAACTTTAGTTTGCGGATGATAGCTGTACACATTTCCTTCCAAAGTAGCTACCCACACTTTACCATCAGGAGCGATGAGGATAGATGAATAGTTTTCTCCTTTCCGAATCGTATGTCTTTCTCCTTCCGGGGAAAAATATTGGAACTCCAATGCTTCTGTAATGCAGAATATCGTTCCGTCCGGGGCAACTGCCAGGTCGTTTATCATATCCGTGCCCCCCTGAAACTTCTTAAGTTCCCCTTTGGAAAGAGAATATTGATAGATGGCATTTTCTGTGCCTATCCATAAGTTTCCCTGATTGTCCTTGCTCAATACACGAATCTGTCGGGCATCCGGCAATTGAATCTCTTTTGTCAGTTTCATCTTCATGCCTTCATGTTGCAGATGCAATAGACACGCATTATCGGATGCAGCCCAGATTCCAGATTGATTATGACACTTCTCGATACATTTTATGATATTATACTTTCCTGTTTCTTCGGAAAAATCCGATGCAAAAGAAATCTGTTCGGAAGCGGGGTGGTAGATGGATAATCCGGTTCTTCCCTGCCATATCCAATAATAGTCTTCTTCTTGAATCGTTCTGTCTGCCATCACCGGATAACCGGTAATAACAGACATGGCGGAAGTGGGGTAGCGTTTGATTTTGTTGGCGTCGAACGATAGGATAAACGTATGGGGAGAATATCCTGGAACCCATACATTGCCGGCACGGTCTTCAATGATTCTATCCAATATCTTTTTGCCTTTAGGAAGAAAACTTTCTGTATCGACAGGGTGAAGCGCATTATCTACAATTCGGTAAGCATATAAATCGTCCATCGCTGAAACCCACAACACTCCCTGCCGGCTGTCTTTAAGTAATCCCAGTATTTGAGTTTTATGCGGTGTCTGTTCGTACCCTTCTAAGGTGGCGGGTTGTAACTTGCAGATTACTTCCTCCGATTGTGGGTTGGAAGAAGGGATTAATTGTACAACTCCTTTTCCCCAAGTGGCCACCCAATAGCATTCATTTTGTACATCTTCAATCATTTGTATAGGCGATGCGTCACACGTCCATTGATAAGGCGAGAAGCTGTCTGTTGACGGATGATATTGTAGAAGACCTCCTGATCCTTGCAGTACCCAAAGTTGATGTTTTCCATCTTCGTAAAAGTCAGTAACGTTTCGTCTCGTGCCCTTCCATTCTGAAGGATAACTCCCAAGACATTTGCCTTCACTGGAAAAGTGGTAAATCATACCTTCGGCCGAAGTCCAGATAGTGCCGTCATGAATAGCCCGGACAGCATCGACTCTTTGCTTCTTGAGTTCCCCGTCTGTTATTTCGTAGATTTGATAATTAGCTTTATCTAATCTGTATAAACCACGTTTGGTGCCGAACCAGATATGATGTCCGTTGTCTTCTGTTATACAGGTAATGTCGTTGCTGGATAGCAGGTGAGGCGTATTTAAGTCTGAACGGAAGACGTTAATCTGATAACCGTTGTCACGGCACAGGCCTCCGCCTTCTGTTGCATACCACATATAACCTTCGCTATCCTGAAGAATCCGGTGAATATGTGCTACCGGTAACAATCTTTGAGTAGGAAGCTCTGTGACGACGACTTGTTGAGACGAAACGGAAAGAGTAGTCATTAGACTGAGAATGAGACTATAATAGTATTTTAAAGTCATGCTTTTTATTTTAATACAGATAGCTATGTTTTTTCCATACAAAGATAGTCTTTTTTTACAAATACTTTATATCTTTGCAAAATAATGGCATATGCCGCGATTTAACCATACCACTGAAAACATGAAAACAAAAACTTTATTAGGCTTCTTTCTTCTTTCTCTCATGGCTTTTGGTATATCAGCCTGTCAAGATGATGCAGAGATTATTTTATTTAGCGGTTCCGAATTAATCGACGAAACGGGAACCTGTACGAACACGATTTCTTCTACAGTCCTGTATCTTAATGGATGGGAAGCGGAGAATATCGGGATAGCTAATGGAAAAGGTGGTTACTCGGCACAAAGCTCCGATGAGACGATTGTGACGGCAACAGTCAACGATAACAGGTTATGGCTTAGCTCACACGGTAAAAAAGGGAAAGTGACGGTTACCGTTAGTGATAAAGACGGCAATTATGTCACGCTGCCTGTTACTGTTTCTTATGGTGTACTGACTTTTACATGTCTCGACCAACCTGAATTCCAAGTTTCCAGACCTAGTGAGGATATGTTGTTATTTGTTGGATGCAGAAGATGACTTGCAGGAGAAGGTGAATGTAGCAATGGCTCCTTATGCTTTTATTAATAGAGGAGATATCTGTGTGTTACGACCGGATGATGTGTATCGTTTGTCTGAAGAAGGAGAAGGAGGGAAATTCACCTATAAAACAAAGGATGAACAGGTGCTTGTTGAAGGGACATATCGGATAGAATGGGCTTCATTGGCCGGAAAAAAGAAAAAAGCTTTTGTCTTTACATATACAGGTGAAAATGATGTAGAGAAACAACACACCTTCTTTAATTTTAGTCCGTATCTAGGAACTCAAAGTCTTACAAGAGAAAGAGGTCCGATTACTACGGCATGGTTGGAAGATGTATCTGATTCGCCTTATCTCGAAGGTTTTTTACCTGAGGATAGAACAGTTGTATACTGGGTGGATACAATGATTTCCAGTTTATCTGCGGAGGAGATCTAAATGATTCTTTGATAAATAAATATCCTTTTTGTGGATAATAAAAAGGCACAAGAATGAAAAATTTCCTGTGCCTTTCTTTGTACGCTCGGCATGAGCATTATCTAACGGGTGTAAGTC
>NZ_QSUR01000015.1:0-151674 GCF_003439055.1 Bacteroides sp. OM05-10AA
CGGGACTTACACCCGTTAGATAATGCTCATGCCGAGCGTACAAAGACGGGGATGCACCAATCTTGGCACATCCCCGTACAATATAAAACCAGTTCAGTTATTATTTTTTCAGAATATCCATTGTATCTGATGCGATCAACAGTTCTTCGTCTGTTGGAATCACTACTACTTTCACTTTAGAAGCAGGAGTAGAAATGATTGCTTCTTCACCGCGAATCTTAGCATTTACTTCGTTATCAAGTTCGATACCCATGAATTCCATATCCTTACAAACTTCACGACGACATTCCATCTGGTTCTCACCTACACCACCGGTAAACAGGATAATATCTACACCGCCCAATGCTGCAGCATAAGCGCCGATATATTTCTTAATACGGTAATAGTACATCTTTTCAGCAAGGATAGCTTTCTCATTGCCAGCTGCACAAGCAGCCAAGAGTTCACGCATATCGCTTGATACACCCGAAACACCCAGTACACCACTCTTCTTATTCAACAGATTGGAAACACCGGTTGTGTTCAAGCCTTCTTTTTCCATGATAAATGTTACTGCACCGGCATCAATATCACCGCTACGAGTACCCATCATCAAGCCTTCCAATGGAGTCAAGCCCATAGTAGTATCCATACATTTACCATCTTTGATAGCAGCGATAGAACCACCGTTACCAATGTGGCAAGTGATAATTTTCTGTCCTACCGGATTTACACCCAGGAATTCACATACACGTTTTGACACATAACGATGAGAAGTTCCGTGGAAGCCATAACGACGTACACCATACTTTTCATACAGTTCGTGAGGAATAGCATACATGTAAGCATAATCCGGCATTGTCTGATGGAAAGCCGTATCGAATACACCTACCTGCGGAATGTTAGGAAGAATAGCAGAAACTGCATTTACCCCTTTCAAGTTAGCAGGATTGTGAAGCGGAGCCAAGTCATTGCAAGCAGCGAAAGCTTCCAGCACTTCCTTGTTCAGCAATACAGATTCGCTGAAACGCTCGCCTCCGTGTACCATACGGTGACCTACTGCATTGATCTCATCCAAAGATTTAATAGCGCCATATTCAGGATTAATCAGCGTGTTCAGGATAAACTCTACTCCTACTGTATGTTCAGGAATATCTTTCTCCAATATTTTCTTTTCACCATTCGGCAAAGTAAGTTTCAAGAATGATCCTTTCAGACCGATTTTTTCGATACCACCTTGTGCAATCACCTCTTTGGTGGTCATATCGAACAATTTATATTTAATAGATGAACTTCCGCAGTTCAATACCAGAATCTTCATGTCGTTGTCGATTTATACTTAATACTTTATATCTAATACTTATTTATTCGCTTTTGCTGCAATGGCCTGATTAGCTGTGATAGCAATCATGCGATATACATCTTCGATAGAACAACCACGAGACAAGTCGTTTACCGGACAGGCAATACCCTGAAGAATCGGACCAACAGCGTCAGCATGTCCCAGACGTTGAACTAATTTATAAGAAATATTACCAACTTCCAGACTTGGAACGATCAGCACATTTGCTTCTCCGGCTACTGGAGAACCCGGCGCTTTGCTAGCACCCACTTCCGGTACAAGAGCAGCGTCAGCCTGCATTTCACCATCCAAATCAAGAGTAGGAGCCATCTCTTTTGCAATCTTAGTAGCTTCTACCACTTTATCCACTACTTCGTGTTTAGCGGAACCCTTGGTAGAGAAGCTCAACAGAGCTACTTTCGGATTTTCAATACCGGCAACGGCTTTCGCTGTCTGCGCAGTACAAATAGCTATCTGTGCCAGCTGATTTGCATCCGGAACCGGAGTTACAGCAACATCACCCATGACCAGAATACCATTCTTTCCGTATTCAGGAGCATGAGTCAAAAGCAACATAGCACCAGACACGCAAGTGATTCCCGGCGCAGTCTTGATAATCTGCAAAGCAGGACGCAATACGTTACCAGTAGTGTTACGGGCACCAGCCAACTGACCGTCAGCATCACCGCTCTTAATCATTAAACAACCATAGAACAAAGGATCGCTCGTCAATTTGCGGGCTTCTTCGATAGTCATCCCCTTCTTTTTACGAAGTTCACACAACAACTGTGCATATTCTTCGTGTTTCGGAGAAGTTTCAGGATCAATGATAGTAGCTTTACCGATGTTTCCCAATCCCCATTTTGTAGCAAGTTCATTAATTTCATCCGGTTTACCCAGTAAAATTAGATCGGCTACTTCATCTGTCAAAATCATATTGGCAGCTTTCAATGTGCGTTCTTCAGTTCCTTCCGGAAGAACAATACGTTGGCGATTTGCTTTCGCACGCGCCACGATTTGGTTGATTAAATTGAGCATAGATATATTGAATATTATTATAAAACCTCATTACAATTTGTAATTTGCGGTGCAAAAGTACTCAATTTTGCAATATCCACATTACAATTTCGCCTATTTTTCTCTTTCAAGTCTAAAATATTGTAATATTTAACACTAAAAGATAATCTTAGGCGCCACACTCTTATATCGTTCCATACAAGTACCGATAGGTGCTCCTATATAAGTAGGGTCACAAATCAGATATTTAACGCCATTTTCCAGCACAACATAATCCCCGGGAACCTCTTCCATGAAACAAACAGCAGAAGCTATATGATTAGGATAATCTAGCAGAATAGTGTCCAATTTCAATAAATCTTTTACCAAAATAGCATAAAGCATAGCCCGGTCTTCACAGTCACAATAAGGATAGTAGAAAGTCTCATCCGGAAAATTCGGTTTTTCATAACCGAATTGTTCACCATCTGTCTTATATTGAAAAGCAGTTTGCACAAAGTTCAGGAGCAGATCAGCAGCATCGGCTTGAGATTTGCCATCAATCGCTTTTTTCAGTTGTGAATATAAAGAAGAGTGCAATTCCTCACTCATCGGAGTCTTGTAATGTGTCGCCACATCGCATTGGGGATAATCATGATAGAAATCTATCAGATTCTTGTTAACCATAACCCGCACTTTCAGTTTGCTGTCCGACGAAGAAAGCATACGTTCCTGCCTTTCCATTGAGAATACTGGAACATTTCTTATTTGGAGACAAACCAAGTTTTTAGCATCTGCAAAATTCCGACGATAGGTATAAATGCTTGTTGAACTTTTCGGGTTTGGCTCAAAAACATAATATTTATCCCCATCCATTTCCAAGAAAGGAGCAGCATAGATAATTCCTTCTGTGGCAACCAATAGCTTTAGTTTATTATCAATCTTAGCCAAACGTACCTTATAACCGGATTTATTAAGCAGAAACATTTGTAGGAAAACAATATCATTGGTACAATCCTTCCCACACACCTGCTCGCCAATGCACTTTGTAAAAAGCAAATAGGCCCAGTCGTTCAACTTTCTTTCTTTTTTGAGGGTCAGACAATCACTTAGCAATTGTCCATAATCCTTTCGGCATAACTCTTTCCAAGCATCTGCCACACTAGCTTCCTGATTATCCAATAAAGAAACATGACCAATAACATCAGTCGCTACATCAAAGTCTGTTCCGTAAAAATCAATCGTAGTACGGTTTACACTTCTACCCGGCTTTATCAACGGTATTTCCACTTTCACTGGAATATTAGTTCTTCTCTTTACGTTACCTCCAGAAATCGGTTTGACGACTATCGGAGGTCGGACTGTGTTTGTCTTATCAAATATCACTGGTCTTGGAGGCTCAGGGCGTGTCGGAGCAGGAATGGGAGTAAACGCATCATATTTTGTCCAAGTTTCCCGGAGAAACGTTTCAAACTCCACATCTGCCTTACTCCTAAAATCGTTGAATTCCATCTGTTGTTTTTTCCTAAATTCATCGAAATCTTTCTCTATGTTTTGTGCGTAAAGAGACGTCACTGATAAAAAATAGACAGCACAAGCCACCGCCCCCTCCTTCATCTTATTCATTTGCATCATAGATTTATAAGCAAATACCCCTATTAGTAGCCCAATTTATCCAACTCTTTAACCAAGTCTTCTGATTTAGCAGCCAGTTCTTTACGGATAGCATTGACAGCCTCTTTATTGGCCTCCTGTATGCTGTAACCTATTGTTACCATTACTTCCACATTATGGTTGGGCAATGTCCTATAAACTTCTACCAAAGGAATGATACGTCCCAACGTTGAAAAGATAACGCTCTTACTGGCAGCTACTACGCTCGACAGCCCAGCAGCTTCTTCTTGCCCCATATCATCATTGGCTACTTTAGCTTCAATCAGTTGAGACACTTTAGTTTGGATCTGTCCGGCAAGCTCTATCTTGGCAGTATTAGTAGCTTGCATAGCAGCGGCAGACTGATTGGCACCAATAATTCTAGATGAAGCGACATACCAATACGGATTTCCATCCATATCCAATTCTGCCTGTTTTTCCCATGACGTTTCTATTTGTTTAGCCAAAGGCAATTTACCCACCGGTGTCTTGAAGCCTTCTTTCTCCAGCTTCTTGGCTTCACTACGTGCATTCTTTATCGCCTTCTTTCGCAAATCTTTATCCAGAACTTTTTCACGCTCTTTTAAGTTCTTAAAATCCTTTCCGGTTGCTCTTTCTTGCGCAGCAACATTGACAGCCAACATCATAACAAATGCCACAAGGGCATTGATTAACAAATTCTTTTTCATTGTAATTGTTCTTTTAATGATTAATATTGTTAGTGAATCCTCATTTCACCGATTATACTTATACAGTCAGTTCATGACTAAACTAAAAATAGCTCAGATCAATCAGTCCAAAGTTTGGATCTTTCTCAGGTTGCCAAGTACGAACATGAATGAGCGGTTCCTGCGGATTATTTAAATCTACCATCAAAAACAAATATCCTGTATCACCATAGCTGGATGAAAAATAATCTTGTTTAATCTGAATACCGTAAATTTCACCTCCCACGCCCGACTTTCGCACTTGATTGTCAGCAAAACGAAGATTGACGAACTCGTTACTCTTAAAAATATGATTCAACTTCTTTATATACTCCTCTTTACTTTGCCTGGTATATCGTACTAATCGCTTATTGAGCAATTGCTTCTCTCCATAGCCGGAATTCTTCAGAACAGAGCCAGTTATTATGAGAGCATCATCCGAAAAAATACTATGAATATATTCCAGTCGTTTCAAGGCATAAGCAGTTTTATAGTTCTCCAAAAAGTTAATAAGCACTTGTCGTGCAGTGTCCCCCCAAGCCGTTTGATTCATAATATCATCAACAGCAGTTTTATTCAATCCAAAAGAAAGTTCATCGATTTTTCCTTCCCTATTCAACCGAAATACAACATCCTCCACAAATGTCCGATGATTATTCTTAAAACTGAAACTCATGACAAGACTCCGGCATGTCACTCCGCCATTGTACTCCAAAAACTTAAAATCAGGCTGACGAATAATCTGTCCATTTCCATATTCAATGAGATGTTTGAACATGTTATATCCTCTTTCAGAGCATAAATTTTTCAAGGCACTATAATTGCGATTACGAATGATAGCCTCCACCTGCCGCATTGTTTCCAGATAAGGAGTAGCTTCTTGAAGCATCAGATAATGTAATCCACTGTTTTTCTTTTCTTCATCAACTGCAGCAGACAAAATTTCATTTTCCATTTTTGTTTTTTCACCTTCAAGCTTCAGATATGAATTTCGCATTACAATAGGTGTTACACTTCCCATCACTTCTGCCAATTCATTGTCTATATTGGATTCTCCTTCAAACATATATTCCGTTTTCACAGGAAGATTGTCTATATTAGCCATCACTGGTAGTTCTATGATACCTGTACCGTCTTTAGCAGAATAAATATTCGACCAGTCCCGCCCATCAAAATAAGAGTAATCGTAATTACAGGCAGGTTTTCCTTTATAAAACACCTTTACAGTTATTATCTTCAAGTTATTCTCTTGCCTCACAGCCTCAGTAGACAGAGTGATATTCGTAAAAATCTCATTCATCTGCCGGGGTATCCACGAAACTAATAGTCGTTCAGTGCCACTATCATCTTTCATTGTCAAAAAATTGCCGTCAGGATAGCTCTGTAACAACACGAACGCCCAATAATAATAGCGCAAAGCATCAGCTACTTGCATTTTCTTTTCCAACCGTTCCGCTTCGCTAGTAAAATCCAGCAGTTTATTCCTCCTTCCCTCGAAGATTCTCTCTATTTCTGATTTTTTAATATAGCGCATGACGGCAGCATCAGGCTCATTCTTTATAACAATACGCAGTGTATTGTTCAGTGTGGCACGGGAATAAGTCTGAATAATGGACTTAACTTTATCGTTTGCTATGATTTTATCCCCATTAGCACACGACTCGGTCAACTGCTCAAAGCGTGAAGAAACACTCGTAGAGATTTGGCTAACTAATGAAACCAACGCATCATTATCCGCTTGTTTCAAAGTCAGAGCATTCCCTGTACCCCAAAGATATTCATCGCTTTGCTGAATCTCTTCTACCGTTTGGGCACAAATAGTAGAAGAGATCAGCAGGATAACTGAAATAAAAAAAATATGTTTATTCATTGCAATATAGAAAGTTACATATCATCTACACTTGGTTTATTCCCGACTGTGCGGTAACTTCGCGTCGCAACTTTGCCCCCTATACTAAACATGAACGGAGATTGCAAAGAAGTGATTTTATTAATTACATAAGCTTCAAAAGCATAAATATAAGGTTCCGAACGAAGAAAAACACTTCCAGGTTTTAGTTCAGAGTCCTCCTTATTTAATGTATAAATAGAGGCACTTCCTTCACCATACTTATAATTAGTACAAAACATAAAATCAGGTCCTTCTTCTTTAGATAATGAAGGGGTTATAGGAACCGTAACATCTTTGGCAGAAAATGTCACTTTTCCTTTCAAATTAAAATCTGAAGTATATTTGTTATTGTTAGGCATCGCAATAATATAAGGTATATTTGCCTCAATAGTAGTGACATCTTTAAATCCGTTAAGCGTCAGCCTGCGCAGCCAAAAAGGCTTGCTACCATCAACGTTGCTATTAAAAGGTGCCAAAACTCTACCATCTTCATGCGTGACACGAGTGACCGTAAAAGGTAATGAAAGACTTTCCCATCCAGCTGCCTCTCCAGGAAAGGTATTGTATTTAAAGTTCTTCGTATATGATATATTGAGGGCTTTAAAGGATTGTGGACAATAAAAATCTCCTTCATCCGAAGAGAGCACTATCTGGTCGGCAACTCCATTTATGATAATATTTTTCCAACCTTTATAATCATTTTTCGTATTTTCGTCCGCCAAATAGAGTAAACAGTTTAAATTTCCTCCATTAGTAATTTCCCATTGACTTTGATAATAATGTATATTAGGAAATGGAATGGAAGTGTTCCAGAAAATAGACGTCAGCCCATAACAGTAACCAAACGCACCTCCTCCAACTGATGTTACACTCTTTGGAATAATTATACTCTTTAGTTTCTTGCAGCCAAGGAAAGCCCTAAAAGCAATATCCGCCAAACCATCAGGAAGTATTATGTTTTCAATAGGAGTATAAGCAAAAGCATATTCCTTGATACTGTGCAAAGTATGAGGTAATTCAATATTAGTCAACCCAGAGGAAATAAAGCACGAATTAGAAATAGCCAATACACTTTCAGGAATCTTAATAGCTGTCAATGCTGTACAGTTAGCAAATGCCCTTTTACCCATATCAGTTAATGTATTAGATAAATTTACCAAAGACAAGGATTTACATCCTTCAAAGGCACCCACAGGATCAGTGATTCCAATCGGCTTACCAGATTCTATTTTTGTAACTCCATCAGGTATAGTAATAGAAGTAAGTCCACTATCCCAAAAAGCTCCGCCAATGTACTCTAACTTTGATGGTAAAGAAATACTTTTCAGTGCCAGGCATCCAGCAAATGCACTATTCTCCAACCTTTTAACATCTTGAGGTATTTCAATATGTTCAAGACTTGAGCAACCATGAAACATAAATCCCGGAATACTTTCCATAAAGCTTGGTAGCGTAACCTCTTCCAAACTACAACATCCATGAAATATTTCCTTCCCAAATTCCTTAACTTGTTCGGGCAATATAATTGCTCGTAGCTTTTTACATCCACGAAAAGCCGCATCTCCTATGCTTTTCACAGTTTCCGGAATCACTATAGTTTCAAAAGTTTGATGACTATCCAAGCCATTATCTGCACCAAAAGCTATTGCTCCAATTGAAACAATATTGGATGGAAGTATTATTTCCGACAACTTCATGCCATTGAACATATAGTCACCAATAGCATTGTCCTTTAGCTTTGAAACTATTCCATTAATTGTTGAATGATAAGTCTTATTACCTCCTACAATTGTAACGTCCCTCATATTTAAAGATTGCAAATTAGGCAATGCCCGCAACGTAGTCACATCATCCGCATCAAAAGATCCTGAAATGATCAATTTCTCCACCACAGCAGCTTTATCGCCAAGCTTTTTTGATAATATACCAGGTGTTTCTAATACTATTTCTACCGTTTCCCAATTTGCATTTCTCGTTTTCACATCTTCCACTTGAGGATTTTCTAAATCCATTAAATTCATACAAGAACTTAAACACAAAAAACTAATGCTGATTAAAATATATATAAAATTTCTCATAGCTACTTTATTATTTATCAGGTGACACATTATCATCCACATCCGGTTCATTAGATACCGCAGTCATAATTTCTATAGTCTCACTATATCCTACTTTTGCTTCATTGATAGCGTAAGCCCGGATATAATACTTCGTCTCTGCTTTAAGCCCGGATATATTGCTATTGAATGAAATTCCATCCAAAATAGCTTTTATCTTATCATCTATAAGAGTAGGCGTAGAGCTGGTAGACCAACAAAAGCCAACTTCGCGCACTATGGAAGATGTACCTCCTGCATTTTGAATAACAGCTGTTGCAATTACAGAATGGGTCCCTGGGTCCCCCATTGTCAATGAAACTTGGGGAGCTTTCTGTTCCAGAGTAGTAACTTGACAACTTGCTCCATATCCAGTTCCCATGCTGTTTACGGCAAAAGCCCTTACTTCATAAACCGTTTCCGGCAAAAATCCCGTTAATGTATATTGGAAAGTTCCATCTTCTTTCAGTTCTAAAACAGGAACTTCTTTCAGTGTTTCAGTACCGTTGTTTCCTATCTTATACGCAAAACCAAACTTTGTAATATCATGACCTCCATTATCTAGTATTTTACTTTGCAGCGTAACAGATGTTTCTTCAATAGCTACAGCCGTGGTGACATCCAGTTTGGGCACAGCCGATTTTGTAGTAGTAAAGGTTATCACATTGCTATATCCTATCTTAGTACGTTTATTAATAGCATATGCACGAATATAATAGGTAGTTTCAGAAACCAGTTCTTTAACAATAGAACTAAATCCCTTTCCATTCAACTGGCTGATTACTTTGCTATCATCCATAGTCGGTTCTTGTTGATCCTTACTCCAACAGAAGCCGACTTCCGTGAGGCTGGAAGTAAGATCATTATCATTCATCAACTTAGCCGATATTTCAATAGATGCACTTCCCGGCTCTTTAGTTTCAGCCTGGAGAATAGGAGTTTCAGGAGCAGAAGTTACCAATATAATTTTTTCTCCATATCCTGTACCTTTTGCATTAGTTGCAAAAGCACGTACATCATAACTCGCCTCTGCAATCAACCCGGTTATAGTGAAAGTGTACCTGCCATCATTTGTTTTGTCTAAAGCTTCCACTAGCTTTTCCGCATCCGATGAGTCAGTTTCCTTATATGCAAAACCAAACTTTTGGATACTACTTCCCCCATCATCTACAATTTTACTTGCCAAAGTGAGAGAAGTTTCCGACACCGAAATTGAAGTTGAGACTTCCAAGGCAGGCACTCCGTCAATAGCCGTAGTAAATTCCCGTATACTACTCCGAGTTGTGGTATATCCACTGCTGGCATACAAACAATAATAATACTTAGTATTGGGCGTAAGCCCCGTAAGTGTTGTCTCATAAGTATTAGAAAGCCCTTTCAATATAACACTTACCACTTTAGAATCAGTCTCTGGCAATGAAGAAACTGTAGAATAAAGGAAACCACAACTCTTGATTTCTGTTCCTTCCGGCACCGAGATGCTCCCCGAGATAACCGCTGTCTTCCGGCTGATAGCTGAAGCCTCATCAACAGTCAATGTTGGCATCTCATTTTCCGATACAGAATCTTTACTACAACCGAACATACATAGTAGCAATACGCCACATGCGAAAAACAAAACCTTGTAACACATAATTATAAAGAATTAGTTTAGACAGCTAAAACATGACACCGACACTTGCACCAAGCTCATGATTCTTAAAGCTCACCGTATGGTATCCCAAGGAAAAAGCCAGTTTTCCTACATTCAATAGAAGCCCCATTTCAGCAGCCACTCCGGAGGCAGAATGATCTATATTTTTAACCAATTCTCCATCCACAGTTTCCCATGCTAATGTCCGTTGCCCATATCCCCCACCAACATAGACATAAATCGGTTTCCACAAATGGCGAAGATAACCGGCAACAACCGACATACGAGATTTCTGTTCTACACCTGTATGATAGTAAGGTTTTCCCTCACCACCTGACACTAAAGTACCCGTATCATCACATTCTAAATGGGTGGAAACAGAACCAAAGTCACTGCGAAAACGGATATAAGCACCATTGTCACGGACAAAGCCAATCATTCCACCATAAGACAACTGAGAAGATTGATAACCCACATCCGCCATCACCAGCATACGCCGGGAAGAACGCGGCTTAATCGTTGAAGTCATTTTAAACGACAAAGTTCTTGTCTCGCCAGCTGCAACTCCCACAACGCTATCCATCGGGAAGAAAAAATCTTTCTCTACCCTTATCCGATAGTTACGTAACGGCATACGGTCACTCTTGTAAGGAGTCACTCCAACCTGCACACTGTCAATATATACTTTTGCTTCTTGTTCGGGAAGAGAGAATATTTCTAAATAGCCAAAACGGGGACGCAGGGTTACACTCATTACTTTTTGCTCACTACCAAGATCTATAACGCCAACTTCAGGAGCATACATCGGTGCCTCTACCCGATATGTATGCATCCCCTTCTTCATTGTTGCCGTAAACAATCCATTCTCAACAGGAGCTTTTTCTTCATCAATATATATATCAGCCATAATCGGTTCAGGACGCATTACCAACAATTGCGTATTGGTATCACTTACCACCCTCTGCACAGCATCTCCCACACTAAGTTCCATTTCATAGACAACAGCTTTCTCAATAATATCAGGATAGAAGTAATTACGGAGTACTCCATAATCATTGTGCATAATCGAAATACGACGAGCCCCACGCGGTACATAAATCCAGATTTCACCTGGTTTATTTTCGCGTGCCGTGATGCCTAGCGCATCAGCTTCAAACATCAATTCCTTTTCAGTAGTAACAATGCGGATAAGCGCACAAACCTCGCCGTTTTGATCTCTCTTTGGGGAAGTGATACGAGCGGTAACATCTGTTTCCATACGTTGGAAAGAATTCACTCGTATCTTATTTTGGGCATCTATTTCAAAAATACTCAAAAATAGAAAAAATAAGAACCAACCCCACAACACAAATCTTTGTTTGTTTTTTGTCATGTGTATTTCAGTTTCTTCCGTCTGTCCTCCATGGCGGAGTTATATATAAAGAAAGCGCGAGGACTGTTATTGTCTATCTTAGAATTCGAGGCTCTGGTAAGCCCAATGACCTAAATAGACAACAGTCCCCACGCCTATTTATAACATAGACGTGAAGCAACTGTTGCTATTATCCCGGCCATTTTTTGAATTTACCAGATTCCGAATTCTAGGATAATAACTTTTCGCTTCTTGCGTTTTTTCTTAATCTTAAGTCTTTTTCTCTCCGGAGCTATCTCAAAGCTCGCAAGACTTGCTGCAAATATAGAACAAATTCTCTTAAACAATATAAATACAAAGCAAATTATTTCAATAGTAATGACTACCTATATCAAACCTACAGACTTCGTCATCCAGTATTTTTTCCACTTATTCACAGAAATCAACCTTTTAAACCAAGTATAAAGCATTTTAGTCAAAATGAAGCGGCAGACTAACAAGACAAACAAAAAATGTTAATGTAGATTGCAAACATATCATTCACAGAAAGCTAGTCTAAGAGAATACACTACCTTTGCAGTGTTTTCAAACAAAATCAATAGGTTATTAGTTATGATACGTCAGTGCGCCATTTTATTTGGCTGTTTGGCTTTGGGTGAATTAATAGTTTATCTTACGGGTATCAAGCTCCCCTCCAGCATCATCGGTATGCTGCTGCTCACCCTCTTTTTAAAATTAGGTTGGATTAAGTTACACTGGGTACAGGGATTGTCCGACTTTCTGGTTGCTAACTTGGGATTCTTTTTCGTTCCACCCGGTGTGGCTCTTATGTTGTACTTTGATGTTATTGCAGCTGAATTCTGGCCGATTGTGATAGCTACCATTGTCAGTACCGCACTTGTACTTGTTGTAACGGGATGGGTACATCAGATCGTCCGCAAGTTCAGGCTGGCGCGTCAGATCAAACTGGCACGCAAACTTCATCTGTCAGATTTCCATCTGCCGGAGAAACTACACCTTAAAGATAAAATCAACTTAACGAATAAAGACAAATGAGCTTCTTAGAAAATAATTTCTTCCTGCTAGCCATTACCTTCGGGATTTTCTTCTTTGCCAAACTACTTCAGAAGAAAACAGGACTGGTATTATTAAATCCTATATTGCTGACCATCGCACTATTAATCATCTTCCTTAAAATGACCAATATCTCTTATGAGACATATAATAAAGGAGGACATCTGATCGAATTCTGGCTACGCCCGGCCGTTGTGGCTTTAGGCGTACCTTTATATCTTCAACTGGAAATGATAAAAAAGCAGTTATTGCCTATTCTACTGTCTCAACTGGCAGGCTGCATCGTCGGAGTTATTTCAGTAGTACTGATTGCGAAATTTATGGGAGCCTCACAAGAGGTAATCCTGTCACTGGCTCCGAAATCAGTTACGACCCCGATTGCGATGGAAGTAACCAAAGCGATCGGCGGTATTCCGTCACTAACGGCGGCAGTTGTTGTTGCAGTAGGTTTATTAGGGGCTATCTGTGGCTTTAAGACAATGAAAATCATGCGTGTAGGCAGTCCGATCGCCCAAGGGCTTTCGATGGGAACAGCCGCTCATGCCGTCGGAACCTCCACTGCAATGGATATCAGCAGCAAATATGGAGCATACGCCAGCCTGGGACTGACACTGAATGGAATATTCACTGCACTGCTAACACCTACTATCCTTCGATTATTAGGTATCCTGTAAAACAAAATCTCCTATTTTTCCGTTATATAAGGAGTTAAACACCAAAAACAATTTTATGATTCCATTTAAAGACATCACGTTAGCAGACAAAGACACAATCACCTCATTCACAATGAAAAGTAATCGCCGTAATTGCGATCTTTCATTTTCCAATCTTTGTAGTTGGAGATTCCTATATAATACTCTATTTGCAGTGGTCGACAATTTCTTAGTGTTCAAATTCTGGGCAGGAGATCAACTTGCTTATATGATGCCCGTAGGTACGGGAGATTTGAAAGCAATATTGTGGGAACTGATAGAGGATGCCCGCAAAGAGAACCAGCATTTCTGTATGTTGGGAGTGTGCAGTAATATGCGTGCTGATCTCGAAGCTATCCTTCCGGAACAGTTCACATTTACAGAAGACCGCGACTATGCGGATTATATCTATTTGAGAAGTGATCTTTCAACACTGAAGGGTAAGAAATTCCAAGCGAAAAGAAATCATATCAACCGGTTCCGCAACACTTATCCGGATTATGAATATACACCGATCACTCCGGACCGTATTCAGGAATGCCTGGATTTGGAAGCGGAATGGTGTAAAGTGAATAATTGCGACCAACAGGAAGGGACGGGCAATGAACGTCGTGCCCTGATTTATGCCCTCCACAACTTCGAAGCACTCGGACTGACGGGTGGAATTCTTCATGTGAACGGTAAAATCGTAGCATTTACATTCGGTATGCCTATCAATCATGAAACGTTCGGCGTGCATGTAGAAAAAGCGGATACCAGCATTGAAGGCGCGTATGCTATGATTAATTATGAATTTGCCAACCGGATTCCCGAACAATATATCTATATTAACCGGGAAGAGGATTTAGGTCTCGAAGGTTTGCGCAAAGCCAAATTGTCTTACCAACCGGTGACGATTCTGGAAAAATACATGGCTTGTCTCAAAGAGCATCCCATGAATATGGTTAAATGGTAAACTCTTTATAAATATGATGATAAAGGAGCAAGTAAAAGCATTGTGGAAAGTCTGTTTTGACGATAGTGAAGAATTCGTCGAGATGTACTTCAGACTACGCTATAAGACAGAGGTGAACGTTGCCATCAAAAGTGGTGATGAGGTAATCTCTGCCCTTCAAATGCTTCCTTATCCGATGACTTTTGGTGGAGAGACTGTACAGACCTCCTATATTTCAGGAGCCTGTACGCATCCCGATTTTCGAAGCAAAGGAGTCATGCGCGAGCTTTTATCACAGTCTTTCGCCCGGATGTTACGGAATGGAGTACACTTCAGCACATTGATACCGGCAGAACCCTGGTTGTTTGATTATTATGCCCGTATGGGATATGCTTCGGTATTCAAGTATTCAACTAAAGAGATCGTTTTGCCCGAGTTTATTCCTTCTAAAGAGATAGCGGTCAGTGTTGTTTCAGAATTTCAGGAGGAAGTCTATTCTTATTTGAATAAGAAGCTTTCCGAACGAGCTTGCTGCATTCAGCACACATCGGAAGACTTTCAGGTTATTATGACCGATCTTGCCATTAGTGGAGGTTATTTATTTGTAGCCAGACAGGAAAACGAGATCAAGGGACTAGCCATTATATATAAAAGAGAGAGACATATCATTATCAATGAACTTTGCGCTGATGATAAGGATGTGGAATATAGTTTATTGTATGCGATCAGGCAACACACCGGATGCAAGCGCATGGTTCAACTGCTGCCTCCCGAAGATAAACAGCCTCAACATCCGCTAGGCATGGCACGTATCATCAATGCCAAAGAAGTGCTGCAAGTCTATGCTGCGGCTTTTCCCGAAGATGAAATGCAGTTGGAATTATCGGATAAACAATTATCTGTCAATAACGGATATTATTACCTATGCAAAGGAAAATGCATGTATAATACCGAGCGACTGCCCGGTGCACACATACAAATGAATATTAGTGAATTAACCAATAGAATATTTCAGCCGTTAAAGCCATATATGAGCTTGATGCTGAATTAAAATACGCTGTTGACTTATATTAAGGCATGCCTCTAAGAGCTGTAAAATCCGTGTAATCCGTGCCTGTATTTATTTATTCAAATAACGAACCCGTTCGCAGGCTGCCAATAGAAACGCACCTACTCCAAAATTCGAAGTTGAGTTTGCGTCTACCACCTGACCGGGTATCGCTTTCTCACCAATCGGTTGCACATAACCAATCTTGCCATCAGGCTGCAAAGCAACTGTTGAGAGATATTTCCATGCTTTTTCAACCACCGGCTGATATTCTGTAGCATCCAGAAAACCGTTATTGATTCCCCATTGTAAACCATAGGTAAAGAAAGCCGTTCCACTGGTTTCCGGTCCCGGTGCATGCAGAGGATCGAGCATACTGCGTGTCCAGTAACCTTCCGGCTGTTGACAAGCAGCAACCGACTTAGCCAGGGTACGGAAACGATCTATATATTCCGGACGATACTTATCTGTTTCAGGAAGTTCTTTCAAGACTTTTGCCAATCCGGCCAATACCCAGCCGTCTCCACGTGCCCAGAAATCCTTTTTGCCGTTCACACTCTTGTGTTTAGGATACACGTATTTTCCATCCCGGTAATAAAGTCCGGCCTCTTCATCATACATAATACTATCAGCATAGGCGAGGTATTCATGCAGTTTCTCCAAATAGAGCGGATTCTTAGTTATGTTATACATCTTTGTCATGACCGGCATGACCATATATAAGCCATCTGCCCACCACCAATAATCATGATTGGGGGTACTCATCTGATATTCCATCACTTCGCGGGCGCGGGCTATTTTCTGTGTATCCGGTTCCAGATTATAGAGATCGGCATACGTCTGAAAACAAATCTGATAGTCACCGAAAAGCACATAATCATCACTTTCACCGTAACTGTACTTCCAGTTTTCCTTATGCTCTGATTTTGCCCCTTTCCATTCATTATGTTCCGCCCAGGCTTTCGAGTATTCCAAATACTCCGGCTGCTTAGTCAAAAAATAAGCTTCCATATTTCCGGTGTGATAGGCGGCATTATCCCAAAAAGAACGTCCGTGTTCCGGATGATTCGTCTGCCAATAATGATTCACTTTATGAATGGTGTTTATCACTTCTTCAGCAGAAACATCCTTCTTATCCGTACAACTTGCACAGATTGCACCGCCTAGAAAGAGTGCAGAAAAAAGAGTTGCATATAGTTTCTTCATATCTTTATTTATTTGTATCCATATTCGTTTCCAATACATATATCATTTGAGGCTCAATTTCCGCTGTGCGTTCACCGTCTCCCTGACGGGTGTGTTGTACAAAGAGATGCAGTTTCCGCTGCTTTTTCCAAAGTTCCGTATCATGAGAGGGTTCCCAGGCATCCACCGAAAAATCCGTCAGATCCGTTATCGTCCACTTACTGGTACCCACATCAGTCGCATGTGCCATCGACACACGGCTTCCCCGTTCTTCGTCACGGAAAATATAAAAGACTTCTCCACCTTCTACCACAATACGCGGACGGGCAATAGGGATCATTTTCGTACCTCCGCCCTTCAAGGTAAAAGGTGTCCGGCGATCGGTTATCTGCCGTTGATGCCACATCTTCCCATCATTCCAGACGATGCGGTATTGAGGAACATCACTATCGGGTTCCCGCCAATAAGTAGCTATATACGGATTTCCTCCCGCATCGGCACTCATACTCGTCTGATTTATCAACTCACAGTTTTGAGGTAACCGACAGGCATACTCCGCATTGGACAATTTGATCGGGAGTTCATATCGTTCTCCACTCGTCTTATACCAAGTTACCCCATTATCAAAAGAACGGGCATAACAAATATCATGGTTTGTTTCCACATGCCAAGTCTCGCGCCATACCCATGAAAGATGAATCGTCCCTTTCTCATCAACATATAACTGCCAATAGGCATTCCGTTTATTTTCCCCGTCGATCAATATATCCTGCACACGAGTCCATTTATGTTCTTTCAGCGAATAACGGTTCATTACCAGATTTCCACGACCCGAAGAACCGGAGCGGTAAACAAACAATAAATCTCCTCCGGATAAAGGATAGAACTCCGGATAGGTGACATTTCCTTCGTCAACTCCGGTCATGGGCATTTTATCCCCCAGTTCCAGAGAACCGGGAGCAATGCTCCGGCAGTAATTCAATGGATGTCCATGATGGTCAAAAGATACGTGTATATATCCTTCTCCATCTATCATCATACTAATTATATTATGAGCATCCTTCACATTTCCCTGATATTGGGTGCGATGTAATGTCCATTGTTCCGAATCCAGTTTCCGCTTCCCAAGTACCAGATAGCCATCGTCATCGTAATAACTGATATATTGTTCATCACCGTGTGTAACCAGCGAGTTATTCCGAAAGACCGTCGTATTGACCGAAGTACAGCTATACCCCTTTCCCACTTCAACCAAATGCTGGGAACAGGCAATAACGGGAACGAGCATTATTCCGCAAAGTAGTAGCAGTATCCGTTTCATATTTATTTTTTATTTGTCAAAGATAGAAAGGTTCCATTTTTCATGCCAAGGGATAGTTATTTTCCCTTCTTTTACCAACACAGGCAACCATACATAACGGGAATCTTCCAAATCCTTCTTCTTCCAACGGTCGAACATGGCAATATATGCATCCTTCTTTCCGACAACAGGCTGGACATAAGTACTCTGGGCATAAAACGTTTTATCCGCATCCGGTCCCGTACAAGGATTTCCGATTGTCTTCCATGTTCCCATAATAGAATCGGCTACTGCGATCTCGGCTATATTAGGATCCCAGCCAGTACAACCGGAGCTTAACATATAATATTTACCATTATATTTAAATACTGCCGGAGCCTCTCTCGATTCTTTTACGAAATTGCGTGTAAAACGTCCGCTCGGTTTCAGATAATCATCAGTCAGAAGGCTGATATACATCGTTTCATTATTTTCTGAAGAATAAAACTGATAAGCACGTCCATCATCATCCACAAAAACAGTCTGATCGCGGCTCATCGCATTGTTCGGACGAAAACTTCCCTGATAAACGAACGGACCGACAGGAGAATCGGAAACTGCCACTCCGGCACAAGCCTTACTGTAATCAGCACTTTCCACATGGGCCCACATTACAAATTTGCCCGTATTCTTATTATAAACCACTTTCGGACGTTCCAATACTTTGGAGGGATGCAGGTCATGATTCGGATCGTCTTTAACTGCCGGAAGTACAATACCCTCAAATTTCCAATTCAGCAAGTCTTTAGAAGAGTAACAACCTACTCCGGTCACATCCGTACGATAACACTCCCACGTAGCCCAGTCAGGCAAAATGGTTTTCCCTTTCTTGTATTCACCATACCAATAGTAAGTGCCGTTATGATATAGAAGTCCACCACCATGGGCATTGATCGGATTCCCGTCCGTATCTTTCCAAACTTCACCGGGGATAAACTCCGTATACTTCTGTGCATGCACTGATACAGGCAGTAATGATATACAAACCACCCCTAATAATATAAACTTAATTATTCCACAATGTCTATTCATATTCATGATATTAAATAAGATTTCTTGTCTGCAAAGATAGATGATACATAAAATATAAAGGTCTACTTATATGTCAAAAAAGGGCTAAAAACAATCATTCTCTATTAAATGTATGATATTATGGAAAATTTGTACTTCGAACTTAGTCCTCATTTATTATATAATACGATATAAACGAGGATTCCACTTATTAGCCTACTCCATAAAAAAGTTCGCTCGCTTTCAATCAAAGTCAATTCTCTGATCGAGCAAGTCATTTATATATACACATAAAACACCTTTCTTATATTCCATCCTCAAACGAACCTCTCCATATTTCTGCGGAGTATACCACTTGCCACCGGTTCCACGAGCCTGTGTTTTCCAACAATCCGATGTTCCCAATACATTTGTGCTGGTACATACCTTCCCTTTATATCTGATTTCAGGTTTCATCGTTTCTCCGTTTAGATAATATTCCAGATCACCGAGTTGCAACAAGCAACCTTGATAATTATCTGCGCCAAGAGTAATCGTCTGTTCCAGCACAAAAGGCTTTTCAGGATTAAATCGTATTTCTTTGCCGGATGCCGCTATCATCTTCTTCTTTTTTCTATCGGGGAATCCTTTGAAGTCGCAGGCTATTCCTGTAGAATAGCCTTGTGGATGTTGTAAACTGACAATCCAATCATAATAGTTGCCATACATCCAAGTCAGCCGCAATGGGGTACCCTCTGAAGCCGGTATCATATAAGGACGGACATTATTCAGTTGCGAGTCTTTTGTGACTGCCTCCTTAGAAATAACCTCTCCATCTTCACTCATGATAAATCTTACAATCTCATACACCTTACCATATTTTCCCTCTACCGGTAATGAGCAATATACCTCATTAACATTCGACGGATCGATAGCCATACCGGCACTATAACACTTTTCTAAATTCGGCGTCTGATGAAAATGTCCACCGGCATTAATAAGAAAAGTCTTTTTCCACTCGTGTCCGTTCCATTTTGCATAGTAATAATCATGAGATTCTTTATTATCGCTGATACGTACCATTGCTATCACCGGATTTCCGTTCCTGTCCGAAGCTATTTGCCATACCCAGTCACGTTCAGAAGGATTATCCACTACCGTAGACGGGTATTGCTTCGCATAATCACCTGTCTTGTTCACCTTAAATGTACCGTCGGCAATAGTAGAAAGTACGGTTCCCCTGACATCAGTCAACTGCAATGTTTTGATATCGATATAATTAAAATAAAGGAAGTTGGGAAGTTCATTATCCGGATGTCCCGTGGTGTAAGTCAAATAAATCTTATCTTTCCCGTTAGACATGTATTTCGCATACGGACGGGCGCCGGTAGATTGTACGATTTGATACGGTCCCCATACTACATCCACCTCATCTTTGTCGTCCGGTAATGAAAGCTTGGCAATAGTCGGATGCCAACCGATTCCACGCCAGCATAAATAAATATGTTCAGGATCATCCGACAGAATAAACGGAGAAGGATAAGTCGTATTATTTTTTGTTTCAATCCTCTTTTCTTCACCTAAAGTAGTAATATCCCCCGGGATTCGGGAGACTCTGTAATAAAAACAAGGTTCATCCGTATGTCTTGAATAGAAAATCATGATTCTTTCATCGGGCAATACAAGAAAAGTGGGATTGTTATGATCGTCCGGCTGAAAATACGAACGGATCAATACTTCTTCCTGTTCCTTCTTTTGAAAGTCATACTGCATCGCCTTTATATTACCATGAATATCGATGTAACCGATATATGTCTTATTTATAGTTCCCTCCTTGTTTTCATAATGCAAGGCTCTCGGATCGGCAAACCAACACCAAGCTCCTTCAGCTGCAACTTGATACCCACCGCCAGTAGGATTATTTTCTGCATTTTGGGCATTCAAATGAAAGCTACATAGATATAAAACGACAAAAATCCAAACAATCTTCTCTTTCATGATAGCAATATGTTTCTTAATTAAATATCAGTTACTTGAATGGGATTCATTACTCAAACGAAATAGTTTTTATTTCACCGTTTGATAAACAAACCGTCACCTGTTTCTTATCCTCTGACACATGGACAGATTTCACCGGTGTCAGCTCTTTTGAAGTAAAACCTCTTTTCTCATTCTTCTTCCATAATTGAAGTGTCACATATATTTTTTCACCGGATAACTGATCGGAAACCATATTTAATGCACATTTCTCACTTACAGGATGCACTCCCTCCGGATATACCGTATATGTTTTCTCCCAACCTGTCAATGGTATCATTGCCAATTCATATTTTCCGTTAGAGAGTACCGGAATATTCTGTTTACCCACCTTACAACCTGTTTCCTTTATATCGGAATCCAGACGAGGCAGGGAATAATGTCCCAAACAAATCTCCGCCGGTTCTGAAACAGTCACCTTATCTACCCGCAGAATTCCATCCGGCAGAGGAATATCCGCCAACTGATACTTCACAGTGCTATCCGTTTCGAGCACAGCGTCACGACGATAAATTCCATTTTCGAAACTTTTGAACGTATACAACCGCAACACTTCCCATTCCCCTTTTTTATTCCTTGTTCCATAATTCATGGAAATCTCCCCATTCTTCCCATCTGCCATCCAGGGGAACTCTGTATGGTAAACCAGTTTATTATAATTCTCGGTACTCCGGAATTTCTGCCAATCTTTTGCCACAGTCTCATGACACCATGAACGCATTTCAGATCCGCCACAATTCGGGTAATTGGTTATCAATAGATTAGTTCCCTGCTGGAACTTATTATACACTTCCCCTTTTTTCAGTTCTTTCTCCCAAGGACCGTTATTTTCTGTAGCCGACCAATAGTTAGAGTTTTCCGGCAACAACAAACTAAGAAAAGCTTTTCCGCACCAATAAACACTACCCCGGCAACTATAAATCTGAACAGCAGGAGCAAAAGGTCCGTAGAAACCCATTGTCGGAACACCATCTTCCAGAAATTCCGGACGTTCTAAAAATTGCAACAACGTAGAAGAAGCTATCCTTCTCATCCATCCATAATTCACATTACCACTTTTGTCATATTCATACAAAGACAAAGGAGCAGTAACGGCAAAACGATAACAGATACTCCGCCCCCACATATTCATCCTGCCATCACGGCTGAACAGAAATGGATAATTATCAACCATGTCATGCTGATTTTCCATAAACTGCCTTGCATATTGAGGATATTGTTTCTTCCCGAACATTTCCGCCCAAATAGGTCCGTAAGTCTGATAAGCCCACGCACTATAATAGTCATAAGCCGGAGCATCATTGTACCAGCCTTCGCCCCGATAGCGTGCAAGAAGTTTTTGCAGGTTCGACTCCAGGTAGCTTTCATTCACGGCATATCCCTGATCTTTCAGAAAACTCAAGATAAAGACATTGAAAAACATCCAGTTGGAACCAATAGTCGGTCCCTCTCCATAACTCAACATGGTAGCAGCCAGTGAATCTTTCTGTTTCTTAGTGAGAGGATTCCATAATACTTCCTGTGCAGCTTTCATCGAGATTGCCAAAGAGCCCAGTTCCAACAATGTCTGACTGGGACCTCCCGTACGATGCGGAATATAACTTTTACTTTCAGGGTTAGAGATATTTATCAGTTGATAACGATAATAGTCTGCCACTTTTATCCCGTTCATCTCCAGTTCTGGATTATCTTTCAAAAGAGGAGCAGCTACAAATAGAGTCCGTGCCAAACCTTCCAGCTTTGCTACCGGAATTTCTCCCGTATTTCTCGGATATGTTTTATCCAGCTGCTTCGGAAAGTACATTTGATCGTCTAATGTGTGTATATAGTTAAATGCACCTTTTAATAAATACTCGCCCGCCTGTATCCAGTGCTGACGAGTCATTCCCGTATAAGGGCTTTTCTGATAATCCGGCTGCCGGACGGTGAATATGTTTTCCTGCGCAAAGACCACAGAGAGTTTTAATGATAAAATAGCAAACAATAAAAATAATGCAAATCTTGCTTTCATGGTAATGATATGTTTATAATGTCAGATTCATCGCAAAAGTAAAGCTTTATATACAAACATTCGTCTGAATATCATTCATAAAAGCCCAAATTTAAGTCAAAATGCCACTTTTTTCAGCTGAATGATAAATAACTGCCTTTAACAGATAGAAAAGTCGTGCTTCATAAGCCGACTTTTTTTATCTTTGTAATCTTGAAACATAGCCATGACTACCAATAGTTTGAGAAACATACGGATTCTGCTCTGCTTATTTTTCTGTTTCAGGATGACACCGTTCATATATGCCGGTGAATTCCTGTTCACCACCATCAATGCGTCGCAAGGATTGAGTGATAACCAAATACGTTATATCCTCCAATTGCCCGACGGAAGAATGGTATTCACCACCAGCGGTAATGTAAATTTATACGACGGTGTACATTTCAGCTATCTTCACCGCACCACGGAATACGTATATCCATTAAACCAATATAACGGGCATTACCGCATTTACCAGAGTGGGGATTCTCTTTTATGGATTAAAGATACTCACAAACTGATGTGCATTGACCTGTACAGAGAGGAATACATTCCTGATTTAGATGCTTACTTTAAGAATAGAGAGATACAAGCCCCCGTAGAAGACCTTTTTGTAGACGATTCAGGACACACCTGGCTACTCATTGCTAACGAATTACTGGAATTAAACAACAAGACCCGTATAACCTTGCCCGACAAGTATTCCGGAAAATTGCAGGACCTGAATGCCGACAGTACCTCCCTATATTTATTCTATGACACAGGCGAAGTGTCCTGTTATCACATAGCCGACCAAAAAACTGTATACAATATAGCCGCTTATCCTGCATCCGAACAGGCTGAATATCAAAAGACTTCTCTCGTCGTCAAAAGTGCAGACGGCTTCTATCAACTACGCAACGGGCGTAAAGGCGGTTTATTCTATTTCAATAGCCACGAGCGCACATGGAAAAAACTCTTCGAACAGAACTATACTCTCAACACCCTTATCATTACCCCTAATGGTGAGAAAGCCTATATCAGTTGCGTTCACGGGGTTTGGATGATTGACCTCCACACAGGAACACAAAAATACATTCCCCTATTGGAAACCGGAAACGGACAGATTGTCTCTACCGAAATCAGCACTGTCTTTCAAGACCGACAAGGAGGGTTATGGCTCGGAACTTTCAATCGGGGATTATTATATCATCACCCGTCCATGCATAAACTGACTCATATAGGTCGCAATGCATTTCCCGTCTCCCCCGAAGAAGAAATCAATATTGAATCTTTCGCCGAAGATAAAAATGGAAATATCTATCTGAAAGCTCATTCCCGAATTTATCGACTGACAGCTAATGAACAAAAATCCTATGTATTAAAGTCAGCAGCTATCCCGTCTGTCTCTCCTGAAATACTGAATCGGTTGAACCCCAACAAGAACCATCATTTCAGAAATAAAGTATACAATACATTATATACCGACACACGCGGATGGACATGGGCAGGAACTCCTGACGGGCTGGAACTTTTTACCAGCGAAAACGACTCTGCCCCACGTATCTTCTATCGTGAAAACGGATTGAGCAATAACTTTATCCAAGGCATTATTGAGGACAAATATCGAGACATCTGGGTAACGACCAGTAACGGTGTCACACGCATCCACATAAATCCGGAGAATAAGAACATCAGTTTCACCCGGTTCAATCAGTTGGACGGTGCTTTGGACGGCGAATACATAAAAGATGCCGTATTCAGTTCTTCCGACGGCACTCTCTATTTGGGTGGTATTGATGGCTTTAGCATATTCCATCCCGACAAGGACTCCATTCATCCGATGCTTCCTGATCCGCCTGTTTTCACAGCCTTACGCTTGTATGGAGAAAAAGTGAATACAGGAAAAGAATATGGCAACCGCATCATCCTGTCCAAGGCTGCTCCTTATACAACCGAAACCGAACTGGACTATAACCAAAACTTCCTGACTTTCGAATTTTCAGCATTGAATTATATCAATCATGAACGCACATACTACCGTTATCAACTGGAAGGTATCGACCCGCAATGGATGAGTACATTTGCAGGAAGACAGGGAAATGCGACTGTGGGGAAAGGTCTTCTTCAAGCTGTTTACACCAATTTACCACCGGGAGATTATACATTCAAAGTCATGGCCTCGGACAATCCTCTTCAGTGGAACGGCAAAGTGACAGCTATAAAATTAACCATCCATGCACCGTGGTGGAAAACAACCACGGCTTATATCCTGTATGCAGTCATTTTATTACTGATTGCTTTCACCGGTATCCGATTGTATATCTATTGGAGCAGAAAGGAAATGGAACGCAAGCATAAAGAAGAGATTCTATTACTCCGTATCCGCAACCTGATCGAACAAAATAATTCTCTAACCTGTGGCATAGAAGAAACGTCTCCCGACCATCAGCAACAGGATACGGAAGAGTCTGCATTTCTGGCACAAGCCATCAAACTGGTGGAACAGAATCTGCACGTCAATGGCTATTCGGTGGAGCAACTAAGCCGCGATCTCTGTATGGAGCGAACGGGATTATACCGCAAACTGGTGACTATGCTCGATCAGTCTCCCAGCCTCTTTATCCGTAACATTCGCCTGCAACGGGCAGCACAACTGATAACAGAGGGCAAGCTAAGTATTACAGAAATTGCGGAACACACAGGTTTTAGCAGTTCCAGTTATTTAAGCAAATGTTTTCAGGAAATGTATGGATGCCGCCCATCAGAATATGCCGAAAAAGCGAAGAAATCAACGTGATTACTGTTTGTTTCAACCTGATTGTTGTCCGTTTTGCTTGCCTCCGCCCTACTTTTGCTGCATCATAAAGCACTTAAAAAAACCATGAAAATGAATCTTATTAGAAAAGCCGGTTTCTTGCTTGTATGTGCAACAATGGTTGCAGCAGGCAATGGTACAGCACAAAATGTACAGCGTACCTCACAAGGCATCAAGTGTGCCACACAGGGGATGGATGTCAACGTAGAGTTTTATTCACCCTCCATTGTCAGGGTTTATAAGACGCCCAGTCAGAAATCTTGCAATAAAGAAAGTCTGGTCATTGTCAAAACGCCCGAGTCGACTCCTGTTTCTTTCGGTGAAAAGGGGAAAAAAGTGACATTAAGCAGCCGTCTTATCCAAGTGGAAGTGAACCCGGAGACTGGTGGTATCCATTTTTTCGATTCGTCCGGCCAACGTCTGTTGACGGACAAGGATTACGGAACACAATTCACTCCTTTCAATGATGCAGGTGTTCCGTCTTTCAATGTCCGCCAGGCTTTTTTGCTGGATAAAGACGAAGTAATCTACGGTTTGGGACAGCAGCAGACGGGTAAAGTGAACCAACGCAATCAGAAACTGTTTCTCCGCAATCAAAATATGAGTATCTGTATTCCGTTTATTCATTCCGTCAAAGGATATGCCCTTTATTGGGATAATTACTCTCCCACTACTTTCCTCGACAATCCGCAAGAGATGTCGTTCGACTCGGAAGTAGGCGATTGCGCTGATTATTATTTCATTTACGGTGGCAATGCGGACGGTGTAATAGCCGGAGTGCGCGAGCTGACCGGTCAGGCCCCGCTCTATCCGCTCTGGACACTGGGATTCTGGCAATGCCGCGAACGCTATAAAAGTCCGGACGAACTCTGCGAAGTAGTAGACAAGTACCGTGAACTGAAAGTACCTCTGGACGGTATCATCCAGGACTGGCAATACTGGGGATGCAATGAAAACTGGAACTCGATGAAATTCCAAAACCCACGCTATATCAACAAAATGGGTGATCCGGAATACATGAAATTCCTCCCGAACGGAGAAGACAGAAATGCTAATTATGGAACGCCACGCATCAAAAGTCCGAAAGAAATGATCGACTATGTACATAAACAGAATGCACATATCATGATTTCAGTATGGGCCTCGTTCGGTCCGTGGACAGAGATGTACCAGAAAATGGATAGCCTGAAAGCATTGCTTCACTTCGAGACATGGCCTCCCAAAGCCGGAGTAAAACCTTACGACCCGTTCAATCCGACAGCACGCGATATGTATTGGGCAGAAATGAAAAAGAATATCTTCGATCTCGGAATGGATGGCTGGTGGCTCGACTCTACCGAGCCGGATCATCTGGAAATCAAGGACAAAGATTTCGATACCCCCACTTATCTGGGTTCATTCCGCAGAGTGCACAACGCTTTTCCTTTGATGTCCAATAAGGGTGTATACGAACATCAACGTGCCACCACTTCCGACAAGCGGGTATTCCTGCTCACACGTTCGTCTTTCCTAGGACAGCAACGTTATGCGTCACATTCATGGAGCGGCGATGTAGTCTCTACCTGGGAAGTGATGAAGAAACAACTGGCGGCAGGACTAAATTACTCACTATGCGGCATACCATACTGGAATACCGACCTAGGAGGCTTCTTCGCATGGAAATATAACAATAATGTACACAATATCGCTTATCATGAATTGCACGTGCGCTGGTATCAGTGGGGAGCATTCCAGCCGATCATGCGTTCACACAATTCCAGTCCGGTAGCTGTGGAAATATACCAGTTCGGCAAGAAAGGAGACTGGGCTTATGACGCACTCGAAAAATATACTCACCTGCGCTATCGCCTTTTGCCCTATCTCTACAGCACTTCATGGGAAGTTACCAACAAAGCGGGCAGCATCATCCGACCACTCATGATGGATTTTCCTAAAGATAAGAAAGTACTCGAGATGGATACAGAGTATATGTTTGGCCGTAATTTCCTTGTCCGCCCCGTAACTGATTCGCTTTATACATGGCAGGACGACAAACAGAACGGCTATCAGAAGAATATGAATAAGATAGGAAAGACAGATGTTTATCTACCCGCAGGTGCCCAATGGATTGATTTCTGGACTGGAAAAAGCCTGAAAGGCGGACAAACCATCCAGCGTGAAGTGCCTATCGACATCATGCCTGTCTATGTCCGTGCAGGTTCTATCCTACCCTGGGGACCGGCTGTACAATATTCCACCGAAAAGAAATGGGATAATCTGACACTTCGCATTTATCCGGGTGCCGACGCTGAATTTACTCTTTACGAAGATGAGTTCGACAACTACAATTACGAAAAGGGAGCATACACTACCATTGCCATGAAATGGAATGATAAAGACCGCACCCTGACGATTAACGACCGGCAAGGTAACTACAAAGGAATGCTGAAAAATCGTAAATTCAACATTATCATTGTAGAACCGGGAAAAGGTTGTGGTGACGGTGATGCTACGACATTCGATCAATCTGTTTCTTATAGGGGAAAGAGAGTAGACTTAAAATTATAAAGTTTCAACTTTACAAATACAGCCTTCACCCTTCACAATGCCCTATTCATCGGCATTATCGGGTGAAGGCTGCTCTTTCATCCGCCTTTCACCCTCCGTTTTCTTAACCCTGTATAATTCTTCTCCACCTGTTACTTCTAAAGACATATCTAACCTGTTTCCCACTCATTACTAACTAACTTCTTTTTCATTAATAACAAACTTTCTTTTGATTACTGGTAAACTTCTTATTACCAGTATGTAAACTTGCTTTTCATTAAATGCAATCTATAATTGCAAGTTGCGTTTATAAAAACAAAAGCTTTGATTATATAAATGCAAGTTTCATTTATACAATCAAAGCTTGCATTTATAGTTTTCTTATGATGCAAAGAAAGTTTGGTCCCTATACAAAGGAAGTTTATCCCTTATAGAAAAGAAGTTTTCCTATAATAGTCCGGAAGCTATCTGCTAACACTTCTTCTGCCAACTATAGATAAAAGATTTAGCAGAAGACAATCTGTGAAAGCCAGGGTAGAAAGGTGAAAGGAAAGTGAAAGCCTGCCCTTCACCCGCTAATGCCGATGAATAGGGCATTGTGAAAGGTGAAGGGTATTTTCTTGAATATGATTATTTTAGTATACCAGCGTAAGGCAATGTCTGCAACCACAATTCCATAAAACGGTCGTATACACAATATCCCTCTTCCGCCTTAAATACATATTCTTTATTAATCAAAAATTTAAGGGCTGCATTAATACTACTCGAACCTTTCAATCCATATTTCTTAATAAATATAGAACTATTAATAGCCGCTACGAATTGCTCCCGGGCGATAGCGCGCAACAAAGTTGATTGATTTTCGGTCAACATACCATATAAGCGCTGGTATTCATCCACCTCGGAACGAACTATATCTGCCAAACATTTCTCAAATATAGTTTCATTCAATATGGGTTCCTTTTGTTCATAAAGTCGGTTCAACACATACTGTATATACCATGTATGCCCATTAAAACGTTGATAAATTATCTGAAAGAGTTCATCACTCAAATCTTTTCCTCCGGCCTGCATCCAACGTATGGCAAAAAGAGAATAATGCTCTAAAGGGATGGATGTCAGATTCATCTTTTCCGTACTCCGGTAAAAAGGACGTTTTGCTGAACCAAACATTTCTGCCATCAGATGTTGTTTGCTTCCTGAGAAAATGAAATGTACATGAGGTAAAAACTGGATGTAAGAGCGCAACAAGCCTTCTACCCCTTTTTCCGGATATTCAGTGATCTGCTGAAACTCATCAATAGCGATATAACATTCTTTTCCCGAATGTTCCAGGTAATCAAAAATCTCTTTTAATGTTGCTTGTGCCTGGGAAGGTTGAAAATCAAGAGTTGCTTGTGGCACTCCCGTTAAAACATCGGGGGAAAACACTAAACGACAACTTTTAAAAAAGCCACTGATTGCCGCCAACGTCTTCTGCGATAAATTATCTAATTTACCAATCACAGTCTGCCCGAACTGAATGATAAAATCATCCAGACATGTCGTAGAAAAAATATCCATGTAAAAACAAGCTGTCTCCGGATACTCCCGTCGTATCTGATGAAAGACGTTCTGTATTAATCCGGTCTTACCCATACGGCGAGGACTCATTAAGGTCACATTTCTTCCATTCCGTAAAGCGGAAATCAAATGTTCCGTTTCTTCTATCCGATCACAGAAATACTTAGGACCAGCATAGGCATAAATCAAAAAAGGATTATTTACGTCATTCATATTCAAGCAATTATTTATAGCGTAATTGTTGTAGCACTTTTTATGCTACACAAATTACGCTATAAATATTGATTTTACCAAACTTTTGCCGAACAATCATTTCCCATATGATCCCGCCACGCTTCTATTCACCAATACAACGCCTCCCTGTGGAAGGATTTCCAGTTGCACTTTTCCGCTTTCTTTTACTTTCAACGGCACAAGTTGAGGTTCTCCTTTTTTATCATCCTTATACAGAGAAATGGTTTTTCCGGCAAACATATCTAAATCCAGTTTCAACTTTACGATTTCTTTCCCGGCATTCACAGCCGCCAAATACCAGGTGTCACCGTGGCGACGTGCCAAGACTACATATTTTCCCGGATATCCGTCAATGAAACGTGTCTCATCCCACGTAGTAGGAACCGCTTTCATATAGTCCATACAAACAGGGGAAACATCTTTCAGGTTGTTGGGGGCAAGCGCAAAATTCTGTACCGGATTCTGGAATAATACGGTAGTGGCTAATTGAAAGATATCAGTAGTACGGCGGGTAGTTCCTCCGTCGTTGTTGCGATTCAGGCGTTTGTTCAAGAAACAACCACCGAATTCCATGCAACCCACCGCGTTGCGGATAAACGGATGCAGACAGGCATTGAAAGCCTCTTCATCACAGAAGTGCTGGCCGAAAACCATATTTTCGGAGGCCAGTACAGCCTCGCTGCCTACATAGTTCGGGTACATACGTTCCCATCCGCGAGGGATGGTGCAACCGTGGAAGATTACCATCAGACCGTGGTCGTCAGCATCACTCAAAATATCTTCATACAGGCGCATCGTTTCCTGCTTGTCGCCACCAAAGAAATCAACTTTGATTCCTTTCACTCCAAGGCTTTGCAACCATTTCATTTCACGTTTGCGGATAATAGCATTGTCCATGTGATTCACCGGCCCCTGCTCAATATCATTCCAATAGCCGGAAGAGCTATACCATAAGAAGAGTTCCACTCCTTTGCTTCGTGCGTATTCTATCAAAGATTTCATGCGGTCACGGCCGATGTTCGTATCCCACCAGTTATCGATCAAAGCATACTCATACCCCATTGCAGCTGCAAAATCAATATAGCGCACCTGATCGTCATAGTTAATACTACCATCCTGCCAGAGAATCCAGCTCCATGTGCCGCGTCCGAAACGGTAGTCATGCTTCGTTTCATAAAGAGGACGTACGACATCCCATATAACGGTTGTTTCCACAATCGGTTTCAAGGTTTCGCCAACAGTTATGGTACGCCAGGGAGTAGCACCGGGAAGGGCAAACGCCGGAGCAGAAGTTCCGTTACCGTTATTTTCTGCTGCCATCGGGAAAGCAACCGTATACAGATTACCTTCGCTTACATCGCTCAAACGAGAACCGCAATAACGACTGTCCACACCTGTTTCGCTGACTAATACCCAACCATCGTCACCGATACGGAACAGACAAGGGAATGTGTAGCCATGCCCGTACTGCGAACGGTCACTCATGGGAGCATCTGCCTTATACTCTTCCTCATAACTGGGTTTGGTACGCTTCCAACCTATCATGGCATCGCTTTGCGGACATAAGAAAGTAGTTGTTTGTTGCGGAAAGCGAAAGCCGGTTTCTTCAGCAGTTACCGTTACACTTCCTTTTCCATCCTGACGCGGAAGAGTATAGCGAAAAGCTACATCGTGATTGCTGACACGAAAGACTACATCTATTTTCTGCCCTTTCGGATTCTCAAAATTACAAATCAGTTCGTTTGCCTGATAATGCACTTTGAAGGTTTTAATACGACCCTGATGATAGACAGTATCAATCGGAGTAACAGCGTGTCCTGTAAATTTCATGCCTTTTGCAAAGTCACCGATATTCGTATTCATACCCAAAGGAGATTTCTCCAACATTGTCTTTCCATTGTAGGTAATCGAATAACTTGGCTTTTCGGCTGGAGAAGCAGATACAACCAATTGCAGTTTTTCATCCGGCCCTTTCACTACCACTTCCTGTGCTATCAGAGAAGTCAGACAGCAACTAGCCAGCAGGGTACTTATTATCTTCTTCATATTATTTATGTCGTTATTATCTTCACTTTTTTCTGTTATTTCTCATTTGCCTTCTTTATGCGGATCACCGTAAAAGAATAGGCAGGTAATTGATAGTCAAACTTTTCTGCTACTTCCATCGTGTCTTCAACAGGTAGCGGGGTATCGGTCGGTTTGCCGGTCAGTACGGTTCTTTTTGCAGAAGACTGTATAGCACCGATTCCGGAAAGGTCGACATTCGTATTCACTTCTACGGGAAGTAAATTGACCAGTTTCACAATCACGTCACCACTTGCCGAGTCACGGACAATAGAAGAAGCAATGCGTTTCCGCACTTGATCGTCTCTATTATCAAGAGTGATCTTTGACGGCAAATATTCATTTCCGGCATTCTGTCCGTAGAGTTTCTGAACATAGTAGCCGGTGGTAGGTTTCACTTCCCGGTTATTGAAGTAAATCAAATCCGGATTCCACTGGGTATGTCCTTCTTTAGCGAGAAGAGGGGCATAGGAAGTCATGTGTACAACATCTCCATTACGTTCCAAGGCTGCAAGATAAAGAGCTTCTGTCAGTGCTGTTTCGATATTCGCCTTTCGTCCCGGTATGTGAGTTGCATATTCGCCCAAGTATACTTTTGTCTTTTTCGAACGATCGTATTTGTCGTAGAAATCCTGGTTGTTCAGGAACCATCCCGGAGTCTGGTAATAATGTTCGTCGACCATCGGAATACCCAGTTTGTCCGCCAGCTTCCATCCTTCCACGTAGTCTGTACCCTCATTGAACGGTCCCACTGTACCGACAACAATCATTTCAGGATATTTTTCTTTGATGGCATTGAAGATCATCGTGAAGCGTTCTTCGAAGATATCAGTGATAAGATCTTCATTTCCGATACCGATGTATTTCAGATTGAATGGTTTCGGATGCCCGGCTTCGGCACGTACCTTTCCCCACTTTGTCTTCTTAGCGTCACCGTTTGCCCATTCTATCAGATCAAGAATATCCTGAATATAAGCTCCCATTTCGCTCATCGGGATACCACCTTGTTGTCCTCCTCTCAAGTCGCCGTGACAGGCAGAGTTCTGGCAAGGAACACCGGCCGCCAGCACTGGAAGCGGTTCCGCACCAATATCTTCGCAAAACTGGAAATATTCAAAATAACCCAATCCCATGCTTTGATGGTATCCCCAAAGGTTACGCTGTGCTTTTCTTGCTTCCAACGGACCTACTGTATTTTTCCATTGATAAATGTTTTTCAAGCCATCACCATGAGCCACACAGCCACCGGGGAAACGGATGAAACGGGGATGAATATCAGCCAACACTTGAGCCAGATCTTTGCGAAGCCCGTTCTTACGTCCTTTAAATGTATTCTGCGGGAATAGGGAAATCATGTCCAGATTTAATTCACCAACAGATTGAGGGATGATTTCGAGATGAGTGTCCGCAGTAGCTTTAGCAGTTATCACTGCTTTATATGTTTTCCATTGACGGGAAGACACTGTTAGAGAAGTTTCTCCACACACATTTCCTTTTCCATCTACCAGACGAACCTGCAAATTATTTGATTTACCCTGCGGAACACGGGCGAAGATGGAAAAATCATATTTCTCTCCGGTGTTCAGTGCGATTCCATCAAAACCTGTATTTTCTAATGCAGCTCCCGGCTGTTCTACATTCAGCACGGCATAATGTGGGTTATTGATATGAATAGGGTCGGTAGTATCAATAGTGAAAGTCGTTTTCTCTCCTTTCAGTGCCCAGGAATGAGTGCTGTTCCAGTTCTTATCTCCTTCCCTGTCCGAAGGGTCGTACTCGAAGTCGCGGTTTTGGATAAGTTCTGCATAGAGTCCTCCGTCTGCAGAATAATTGATGTCTTCAAAAAAAGCGCCCAGCAACACATCACTAATGGCTTTTGCGCCTTCCGGTTGTACAGTGACCGTTGCTTTTACAGGCTTCAAACCGGCAAAACGTTCTCCATCCTGTACCGGACGTTCTCCATGTAATGAGTTCCGATATTGATTCCAGCCATAATTTTTATCCAATCCATCCACCAAGGTCCAAGCTACCCGGTTGATATTTCCTTTCTGCTCTTCTCCGGCAACAATAGCTTTCACTCTCACTCCGTCAAAATCCGGCGTAGTACGGGGATATTTCTGACTGGTCCAGTTGATTAAATCCTTGGAAGTAGCCTGGCCGTATCCATCATGGTCATTCAGTTTCCAGGTACAAATCCATTCGCCATCGGGCGATTGTTTCAAATAAGGATCGAGCATTTTCTTCTGTGATCCCCAGCGGCTATAATCGCACCGGAGATATCCGTAGTTCCGGCCAATTTCAAACCAATTTTCTTTATCTGTACTCCAGGCAAAACGGAGTCCGCTGCGTCCGTCGTCTCCGGAAGTTGCAAAAGAAAACAGATAAACCGAATCGGGTGTACTCGTCATTTCTTTGATTGCAGCTAAAGTGACCTGCTGAAACGACAAAAACAAGACAACTAAAAAGAGGAATAATTTTCTCATGGTATATATTGCATTAAGATTATCAATCGCAAAGTTAAGATTTTCATCATTCTAACAAGCGTGTTTCATATAATAATTGGTAATTATACACTTAAAAATATATAAGAAACAAGTAAACAAGGGTAAAATATACACTTTTTCCCGTATCGTATACTGTTTTCCTGGATTACAACTAGTTGAATCCATCTTATCAGAATAACTCAAAAGAAAACAAAAAGATGGGAATACTCACTGGGAAGCGAAGATTACCCGCCTGAAAAACAATTGGTTTAACAAATCTGGGACAGGTGTTTTTCTCCTGTCCCACGAGATATTTTAGTTCAGAAACCTTCGGGTTTACCATAGACCTTGAAGAGGCGTTTCAACTCTTTTGGGGTAATCGGTATGACAGTGCCATGGCGCGGATGGAAATCCATACTGATAGCATGGTCAATCACTTTGAAATGTTCCAGATCGGAACTTTCAGTAAACTGGTATTTACCTTTCGTATATACATCATACATCAAAATATACTTATCGGAACCAACCAGCGGGAAAATACCCGAACCTTCTACCGGATCCTTCGTCTGCTGTTTATAGTCATCCGATTCTGTCCATTGGCCGGAGGTTAGAGAGGAGGTAGTGGCCTTTTTAATTCCATTTCCATTCCCTTCCGTTTTGTAGAACAAATGATAGAGTCCATCTTTGTAAATAATGTCGCCGTCAATACATGATTTTTTGTTTTCCGGAAGAAACAGTGGCTTCGGCTCTCCTTCTATATCGGTAAAATCTTTGTTGGCATAAGCATAATAAATGATATCGGGACCATTGCCATGTTGCATGGACCAGTAAACCATGTACTTTCCTGCTTCCCTATCATAAATAGTTTGTGGAGCCCACACACGTTTCAAATCCTCCTGATTGGGATATTTTTTCTGGATATTCACGATATTGGAAGTCCAGTGTACAAGGTCTTTTGATTTCAATAATATCATGGCACGGTTAGAACTCCATCCATTGCCGGATACCATATCTGTCACCACCATATAAAATGTCTTCCCATCTTCACAGCGCAAGATATGGGGATCACGTACTCCACCTGTTGAACTAATCACACGGGAATCAAGTACCGGCTGATTTCCATTCAAGGCTTTATAATTATATCCATCGAGGCTAACAGCCATCCGAACGGCTTCTTCACTCATGCGATTGCCGGTGAAGTAAACAAACAGGTAAGCAGATTGCTGGCAATACCCAGTCAACACTCCCACAAATAGGAATGCGAAAAGAATTATATTTTTCTTCATATTCATCATCATTTCAATGCTTTTTCATCCATTGTTTTATTCTTGTTCATTCACTGTTTAGTAGTTGAAATCAGCAGGTTTCACATATACACGATATTCCTTAATCATACCCGGATACCCTTTTTCGGCGCGGGGCAGATAGCGGAAACCGGTCACATTTTCCACTTTGCTCAAGTCAATTACCAATTGATGAGGATAAGGAACATTGTCCACTGTCATCCAGAAAGTGGATTCCTGCAAGTCGAATATCTTGTCGGCTGTACGGTTGCCACTACGCGTTTCTTCACTATCGGCATAACGAATCTTCCAATGTTCGCGGGATACCGGTTTACCATCAGCTCCCAGGACATCAAACTCTGCTATCGCTGCGATGTTATCATTTGCTTGCGGAGAAAGTGCTTCCAGACAGAAATAACGTCCTTTCACCGGAGTGGCAAATCGCACTTCCTGCCAGCCGTTACCCGGAGTGAAAGCTCCTTCATGGGCCACTTTCTCACCCGTCAGTTTCAGTTTTTCTCCATCCTTGCGGTGTGTTTCGGGAGCTTTTTCACGAAGTACATTGAGAATTGGTTTCTTCAAACCTTTGATGGAAGCCCGGGTAGGACCTTTCAAATCCAGAACGAGGATTTCATTCTCTCCTTCTTTCAGCCAGCAACCCGGCATAAAGAGAGTCTGCTGCGGACCGATTTCCCAAAAACGCCCCATTGCATGACCGTTCACCCAGACCATACCTTTTCCCCATGTACTCATATCCAGGAAAGTATCTCCTACTTTATCCAGTGTAAAGGTACTCTTATAATAGGCAGGCATAGTCGGTAATATCTTTGTATCGCTATATTTCTTATCTTTTATAAAGGAATAATCTACCGGGAAGTTATACACAGTCCAGTTTTTCAATTCCTTAGTCTGGTTACCCGAAATAAGTTCCACCTTTTCGGTGATTCCTTTGCGGTCGTGGATGGATTTGTCAAAGTTAACACGTCCCATTGCTTCCACAAGAATATCCAGTTGTGTGCCTTTTTTCAGCGCGGGCAGGGTCGTTGTAAATTCTCCCTTACGACGATCCAAGCGTGCCAGCAGTTTACCGTCGGCATATATCTGCGCCCAGTCATGCACTTCCGTAATTTTCAAAGTGGTGCCTGCAAGAGTCGTTTCGGACAATGTGGTACGATACAGAATCGTTCCCCATCCCTGGTTGAATTGTTCCATCGGTTGAATATCCACCGTTTGTTTTGCCTCCGGCAGATTTGAGAAAAGCGGAGCCACTTTATGGAAATGAAACTCGGGGATTTCAATAACAGGCAGAGCTGCGGGCACTGCGGGCAACGTCTCACCTGCCGGAAGATAGTTTTTCAACAAGTCACGAAGCAAGAAAAACTTATCGGTCGTCCATCCGGGTTCGCTAATCGGAGCATCATAATCGTATGAGCTGCACATGGCGGAATAAGCTGGGTTGTTCGCACCTCCCCAATGTCCGAAAGTCGTTCCTCCGTGAGTCATATACAGACTGAAAGAGATGTTCCGGTCGAGCATATCCTTGATGCCCTGTACCATATCTTTTGCAGGACGTGTCTCATGTTTGCGTCCCCAGTGGTCGAACCATCCGCTCCAGAACTCGCTACACATCAACGGAGTTTCGGGACGAAGTTCTTTGAGTTTTTTAAATTGCTGGTCGATATTGGCACCTGTTCCAAAGTTCACGGTCCAAATCAGGTCATCGAGCGCGTTATTGGTGAAGTTACTGCTCCAGTCGCATTGAAACAGAGGTACATCGGTAAAACCGGATTCACGAACCAGGTCGCGCACGGCAGAAACATAAGGTTTGTCGATTCCATAAGAACCGTATTCATTCTCTACCTGTACCATGATGATATTTCCTCCTTTATTCACTTGCAGCGGAGCCAGTTGCTTACCGACCTCTTTCATAAAGATGCCTACCCGTTCCATATAATAGGGATCGAGCGTACGCAAGGCTATATCTTTTTTCTTCAACAGCCACCAGGGAAGTCCCCCCATCTCCCACTCCGCACATACATACGGACCAGGACGGACAATGACATACATACCGTGTTTCTGTGCCGCACGGCAGAAAGCTGCAATATCATTCTGACCGGAAAAATCGAACTTTCCTTCTTCCTGTTCATGGATATTCCAGAAAATATAAATACAAATAGTATTCATGCCTAACGCCTTGCACATCTCAATGCGATGCTCCCAATAAGCTTGCGGGATGCGGGTGTAATGCAACTCGGCAGCCTTCACCACAAACGGTTTTCCATCCAGCAAGAATGTGTTCTTGCCTGCCTCAAACTTCCGTGCAGTAGTTTGCGCCTGTGCAGTACTAAAGAAAATAACTGTAAAAAGTACCAGTAAAGCAATCAATCTGTTTTTCATGGTTTATTCAAAAATAGAATTTTAATAGTATACGGCAAAGGTAGGCGATTCACCTAAAAAGGAGGGCATAATTATCATTCAAAAAGGGTTGGAAATAAAGCAAAATAGCGCCAAATAGCAGATAAAACAACAATGGTCGGAAGATGAGCATGGTAAAATGCCTCTCATCTTCCGACCATTTGTCCGGTATGTGATTACAATGAAATCAGTTTTCTTTTGTCAATAGACTTTCCAGTTCTTCCGCATTCAGGCGGAGGTAGAATTGTCCGCGATAGGCTACGGAGATAGCGCCCGTTTCCTCTGAAACAATAATGGCATGTGCATCCGACTGTTGAGAGATTCCCATCGCTGCGCGATGCCGCAAACCAAGTTCCTTCGGTATATTCAAATCATGGGAAACAGGAAGGATACATCCCGCCGCCTTGATACGTTTTTTGCTGATAACCATCGCTCCATCGTGCAATGGACTATTCTTGAAAAATATATTCTCGATTAAACGCTGATTGATTGCCGCATCAATCAATTCGCCTGTACGAACGACTTCATCTAAAGGAGTATTATGCTCAATGACAATCAATGCGCCAACTTTTTGTTTCCCCATGCTTAAACAGGCCATTACCACAGGCATGATATCATCGTGCTTCAACGATTCTTTCTTCGATCCGCTAAAGAGACGGGCCAATGCACTGACATGCCGGTGAGATCCCAAAGTCAAAAGAAAACGGCGTATCTCATCCTGAAAAAGCACAATCAACGCTATTACACCCACATTCATCAATGTGTCGAAAATAGAACCCAACAGTTTCATCTCCAGCACTTGTGTCACCACCAGCCAGATCAGAATAAAAACCAAAATTCCGGTGAATACCTTGATGGAGCCGGAAGCTTTCATCAGTTTGTAGGTATAGTACAAAACAAAAGCTACCAGCAGGATATCTATAAAATCTTTTATGCCAAACTCAAAAAACATGCACCCTCCTCATATTTGTCATATCCACTCTCTATTTTTAATTTCTCTGTGATCCGGACAGCTTCCACCGCCTCACGCACATCATGTACACGCAGGATGTGCGCTCCTTTCATTAACGCAACAGTGTCCAATACGGTTGTCCCGTTTAATGAATCTTGCGGGGTTCCTCCCAATAATTTATAAATCATTGATTTCCGCGAAACTCCCACTAAAACGGGAAGTTCGAATATGTGGAATTCTTCCAGATGCGCCATCAGTTCATAATTATGCTCCAATGTTTTTCCGAATCCGAATCCCGGATCGAGAATGATATCTTTCACTCCCAAGTCGCGAAGTTGCTGCACTTTACGAGCGAAATACAGGAAAACGTCTTTAATCAGGTTATCATAAGACGGTTCTTTCTGCATACTTTGGGGAGTTCCCTGCATATGCATCATAATATAGGGCACTCCCAAATCGGCTACTGTCTGAAACATCCGGTGGTCCATTTCACCGGCAGCTATATCATTAATCATAGCAACTCCATAATCTTTCACACATTCTTCGGCTACATCAGCCCGGAAAGTATCAACAGAGATAATGGCTTCCGGATGATTACGGTTCAGGATTTCCAGACCGGTACGCAGTCTGTTCATCTCTTCTTCAGCAGAAATATGTTCGGCATTCGGCCGTGAAGAATAGGCGCCTATATCAATAATCGAAGCACCTTCATCAAGTATCTGACGGGCCCGGGCAGCAATGTCCTCTTTGGTCTGCATCCGGCTGCCGGAATAAAAAGAATCGGGAGTTACATTCAATATTCCCATCACCTGCGGAGTAGCAAGATCGAGCAACCGCCCTTTTACATTTATATAAATAGGAGATATAGGTTTCATCATTGACAACATTCCTTTTAGATCGCCTACAAATGTAGATAAAAAAAGCAAGTATTCGTACTAAAAAGAAGAAATAAACGTATATTTGCAAACTATAGAAGAAACCGAAAAATTCATACCATGAGCCGATTAACCCTATTTCACGTAGGATTTCTTTTCCTCATTTTGTTCTTTACCACTACTGCTAAAGCTCAAAAAGAGGCTGAAACTTTCAATGTTGACTCTACTCTCTATGAATATTATCAACGTTGTCAAGAATACTTACTAGAGCCTGTTGTGCTTAGCATGTCCGACACATTGTTCAGAATGGCCGGTGAACGGCATGATGAACGAATGCAGGCAGTAGCCATAGCCACCCGACTGGATTACTATTATTTTCAGGGAACCAATGAAGATAGTGTTATTCACTATACCAACAAAGTAAAAGAATTCGCCAAAGCCACCCATCAGCCTAAATATTATTATTTTGCATGGGCTAACAGACTTATTACCTATTATCTAAAAACAAGCAGAACAAACATAGCACTTTATGAAGTGCAAAATATGTTAAAAGAAGCTCAGGAAGAGGATGACAAAACCGGTTTGTCCCGTTGCTACAACATTATGTCGCAAATCTACACTATCAAAAGATTCGATTCGATGGCCTTCGAATGGCGGTTGAAGGAAATCGAACTAACTGAAAAATACAATATCGAAAACTATAATATTTCCCAGACGTATGCCCAGATAGCCAACTATTACATCAGCCAGAAAAAGCAAAAAGAAGCATTGAGAGCTGTGGAAAAGGCCGTTTCGACAGCCAATTCTTCTACACAGCAAATATCTGCCAAGTTGGAGTACGTTAACTACTACAGCAAGTTCGGTGACTTTCAGGCAGCCGAAAAAATATTGAAGGAATGTCAGATTGCATTCGAACAGGATAAAAGACTGGAATCGATCAAAAAGAGACTGTATAATATAGAATGTTTGTACTATCAGCAGACCAAGCAATATCAAAAAGCACTGGAAGCTGCAGAGATGCAAGAAAAGGAAGAGCACCGTTTAAGCGAAAGTATACTTAGCAGCAGTCACTATCGCACACAGGGAGAAATCTACCAGAAGATGGGGAATATGAACATGGCAGTCAAATATCTGCAAATGTATATCAACACCGATGACTCCTTAAAAATAGCCAATGAGCAAGTAGCCAGCAGCGAATTTGCCACCTTGCTAAACGTTGAGAAACTCAATGCCGAAAAGAAAGAACTAATGCTCCAGGCACAGGAAAAGGAGTTGCATAATAAAACAACATTGATTATCTCATTGATTATTTTATTAGGTATTCTATTCTTATTCCTTTATAGAGAAAACTTCCTGAAACGCAAACTGAAGGTTTCGGAAGCAGAACTCAAAACAAAGAATGAGGAACTTACGGTGTCGAGGGAAGAATTACGTAAAGCCAAAGACATAGCGGAAGCGAGCAGCCGGATGAAGACAACGTTCATCCAGAGCATGACCCATGAAATCCGTACACCGCTCAACTCTATTGTAGGCTTCTCGCAGGTGTTAAGCGATCACTACAGCAATAGTCCGGAAACACAGGAGTTTGTTAATATTATCAAGAGTAACAGTAACGACTTGCTCCGACTGGTCACTGACGTGCTCGCCCTGTCGGAATTGGATCAATATGAGCAACTGCCCACAGATGATGAAACAGATATGAATACGATCTGTCAGCTTGCCTCTGAAGTGGCCAAAGACAACAGGCAAAAGGATGTGGAAGTTCTGTTCGAACCTGCAAAAGAAAACCTGCTCATACGCAGTAATTCGGAACGCATATCACAGGTGTTGAACAACTTGGCGCATAATGCCGCCAAATTTACAACTCACGGCAGTATCCGCATAGCTTATTCCGTACTGGAAGCTGAAAAGAAAATTGAAATCAGTGTCACCGATACAGGAACTGGTATCCCGAAAGATCAGCAGGAGGCGGTATTTCAACGTTTCTACAAAATGAATTCTTTCACACAGGGCACCGGTCTCGGACTGCCGATATGCCGGAGCATTGCCGAGAAGTTAGGAGGCAACCTCCGGATCGACTCTTCTTATACGGACGGATGCCGGATGATACTGACTCTTCCTTTGGTATATGCCTAAGTAAAAATCTGTCCGAACTCCCATCAAATCCGAAAGAATAGCCTATCTTTGCAGCGTTTTAAATAAAAGATCAGGTTATGAAACTTTCTGCTCTTTACCAGATTTTTCTGGATTGCCAATCAGTAACTACTGATAGCCGGAACTGCCCGGACGGTTCTTTGTTTATCGCCTTGAAGGGTGAGTCGTTCAACGGTAATGCATTCGCAAAACTAGCGCTAGACTCCGGATGCGCATTTGCCATTATTGATGAAGCCGAATATGCCGTAGAAGGTGATAAACGATATATACTTGTAGACAACTGCTTGCAGACAATGCAGCAACTTGCCAACTATCATCGCCGCCAACTCGGAACGCGTGTGATCGGTATTACGGGCACTAATGGGAAAACGACCACCAAAGAATTAATATCCAGTGTTCTCTGCCAAGCCCATAACGTGCTTTATACTTTAGGTAATCTCAACAACCACATCGGTGTACCGACCACTCTATTGCGTTTGAAACCGGAGCATGACCTTGCTGTTATCGAGATGGGTGCCAATCATCCGGGAGAAATCAAGTTTCTTTGTGAAATAGCCGAACCGGATTATGGCATTATCACCAATGTAGGTAAAGCTCACCTGGAAGGATTCGGTTCTTTCGAAGGAGTGATTAAGACTAAAGGAGAGTTATATGACTTCCTCCGTAAGAAAGATGCCATCACCTTTATTCATCACAATAACGCTTATTTAATGAATATCGCGCAGGGATTGAACCTGATTTCTTATGGAACTGAAGATGATCTCTATGTCAACGGACAAATTACTGACAATTCGCCTTATCTCGCTTTCGAATGGAAAGCCGGTAAGGACGGTGAACGCCATCAAGTTCGCACACAGTTGATCGGAGAATATAATTTCCCGAATGCCCTGGCTGCCATCACTATCGGACGTTTCTTCGGAGTGGAAGCGAAGAAGATTGATGAGGCTTTGGCAAGCTATACGCCACAGAACAATCGCTCCCAACTTAAAAAGACAGAAGATAACACGCTTATCATCGACGCATATAATGCAAATCCAACCAGCATGATGGCTGCTTTGCAAAACTTCCGGAACATGACAGTCCCCCACAAAATGCTCATATTAGGAGATATGCGCGAACTGGGTGCTGAAAGCCCGGCCGAACATCAGAAAATCGTTGACTACATAAAGGAAAGTGGTTTTGAGAAAGTATGGCTCGTAGGAGAACTGTTTGCCGCAAGCGAACATTCTTTTAAGACTTATGCCAATGCGCAGGAAGTTATAAAGGACCTGCAAGCTGACAAACCCAAAGGATATACTATTCTTATCAAAGGCTCTAACGGAATCAAACTTAGCTCAACGGTAGAATACTTATAATTATACTATTTTTTCAGGCACGGATTACGCGGATTACACGGTTGCTTTATAAATGCTAATTCTAAAATCCGTGTAATCCGCGTAATCCGTGCCTGAAAATCCTTCTAGCCAGCAAATTTCAATCAGCCTTCATCATCCTCGGTCGTACGACATAATAGGCTATTAAACTAGCCAGAATCGCTCCCGTAGTATTAGCTGCAAAATCCAACCAGTCTCCCCCCCGGTAAGTAGTGCAATATTCCTGTAGTAATTCCACACAACCACTAAAAAGTACAGGGCAAAGGAATGCGCCTACCCATGCATGCCACATCGGAGCATGATCCCTGCGATGCGCACGCAAAAATTCCAACCACAACATTCCCGACATACCAAAATACATACAAACATGAACCAGTTTGTCGAGGTTGGGAATTTCATTTAAATCCGTCTTAGGCGGTTTAAAGAACGACAGATAAATCACTGTCAGAATGATAAAAAGCGAGATCGGATATTTCTTAATATAAGATAGCATATCTAAATAATGTTACAATTTTCGTGCAAATATAAGTATCATTTTCTATATTTGCACTTTAATACGTATATTTTATAACGATTTGTAAGATAAAACAAGATTTATGGCAAAAAATGATAGAGCAAACTTCGGCAGTAAATTAGGGGTCATACTCGCTTCTGCCGGCTCTGCAGTCGGATTGGGTAATATATGGAGGTTTCCCTATGAAACAGGAAACCATGGAGGCGCTGCTTTTATATTGATCTATCTGGGTTGCATTTTTCTCCTGGGATTGCCTATTATGATTGCCGAGTTCCTGATAGGACGTCGTTCGAGAGCTAACACAGCTAGAGCATATCAGAAATTAGCGCCTGGAACACATTGGCGTTGGGTAGGACGCATGGGAGTATTGGCAGGCTTCCTGATACTTAGTTATTATGCTGTAGTAGCAGGATGGACGCTCGAATATATTTTTGAGGCTGCTACTAATGGCTTTGCCGGAAAAACCTCCGGAGAGTTCATATCCTCTTTTCAACAATTCTCCAGCAGCCCATGGAGACCGGTTGTATGGTTGGTGGCATTCTTGTTGATTACTCATTTCATCATTGTGAAAGGGGTAGAAAAAGGAATCGAAAAATCCTCCAAGATCATGATGCCCACCCTGTTTATCATCATCCTCATACTGGTTGTTTGCTCGGTCACTCTGCCGGGAGCCGGTGCAGGTATCGAATTCCTGCTCAAGCCCGACTTTAGCAAAGTGGACGGAAATGTATTTTTGAGTGCCATGGGACAGGCGTTCTTCTCATTGAGTTTGGGAATGGGATGCCTTTGTACGTACGCCTCCTATTTCAGCAAAGAAACCAACCTGACTAAAACAGCTTTCAGCGTAGGAATCATTGATACCTTTGTGGCGATACTAGCCGGATTTATCATCTTCCCGGCAGCTTTTTCCGTAGGCATACAACCTGATTCTGGTCCGAGTCTGATCTTTATCACCCTGCCTAATGTATTCCAACAGGCATTTAGCGGAGTTCCCATACTGGCATATATATTCTCTGTCATGTTCTACGCGTTGTTGGCAATGGCTGCTTTAACTTCTACTATTTCCTTGCACGAAGTAGTAACCGCTTATTTACATGAGGAGTTCAACCTCTCCCGTGGAAAAGCAGCAAGATTAGTCACCGGCGGTTGTGTCTTTCTCGGAATATTCTGCTCATTATCACTGGGAGTCATGAAAGGATTTACCGTTTTCGGACTGGGCATGTTCGACCTCTTCGACTTTGTAACAGCTAAAATCATGTTACCACTAGGCGGATTGTGCATCTCCCTCTTTACCGGATGGTATCTGGACAAGAAGATTGTATGGTCGGAGATTACCAATGACGGTTCATTAAAGGTACCGGTATACAAACTCATTATCTTTATATTAAAATATATCGCCCCAATCGCCATCTCACTGATATTTATCAATGAACTGGGATTAATCAAGCTATAATGTGGAAAGACTTCCTTTATTATACTAAAACTGAACGACAAGGCATTATCGTCCTTGTCGTTCTTATTTTAGGAGTATATGCCACCCCTAAGCTCTTCTCCTTTTTCACACGCGCTGAAGATACCGACTGCAGAGAGAACGAGAAGTTCGATAAGGAATACAACGACTTTATTTCCTCCCTCCGGGAAACCCAACCTCACCAAAAGTCCGGTCATTCTTTTCAATCATCCCCTCAAAGGGAAATCAAACTTGCGGTGTTCGATCCGAACATCGCGGACTCTACTACTTTTCTTTCGCTTGGATTGCCATCCTGGATGATAAAGAATATCCTGCACTATCGCTATAAACAAGGTAAATTCCGCCACCCAGAAGATTTCCGAAAGATATATGGACTCACGGAAGAACAATACCGGACTCTTCGTCCTTATATACAAATTACAGAAGATTTCAGTTCGACAAATAAAGACACGGTACGATTGTTAACCACACCAAGCATACAACGGGACACCCTTGTGAAATATCTCCCGGGAACTATCATCAGCCTCAACTCCGCAGATACCACCGAACTGAAGAAGATCCCGGGAATCGGAAGCAGCATTGCCCGGATGATTGTGAATTACCGCGAACGGCTGGGAGGCTTTTTCCAGATAGAGCAGTTACAGGAGATTCATCTAAAGGCAGAGAAACTCCGTCCGTGGTTTTCCATTGACACCCATCAGACACGCCGCATCAATGTAAATAAAGCCGGTATGGAACGAATGATGCATCATCCATACATAAACTACTACCAAGCAAAGGTTATCATAGAATATCGGAAAAAGAAAGGATTCTTAAAAAGTCTGAAGCAATTATCTCTCTACGAGGAGTTCACTCCTATTGATCTTGAACGGCTAGAGCCCTACATTTGTTATAATTAATAAAAAAAAGATGCATTCCTATCACACCAGACAAGAATGCATCACACACAAACAAAACAAACACTCTACTATCATCTTCACAGACTTCCGTAGAGAAGCGACTATAAATATATAGCTAAAAGATAGAACACTTGCAAGGCTCTACCTTTTTGGTATACATTTTTAGAAATTAGGTTCTCTAATTAATCTTTTTTAATCATACCATCCACCATATGAACGGTCCGGTCCGTAATTTTGGCAAGCCCTTCGTCATGCGTCACAATGACAAAAGTCTGCCCTAGCCGGTCTCTCAAATCGAAGAACAGTTGATGTAAATCTTCTTTATTATGTGTATCCAGACTACCGGATGGTTCGTCTGCCAGAATAACTGCCGGATCGTTGATTAAAGCCCTCGCTACCGCTACCCGTTGTTTCTCGCCTCCCGACAATTCATTCGGTTTATGAGAAGCCCTGTCAACCAGTCCCATAAAATCCAGAATCTTCATTGCGCGTTCGTGCGCCTCCTTCGAAGATACTCCGGCGATTAGGGCGGGAATCATCACATTTTCCAATGCCGTGAACTCCGGCAGTAGTTGGTGAAACTGGAAAACAAAACCAATATTCTTATTACGAAATGCAGATAGTTCTTTCTCTTTCATCCGGCTCACCACTGTTCCGTCAATCTGTACCACCCCTGCGTCCGGTTCATCTAAAGTGCCCATTATCTGCAATAACGTAGTTTTACCCGCACCGCTCGGGCCTACAATACTAACAACTTCTCCTTTGTTGATTTCCAGATCAATGCCTTTCAACACCTGTAATGAGCCGAAACTCTTCATAATCCCTTCTAGTTTTATCATCATAGCCTTATAATCGTTTAATGACATATTCAGCCAGATAGCACCCAAACACGGCCGGCATATAACTAACTGTTCCACATGTCGATTTCTTATTCTGTTCATCCTCCGTCAGCAATACTGCTTTCGGATCGGCTTGTTCCGTACTGAATACCACCGGAAGTTTCCGTTTCATTCCCATCTTCTGCAAACGCTTCCGCACAGCCTTACTCAAACCGCAATGATACGTCTCCCAAAGATCAGCAAAACGAACCTGGGTGATATCACTCTTCGCCCCTGCTCCCATACTGGAAACTATCTTTATATGACGTTTCATCGCTTCATAAATCAGAAAACATTTCGGACTGATCGTATCAATAGCATCTACTATAAAATCATATTTATCGGCATCCAGCAGTTCCGGTATATTTTCATCCTTCAGGTAAACAGGCAGGACAGCCAGCTCAATCTCCGGATTTATATCTTTATAACGGGCTGCCAACACCTCCGCTTTCGTCCTCCCAAGTGTGGAATGCATGGCCGGCAACTGACGATTCATATTGGTGGGCTGCACTGTATCGGCATCTACAATCGTCATCCGCCCGACACCTGCACGGCAAATCATCTCGGCGGCATAAGCACCTACTCCACCCAGTCCCACGACCAATACGTGCGCGTTCCGGATGCGTTCCATCTTTTCCTCCCCTAACAGGAGTTCCGTTCTCTGTTGCCAGTCGTATCTTTCCATTAGTTTTTCTTTAACCATTTATAGAACCATTTGCCGACCTTCTCATAATGTTGAGACTCATTATGTCCACGAGGATCGGAGAATGACACAATTTCCTGCGGTTCGCCAAACTGGTCGGGATACAGGATTATCAAACTATTATTAGAGAAATATTTTCCTAATTGTGCCGGGAGACGTTCAAAAGAGGGATCATAAGAGATAGATCCGCGACGGGCAGAGATAACTACCAATAAATGGTCATAATTCACCTGCCCTGTCAACAGCAAGAGATCCTCCCACTCCTCCAATATGGAGAATTCCGTCGGGGTACCTGCATGTCGCTTTTTCACAAGTTGCTGAATACGCATCAACGTACGCTCATTGGCAAAGAAATGCACCCGACAGCCCAGGATACTTCCCATACGGCAGAAGTGTTCCACCCATTTAGAGAATCCCGATTCATATTCGGCCTTTGGCGGAACGGCAATATTGATTCGACGCAGGGTATTAACAGGCATCAGGAATTTGGCAATCATCACTTCACGATGCGTACCTTTCAACAGACTTTCGGCCAGATGTCCGAAGAAAGAGTCGACAATATTTGCTTTCCGGTGCAGACCGATCACAATATCCGTAGCTTCATACTCCTTGATTGTATGAATAATCCCCGAAGCAATATTCAAATCATAGCGGCTCACCATTGTAACAGGCACATCGGCAGCAGCGGCAATCATGGCAGCCTTTTCCAGGTTACGTTTACCCTGCTGCTCTTTCTTCTCCGAACTATTATTGTCATTGATAACGTTCAATGCCACCAATGCATTTTTCTGCTTGGCATCCTTTATTACTAAAGCCAGATTAATCAAATCTTCAATCGTCTCCGGGTTAGCCACCGGAATCAAGATTTGTTCCGTATTTACTTTCTTAGCTTCTTCTTCCGCCTGCACATTTTCATCCAGAGCAAAACGACGTGCCGAACGTTCGGTTACCAAAGAACTGATGACACAAGTGAAAAGTATCATCACTACCGTACCGTTCAATACATCATCATTCAGCAACCGTTCTCCATTCTCCATAATGATTTCATGACCGATCAACACTGCTGCCAGTGTAGCTGCGGCCTGCGCATTACTTAAACCGAATATCATGCTCCGTTCATTCGACTGCATCCGATAGATCTTTTGTGTGATCCAGGCAGCCAGCCATTTACTAAAGGTTGCCACCACTGTCATCACAATAGCCACTTTCAATGCTTCACCTCCGGTAAACAGGCTTCTTACATCAATAATCATTCCGACGCCAATCAGAAAATAGGGAATAAACAGTGCATTTCCCACAAATTCCAACCGGTTCATCAAAGGAGATACATGAGGAATCAGGCGATTCAATACCAAGCCCGCCAGGAAAGCTCCTAAGATTCCTTCCATTCCTACAAATTCCATCAATCCTCCTCCGAGGAAAACCATCGCCAGCACAAATACAAACTGCATCACGCTGTCATCGTACTTCCGGAAGAACCAGCGTCCGATACGGGGGAAAAAGAACACAATCAGAAATCCGAGGAAAGCCACTTTTGCCACAAGAAATACCCAGAACCAGCCATCGACAGTTCCCTTAAACATGCCTCCTATGACAGCAAGAATAATCAAAGCAAGGGTGACGGTGACAGCAGTACCACCAATGGTGATATTGACACTGCGCAAACGAGACAATCCGTAACGGCTAATAATAGGATAAGCAATTAAGGTATGGGAAGCATACATACTTGCCAACAGCACCGCCGTGAGAAAACCATATCCCAGCATACTCATACTACTCCATATTCCCAACGCCATAGGAATCAGAAAGGTGAGCCAGCCGAACACGAAACTTTTCGTCCGGTTCTTCTTAAAGTCCTCCATATCCATCTCAAGACCGGCAAGGAACATGATGTAATAGAGTCCTACTTTGCCGAACAGTTCAAAACTACTGTCGCGGTCGAGCACATGAAAGCCGTGTTCGCCAATCAGCACACCCGCCAGAATCATGCCTATAATATGAGGTATATGGAGACGCCCCAAAATCATCGGAGCAAAAAGAATGATAATTAGTACCAAAAAGAACACCCAGGTCGGATCAGAAATCGGCAGCGTTAAATTGAGATCAAACAGGTTCATAGGCTGTGTTTTTTAGGAATTTTCTGCAAAGGAACAAAAAAGTTTGCAGAATCCAATGAATGTCTAATGGTCATTTTACTCCAATAACCACGTCCAACTATACGGAAGCATGAGTAATCCGCCGAAAAACTGAAATATTTCTCTCAAAATCGATGTTTATATGCTAAATTGTTATAATTTTGCAGCCAAATCTTTTCTATTCGACAGGATAAGGAGAGAAATTCAATATTCACAATTTAACAAAAGAAAAAGATGAAAGTAGCTATTGTTGGCGTAAGCGGAGCCGTAGGACAAGAGTTCCTGCGCGTGCTCGATGAGAGAAACTTCCCGATGGACGAGTTAGTTTTGTTCGGTTCTAAACGTAGTGCCGGAACAACATATACTTTCCGCGGTAAACAGATCGAGGTGAAACTCTTACAACACAACGATGACTTTAAAGGGGTAGACATTGCTTTCACTTCTGCCGGTGCAGGAACATCTAAGGAGTTCGAGAAAACAATCACCAAGTATGGTGCTGTGATGATCGACAACTCCAGCGCTTTCCGTATGGATGCCGATGTGCCTTTGGTGGTGCCTGAAGTAAATGCAGAGGATGCATTGGAACGTCCGCGCGGCGTTATCGCCAACCCGAATTGTACGACTATCCAAATGGTAGTTGCACTGAAAGCCATCGAAAAGCTTTCTCATATAAAAACCGTGCACGTGTCTACCTATCAGGCAGCAAGTGGTGCGGGTGCCGCTGCCATGGACGAATTGTACGAACAATATCGTCAGGTATTGGCAAACGAACCTGTGACTGTAGAGAAGTTTGCCTATCAGTTGGCTTTCAACCTGATTCCGCAGATCGACGTGTTTACAGAAAACGGTTATACGAAAGAAGAGATGAAAATGTATAATGAAACACGCAAGATCATGCATTCTGACGTAAAAGTTAGTGCAACTTGTGTACGCGTTCCTGCATTACGTGCTCACTCTGAAAGTATTTGGGTAGAAACTGAACGTCCGATTTCCGTAGAAGAGGCTCGTGAAGCATTCGCTAACGGTGAAGGTCTGGTTCTGCAGGACAATCCTGCCGAAAAAGAATACCCGATGCCGTTGTTCCTGGCAGGTAAAGATCCGGTATACGTAGGCCGTATCCGCAAAGACCTGACAAACGAAAACGGATTGACTTTCTGGATTGTAGGTGACCAGATCAAGAAGGGGGCTGCCCTGAACGCTGTTCAGATTGCCGAATATCTGATTAAAGTAAAAAATGTCTAATATAGCGGACTGGAAATAATATCCGGACAACTATAGATAAGCCCAATAAATCAGCCGGCTTGCAATGTGATAGTAATCGCAATGCAAGCCGGTTTTTTATTCTCCAAGCTGCAATTAGGGAAAAAATACCTATTCGCAGGTAATGAGTCACTAGTTGTAGGTATCAGGATTTGCCAAAATAACTATTTATAGCGATTGATACAAACTCGGTTTTTATCGAATTTTGCGCAAAACTTATCTATGAAGTATTGTCTTTTTAATATAGCATTTTGGGGGCTACTATTTTTCAATTTATTTGAGGCCGCAGCTAATTCAAACATCTATACAATCTCGGGACGTGTGACCGAGGCAAAAACGAATTCCCCCCTGCCCGGTGCTTCTATTCTCATTAAAGGCACCTATTTATGGGCCGTTTCCAATCAGAAAGGAGAATTTATGATACAAGGAGTACAGGAGGGGAAATATAATCTGGAGGTCTCTTTTCTTGGTTATGTACCGGCAACAATTCCCGTAAATGTACGCAGCAATATCAATAACTTTCCTATCATACTCAAAGAAAATACACTTGCACTGGATGATGTAGTCGTTACTGCACAAGCACCCAAGAATGAATTAAACACGACGCTCACTATCGGAAATCATGCATTGGAACATCTACAGGTGTCCAACGTGAGCGATATCTCCGCTCTCCTTCCGGGAGGAAAGACCAAAGTACCGGATCTTACCGTCAATCATATCTTCTCATTACGTGACGGAGGCTCAACAGCCGGTAATGCCGCATTTGGAACAGCCGTAGAAGTGGATGGAGTTCGTATTGGAAACAATGGTTCGTTTGGCAATATGAGCGGAGTGGATACCCGGAATATCACTGTTGCAGATATTGAATCGGTGGAAGTCATCACCGGAGTGCCTTCGGCAGAATATGGAGACTTGAATAGTGGTATGGTCAAGATTCACACCCGGAAAGGGAAAACACCCTGGAACATATTGCTGTCTATCAATCCTCGCACCGAACAGGTTTCATTTGCTAAAGGATTGGATTTAGGAAACGATAAAGGTGTCATCAACATAAACGGTGAGTGGACCAAGGCTACTCAAAAGTTGGTATCTCCCTATTCTTCTTATACAAGAAGGGGATTCTCTGCCGGATATAGCAACACGTTCCGCAACGTATTGAGATTCGACATCGGTGTTACAGGCAATATCGGAGGAATGAATACCAAAGATGATCCTGATGCCTATTCGGGAGAATACAACAAAGTGAGAGATAACGTATTCCGGGCAAACACTTCACTGGCCTGGCTGCTCAACAAATCGTGGATAACCAACCTTAAGTTCGACGCATCAATATACTACAATGATAACAACTCCCACGCGCATACGTTCTACTCGTATGCATCGGAGCAACCGGCTGTTCATGCCACAGAGGAAGGATATTTTATGGCAAACAAACTGCCATATACTTACTTTGCCGACCAAATCATCGACTCCAAAGAACTGGATTATGCCGCATCGTTAAAATATGAATGGAACAGACGATTTAAGACTGTAAACAGCAACCTGAAAGCGGGCGTTCAATGGAAAGCAACAGGCAATGTGGGCGAAGGAGAATATTACAAAGACCCAGCATTGGCTCCGAACGGTTATCGTCCCCGTCCTTACACTACTTATCCATATATGCATAATGTTTCACTTTATGCAGAAGAAAGTCTCTCATTTCCTGTGGGAAATACCATGCTTAGACTGATGGCAGGGGTACGTTGGGAACATTTGTTTATCAAGGGAACGAAATATAAAAATCTGAATACTCTGTCTCCACGTTTCAATGCCAGATGGCAGTTGAACGAATATATCGCTATCCGTGGCGGCTGGGGAATTACCGAAAAACTTCCCTCTTTCTATACCTTGTATCCCAAACAGGAATATCGGGATATACAGACTTTCGGCTTTTCTTATAATAAGATTGAATCATCTTATATATATTATAGTCAGCCCTACACGTTATTGCACAATGAAAACCTACGCTGGCAACGGAATCAGAACGCAGAAATCGGTCTGGACGTCAACATCGCCCGTACCCGGATTTCATTAGTCGGTTATTTCAACCGCACCAAGCTGCCGTATAAGTACACAAGTACTTATACTCCGTTCTCCTACGATGTGCTCCAATTGCCGGATGGATTCACGATGCCGACTAACCCGCAAATCAATGTAGATAACCAAACAGGGATGGTTTACATACGCGACAATGCATCTAGTTACTGGACTCCTATGGATGTCAAAGTGACCGACCAGACTTTTGTAAAGTCAACGTCTCCCGATAATGGAATGGACGTGATTCGTCGCGGAGCGGAAATGATTGTTGATTTCCCGGAAATTACCCCGATTCGCACGCAATTCCGGGTAGATGCCGCTTATACTTATACGAAATACATCGACAACTCTTTATCGTATTATTATCAGAATGGATGGTCGCACACCAGTCTTGCCAATCGTTCTTACCAATATGTAGGTATCTACGCCAACGGCAAGCGTACCCACTCACTGGATGCCAATATCACAGCCATCACCCGTATTCCGAAAGCCAGACTGATTATCTCGTGCCGACTGGAAGCTTCGCTTGTGAAGCGTTCTCAGAACATCTCCGAGTATCAAGGAAAAGAATATGCTTTCAATGTGAGCGAAAGCAGTAATACCCAAACCGGGGGAAGCATCTATGACGGTGACTCTTATACTGCCATCTGGCCGGTGGCATACCTCGACCTGAATAATGAGATGCATCCTTTCACATCAGCGGAAGCCGCGAATCCGGAATTTTCCTATCTGATACGTAAATCGGGCAATGCCTATACATTTGCAGCAGACGGATATGATCCTTATTTTTCTGCCAATATCAATATCACTAAAGAGATTGGAGACTATGTATCTCTTTCTCTCAATGCGATTAATTTCACCAACTCACGGCCTTATGTAAAATCTCATGCAACGGGTGTAAGCGCTCTCTTCACCCCGGATTTCTATTATGGACTTACTTGCCGTATCAAATTCTAACTATATGAAGCAATCCATCTACATATTATTACTAACAGTGACTGGCATCTTTGCAGGATGCACGGATATCGATAAAGAGAATCCGTATGACAACCAGTTGCACAGCCTGCAGGTTACTGCCGTATATCCGGACGGATACACGGAGCATCTCCGGGAAGGAGTGACCGTAAAGATTGAAGATGTCGACCGTGGGAATTCTTACAAGGCTAAAACCGACAAGAATGGAGTCGCACAATTCTCTTTGACCAAAGGTATATACCGCGTACAAGTCAGCGACAAAGACGGAAAGGATATTTTCAACGGATTAGCTGATAATGTCAAACTAACCAGCGGAGACATGTCTTTTAATCTCCCGCTCATTCATTCCAAGGCCGGGACGATCATTATTAAAGAGATTTACTGCGGAGGATGCACAAAGTTACCGCTGGAAGGAAATTATCAGTCCGACAAGTACATTATCCTGCATAATAACGACTCGGAAGTGCAATATCTGGATAGTTTATGCTTCGGAGCACTCGACCCTTACAATTCACAAGCCACTAATGTATGGGTGACACAGGATGAAGCAACCGGAGCAACCATCTTCAAGGACTTCGCTCCCATCGTTCAGTGCATCTGGCAATTTGGCGGTACCGGTAAAACGTTCCCACTTCAGCCGGGAGAAGATGCAGTGATTGCCATCAACGGAGCGGTTGACCATGCGGCACAATATCCGCAATCTGTCAACCTGAACAAACCCGGATATTTTGTATGCTATAATAATGTTTATTTTCCGAACACACAGTATCATCCGGCTCCGGGCGACCAGATCACACCGGATCATTACCTGAACGTAGTGTTGAAGACTGGCCAGGCGAACGCCTATTCATTCTCGATATTTTCTCCTGCCGCGGTTATTTTTAAAGCCAAGGATACCACGATACAGGACTTTGTTCTTAAAGAGGGAAGCATCATACAAAAACCGGGAAGCACTACGGATCAGGTGATAGCGGTACCACTCGATTGGGTGATTGATGGCACGGAAGTATATTATGGCGGTTCTTCCAACAATAAAAAGCGTATTTCTCCATCCATCGATGCGGGATATGTCACTCAAAGTGCCACATACAACGGACGCAGTTTATACCGTCATGTGGATGAAGAAGCGACACAGGAAGCGGGTTACGAAGTACTGGTAGATACAAACAACTCTTCTACCGATTTTTATGAACGGGAAAAACAATCTTTGCATGAGTGAGATGAAGAAAATATATATAACAGGTCTTTGGATCCTATGTCTGACATCCGGAGTTTCGGCACAGACTTATGACATCATCGAACGGCGTAACTCCTGGAATGCCGGGGCAAATGTCACAGGCATCATGATGGACAGTATTTCCGCTTCCTATGCCGAACTGTATGGAAAGAATAACCACGGTGATTTCCGCAACTATTACGAAGCAAAAGAAGCATGGAGTGCCGGAGCGGTAGCAAAGTCCATCACTCATCTGAAAGGCTATTCACTGACGGGTTCATTCTCATTCGATCATACTTCAGGCAAGGATATGAGCGGTTCGATGTTTATCCACCCGGGATTTTATCCCGTAGACCTCCTGGAGTTCACACCCGGACGTAAAGACTTGCAAACTTACGCTTTCATGGGTGGTATTGCAACTGATATTTCCCCCAACTGGCGATTAGGAGGAAAGATTGACTTTGCCGCTTCCAACTATTCCAAACGAAAGGACTTGCGGCATACCAATTACCGACTGGATTTGAAAATAGCCCCCAGCATCATGTATCATTCGGGAGATATGGCGATCGGCTTTTCCTATATTCTCGGCAAAAATAGCGAATCAGTAAAAGCAGAAGTCATCGGTACAGCCGAAAACTCTTACAATGCTTTTCTGGATAAAGGACTTATGTATGGAGCTTATGAGGCATGGGACGGGAGTGGAATCCATCTTAGTGAATCGGGTGTCAACGGTTTCCCCATCAAAGAATTGTCGAACGGGGGAGCCTTGCAACTTCAATGGAAAGGATTTTACGGAGATGCTGAATACACCTATTCTTCAGGTTCTGCCGGTGAAAGGGATGCTATCTGGTTTAAATTTCCAACCCACCGGATTACCTCCCATTTGAGTTATCATTTCAAACAGGGAAAGAAAGAGCATTTTCTACGACTGAACTTGCAATGGTCACATCTGGTCAACAATGAGAATGTGATAACCAAGGAAACGGTAAACGGGATAACGACCACTCACGTACACGGTTCCAATCGTATTTTTGAGCAGGATGTTTTCTCTGTCCATCCCGAATATGAATGGATTAGTCCCCGCACGGAACTTCGCCTGGGAACGAATATATCAACATTCAGACGACTGACCACACAGATGTATCCTTATGTGGCTTCGGAAAAGATGATTTGTAGCCAGACTTATATCTCCGGTGTATTTCATCTGGGGAAACTCGACCTGAAAGCGGCTGCATCCTTTGCCATAGGAAACTTTACCGAGAAAAACAGGACTACGGCAACAGATACGGAACCGGGTGATCCGCCTTATCGGCTGACAGATTATTACAATCTGAAAAATGAATATGCAACTACCCCACAAGCTACATTTCATCTCGGATTGCGCTATCATTTCAACTATGGAATTTATGCGGAAGTACAGGGTAGTTATACGCACGGTTTCAACCTGCAATATATAGATGGTTCGAACCGTTGGAACGAGACTATCAAATTAGGATATACTTTTTGAGAACAATGAATATATATAAACTAAATTATTAAGCAATGAAAAAGAGTTTGACATTTATCTTTGCAGCAGCACTTTTGGTATCTTGCCAACAAGAGGAGAACGAAGCTACGACTCCTGCAAACAGTCGCATTACTATCTCTCCTATTATTACACGTGCTACGGAAGTTAACTTTGAGACCGGAGATAAAATCGGTGTTACAATCACCCAAAACGGTGACTTCGTATATGCAGAGAATAAGCAGATGACATATAGTAACGGAATATTTGCAGGTGATTTACTCTGGTACCCGGAAGGAAATGACAAATCGCAAATAGTAGCCTATTATCCCTATAAAGAGGGCAATACTCCGGCTTCATTTACTGTAGAAACCGATCAGACTACCGGATACGGAGCATCAGATTTTATGGCAGCAAAGAAATCGGATGTACTTCCGACTACCAACGTTATAAGCATGAACTTCAAACACATGTTTACTAAATTAGTAATTAATGTAACAAAGGAAGTAGAAGCTAACATCTCGTCCATTGCATTGAAAGGTTCTATCCCGACTGCAACTCTTGATTTGAGTGCTCTCACAGTGACTGCTGATGCAAACGCCTCTGCTACAAGCATTGTTGCACAAGCCATTAAAGCCAATGAGACATACCGCGCTATTATCGTTCCCCAAACAGTAGCCTTGACGCTTGAAGTAGCCACATCTGACGGCAAAACCTTGTCACAGAAGCTCACGTCTACCACTTTGGCACAAGGAGGACAATACAGTGTGAACATTCGCGTGTTACCTGACGATATAGAAGTCAAACTTAGTGGTGACATTGAAAATTGGACAGATGAGGGCGAAATCGGAGCTGATAATGAGATTTCTTTCGAGGAACATCTCGATCAGAACTATTTCCTGTATGACAATGTGAAATATAAGACTGTAACTCTCTCAAACGGTACGACATGGATGGCTGAACCACTTATTTACTTACCGAAAGGACTGACACCGTCTACCGATCCAACTGCTGATAGCCATGTTTGGTATCCGTATGAAATTACAGCCGACGGTGCAACCGTAGCTACAACAAAAGAAAGTGCCATAAAAGAATTAGGTTATCTATATGATTTCCAAGCTGCACTGGGTGGTAAGGAAATCACAGAAAGTAATCTGACCTCCTTTGAAGGAGCACAAGGAATCTGCCCGAAAGGATGGCACATACCGACACGTCTGGAGTACTTTAATCTGGTAGGAAAGACTACAAATGATGTCGATGGCAAAGTACCGGCTGATGGTGATAAAGCTCTTTTTTATGATGCAACTTATGATGGCGCCAAAATATCAGCACTGAATGATGCAGAATTCAATTACCAATTCTCTGGTGTTCGTATGGCAACAAGTCTTACTGGTGCCGGCAGTTATCAAAAAACTGCGATAGCGGATGATGCCAATATTCAAGCTGCATGGCATGGAAAACCGGCAATGAATTATTATATGACTTCGACTGCCTACAAACCTATATACAATAGCACTAGCGGAGTACTTACCAATATACAGTTCTTTGGATTAATGAGTACAATCAATGCAACCAAGTATCCGGAAGGCAGATTATCATTATCTTATGTCAGCATTAAAGCCGGTATGCAAGTTCGTTGCGTAAGGGATCAAGCCGGCAACTAAAGGGCTAACATTTGTTTCGCACCGGGAAACCTTTAGTTCCCCTACGGGGAAACAACAGTTTCTCGGTGAGGAAACAACAGTTTCCCGGCATGAAACTCAAAGTCCCAAGTAAGGTTAAGACTCCTCACCCGTAAGGCGAACTATGATAAGCTATAAACAAACGATAAACAGATTACAAACTATATAAAAACGAAGCAAGAACAATGAAAACAAAAAAGCTAACAATCGCAATTGCCATCGTGGCAATGACTTTTATCGGAACTTCATGTGGTAACAAACAACAGAAAAGCGCATCAGAAGCAACTACAGAACAGTCTGCATCTTCCGCTTTGGAAATCGACTCTCTCCTTGCCAATGCCGAAAGCCTTGCAGGACAAGAAGTGACCATTGAAGGCGTCTGCACACACACCTGCAAACATGGAGCAAAGAAAATCTTCCTGATGGGTAGCGACGATACCCAAGTGATCCGTGTAGAAGCAGGAACTTTGGGAGCATTCGATCCTAAATGTGTAAACTCTATCGTTCGTGTTACCGGAACACTGAAAGAACAACGCATTGACGAAGCCTATCTCCAGAACTGGGAAGCACAACTCAAAGCACAGGCTGCCGAGAAACACGGAACCGGTGAAGCCGGATGCGACTCTGAAAAGAAAGCACGTGGCGAAACAGCCAACAGCCCCGAAGCCCGCATTGCAGATTTCCGTGCCAAAATAGCCGACCGCAAGGCAGAAACAGGAAAAGAGTATTTATCTTTCTATTTCATGGAAGCTAACTCGTATGAAGTGGAGTAGTAACATCCGCAAGTGGAGTCGACTCATACACCGTGACTTATCATTTTTCTTTTCCGGAATGGTATTGATATATGCCATTTCCGGAATTGTAATGAATCACCGTGACACGATTAACCCGAACTTCTCCATCACACGGAAAGAGTATAAGATAGCAGAAAAGCTACCGGATAAAGCAGGAATGAATAAGGAGAAAGTGCTCACCCTCCTGGAACCATTAGGAGAAAGCGGCAACTATACCAAACATTACTTCCCGAAAACGGACGTAATGAAAGTATTCCTGAAAGGCGGCTCCAACCTCCTGGTAGATGTGAAGACAGGGGAAGCGGTGTATGAATCCGTCACCCGCCGTCCGCTTATTGGAGCAATGTCCCGCTTACATTACAACCCGGGACAATGGTGGACTTACTTTGCTGATATTTTCGCTATCGCTCTTATTATCATTACTCTCTCCGGCATCATCATGCTGAAAGGAAATAAGGGTATTATCGGCAGAGGAGGAATCGAACTAATTATCGGAATCTTGATTCCCATTCTTTTCCTTTTCTTCTTTTGAATAGAATAACAGATAAAATCAAATGGAACATATTATCGAATGTAACAACCTGACGCACTATTACGGCAAACGGTTGATTTACGAAAATCTTAGTTTCACAGTACCCAAAGGACGCATCCTGGGACTGTTGGGAAAGAACGGTACGGGCAAGACCACCACTATCAATATCTTGAGCGGTTACCTGAAACCCCGTTCGGGAGAATGTCGCATCTTCGGACAGGAGATACAGACAATGGCACCGGCTCTGCGTCGCAATATCGGACTGCTCATCGAAGGTCACGTGCAATACCAATTCATGACCATCACCGAGATAGAGAAATTCTACGCAGCTTTCTACCCCGGTCAATGGAAAAAGGAAGCCTACTACGAACTGATGAATAAATTGAAAGTAGCCACCGGTCAACGTATCTCGCGTATGTCCTGCGGACAACGTTCACAAGTAGCCCTCGGACTGATTCTCGCACAGAACCCGGAACTTCTCGTACTGGATGATTTCTCTCTCGGACTCGATCCCGGCTATCGTCGCCTATTTGTCGACTATCTCCGCGACTACGCCCGTTCAGAAGGAAAAACCGTCTTTCTGACCTCGCATATCATTCAGGACATGGAACGGCTTGTTGATGACTGCATCATCATGGACTACGGAAAGATACTGATTCAGAAACCAATCGCCGAACTACTGGAAAAAGGACGTCGCTACACCTTCACTATTCCCGAAGGCTACGAACTTCCCGCATCCGATGATTTCTATCATCCTTCTGTCATGCGGAACCAGTTGGAGACTTTCTCCTTCCTTCAACCGGCAGAAACAGAAACAAAACTGAAATCCATGTCAGTACCCTACACTAATTTTCATAGTGAGCAGGTAAATCTGGAAGATGCATTTATCGGCCTGACAGGCAAATACTAGAATCGTTGATAATTGATAAAAACAATGTACGCTATATTTTATAAAGAATGGATAAAGACACGGTGGTATTTTCTACTTGCCGTGCTCGCCACACTTGGTTTTACAGGCTACTGTATGCTCCGCATCAACCGGGTGGTAGAAATGAAAGGGGCTGCTCATGTGTGGGAAGTGATGCTGCAACGAGATGTCATCTTCATTGATATGTTGCAATATATCCCTCTGATTGCGGGAATTTTGATGGCTATTGTGCAATTTGTTCCCGAAATGCAGCGCAAATGCCTGAAACTGACTCTCCATCTGCCTTATCCGGAGCTGAAGATGACAGGTAATATGCTGCTTTCGGGATTAGTATTGCTATTTGTCTGCTTCGCTTCCAATTTTCTGTTGATGGAAGTATACCTGAATGGAATACTTGCCCATGAACTGAAGAACCACATATTGCTCACCGCTTTAACGTGGTATCTTGCCGGGATTTCCGGCTACCTGCTTGTGGCATGGATCTGCCTCGAACCGGCATGGAAACGTCGTATTCTGAATCTCATTATCGCAATATTATTACTCCGAATCTTCTTTCTGTCGCCCACACCGGAAGCATATAACAAGTTCCTCCCTTATTTAGTGGTTTATACTTTGTTGACAGCTTCTTTCTCGTGGCTTTCTATCGTACGATTCAAGGCCGGAAAACAGGACTAGGAACAATTAAAAATTAAAGACTAAAAATTAAAATATTGAGTAATGAGACGTTTCAGTACTATATTATTATATGTAACCATCGCTTTTCTGCTTCTTTGGCAGTTGCCCTGGTGCTACAATTTCTTTGTCGTAAAGCCGGAGAAGACTCCCTTTACCCTGTACAGTTTCGTAATTGGCGATTTCGCACAAATGGGACAGGAAGAGGGAAAAGGAAGTGTGCGTCGCGACCTGGCAGGAAATATTTATTCGGAAGCAGCTTTCGACAGTATCCTGCCTATGTTTTATTTTCGTCAGTTGATGTCCGATGAGCGTTTTCCGGATACCATTAAAGGGATAGCAGTAACCCCCAAAATGGTACAGACGGAGAACTTCAACTTCCGTAGTGTTCCTTCGGATATCAATGCGCCTTCTATCGGACTTTATCCTCTGATGGAATCCATGTCAGGACGTGTAGACCTGAAAATGCCGGATGACGTATTCCGCATCACCTCCAAAGGAATCGAATTTATCGACATGGCCTCCAACAGCGTAAAGGAAGACAAGAGTCTTCAGTTTACCGAAGCTATGACTAAAAAGGAGTTTCGTTTCCCGGCAACGGAGATCGTAGGAAATCCTACGGTGAAAAAGGAGTATGACGAAGGTTATCTTCTGTTGGATGCCGACCGCCGTCTGTTTCATCTGAAACAGGTGAAAGGGCGTCCGTATGTTCGTGCCATCACCTTGCCTGAAGGACTGACACTGGAACATCTGTATCTGACAGAGTTCAGAAATAAGAAAACACTTGCGTTCATGACCGATGTCAACAATGCTTTCTACGTACTGCAGAACCGGACATACGAAGTAGTGAAAACAGGAATTCCTGTATTCAATCCCGAAACGGATGCATTAACCATCATCGGTAATATGTTCGATTGGACGGTACGTGTGACTACTCCAACCTCTGATAATTATTATGCATTGAATGCTGACGATTATTCATTGATTAAAAAATTAGAGAACGCATCGTCTACTCATTCCATACCTGGTATTACTTTCACATCTTATACTGATAAATATGTAATGCCACGTTTCGAATAGTATTCCCATATTGAATGTAACAGTTGCAAGGGACTATCAAAAGTCAATCTATTAAATATGACTTTGGGTAGTCCCTCACTGTTTTCTTCCCATACATGTATAAGAAACAAAAAGAATTACAATCTTTTCTTCTGTAAGTATGGGCTTTTTCCGGCAAGAAAGTTTATCTTTGCCGACTCATTCAAACATTCAGACCGCAATTGCTTCTGCATTATACACAAACAAATACGGTAAAACGAAAAAACTCAAATTAAAAACCGTATGAAAATTTACCAAGCATTTGCTTTCCTAAGTATCTTCATCATATTGTTCTATAATTGTTCGCTCCCTACTGATGACAAAGAAAAAGGAGATTCAGAAGGAGAAGATACAGTTACCTCCGAACTTCCTTGGGAAGGAGAAACTGATAAGTTCACCATCAATGCTAAAGAAGGAATTCACCTGAATGATCTACAAGAAGATGCCGGAACGGCTTATGTCACTATACCGTCTACTTCGGTAAAAAATACCCGTTGGGAATTTGGAGTTCACCTCACCTTCAACCCTTCCGCCAACAATTATGCACGGTTTTATCTAACCTCTTCCTCCAATGTGCTTTCCGATAAACTAAACGGTTATTATATTCAAATTGGAGGTTCCAAAGATAATATAGCTCTTTACCGCCAAAATGAAGACGGTTCCAAACTACTGGCTTCAGGTAGAGAACTGATGAAAGGTAATAATTCACCTAAACTATTTATCAAAGTAGAATGTGACAATAACGGTTACTGGACCTTTTGGACACGTCTCGAATCCGAGAATGAATATGTAAAAGAGAAGCAAGTGAAAGATATAGATATACCAACTTCTCTTTGCTGCGGTATATACTGCATCTATACCAAAAGCCGTTGTAAAGGATTCATATTCCACCACATACGATTGTCTAATGACGTAGAAACGACCACCACGCCCGACGTAACGCCTGAAGAACCCGGAACAGACATACCGGATAATCCAGATACCCCTGAATTACCGGAAGATGTGAGAGGCATGCTTCTTTTCAATGAAATAATGTATGATAATGCGAGTGATGGAGCAGAATATATAGAAATCTATAATCCGACCGAAACAACAATCAGCGTAACAGCCCTCTATCTCTATAAGATGTATAAAGATGGTACAATATACAGTACTACTACCCTTCAAAAGGAAGAAACTTCCATCCCTCTTGATATTCCGTCCAAAGGGTATCTTTGTTTCACCAAATACTTCAACAAGGTAGTTCAAAAGCATAAAGTCGGAGGAGAAACTCTAATTATAGTACCCAACTTCCCTGCTTTAAGTAATGATGGAGGTTATCTGGCACTTTCAAGCAGTAAAGAGACAGCAGTAGGGCATACTTTTGACACTTGCTGTTTCAGAGATGAGATGCATACATCAGAAAAGACAACCGGCGTTTCACTCGAAAAGAAATCCCCGGAGTTACCTTCTCTCAATAAAAATTGGCATTCATCAAAACATGTAACCGGAGGTACACCCGGAATAAAAAATATGTAAGAGTATGCATATCTATGATAAATTCCCTACATTTGTAGGCAAAGTAAACAAGTTCCGGATATTCATCCCCAAACGAATTAAAATAGCAGATATGAGTCCAGCCGTTATATCTATTACTATTGTGGCATACTTTATAATCCTGTTCACTATCTCTTATATAGCAGGACGCAAAACCGACAATGAAGGATTCTTTGTAGGAAACCGTAAATCAGCCTGGTATATCGTTGCCTTTGCCATGATCGGTTCCACCATTTCCGGAGTCACTTTCGTCTCCGTTCCGGGCATGGTACAGGCAAGCAGCTTTTCTTACCTGCAGATGGTGTTGGGATTCATAGTAGGACAAATTATCATTGCATTTGTACTCGTTCCTCTCTTTTATCGTATGAACCTGGTTTCCATTTATGAATATCTGGAAAACAGGTTCGGAAGCTCCTCCTACCAGACGGGGGCATGGTTCTTTTTCATTTCAAAGATGTTGGGGGCAGCCGTCCGGCTCTTTCTCGTATGTCTAACATTGCAGTTTCTTATCTTCGAACCTTTCCATCTTCCATTCCTGTTGAATGTGATCCTTACGGTATTTATCGTATGGCTTTACACTTTCCGCGGTGGAGTGAAATCATTGATATGGACGGATGTTCTAAAAACATTCTGCCTCGTAGTGTCGGTTATACTTTGCATCTATTATATTGCTTCCAGTCTGCATCTGAATTTCAGTGGTCTGGTTAGTACGATTTCGGATAGTGACTTTTCCAAGACATTCTTTTTTGACGATGTCAATGACAAACGATATTTCTTCAAGCAATTCCTGGCAGGTGTATTCACCGTTATTGCCATGAACGGGCTCGATCAGGATATGATGCAGCGCAACCTTAGCTGCAAAAACTTCCGGGACTCGCAAAAGAATATGATTACCAGTGGAATCTCACAGTTCTTTGTCATTCTGCTCTTTCTGATGCTGGGAGTACTCCTATATACGTTTATAGCACAGCAAGGCATCGAGAATCCGGGAAAAAGCGATGAGTTATTTCCGATGATCGCTACCGGAAATTATTTTCCCGACATAGTCGGAATATTATTCATTATCGGACTGATAGCCTCCGCCTATTCTGCGGCGGGTTCTGCCTTGACGGCACTGACCACTTCTTTCACCGTAGATATTTTACATGCACAGAAAAAAGGAGATGCGGCACTTAGCAAGATACGCAAACATGTACATATCGGTATGGCAGTTGTGATGGGGGCAGTCATTTTCGTATTCAATTTGCTGAACAACACCAGTGTGATTGATGCGATTTACACACTGGCCAGTTATACGTATGGTCCTATCTTAGGGCTGTTCGCTTTCGGCATCTTCACCAAGAAACAAGTTTATGATAAATATATTCCGTTGGTAGCTATCGCTTCTCCTATTCTTTGCTATATCCTGCAAAGAAATTCGGAAGCATGGTTCAACGGTTACCAAATTAGTTACGAGTTGTTGATAATCAATGCCCTGTTCACATTCCTTGGACTTTGTTTGTTCATCAAAAGACAGGACAAAGAAACATCTTACACAACTCATACTACAAAACAAGAAGTAAAATAATGAAAACAACAATCAACTGTTTTCTTCCTTTCAGCCGGTTGGAAGAAACTGTGCAAACAGTTAAGGAGTTACGTGCATCGACGCTGGTAGACAAAATTTATTTATTGGCATCACCAATTACCAATGTCTGTATTCCCGGATGCGAACTCATCTCTGTAGAGAAAATGCAGTCTACACAAGCGATGCGGGCTATTGCAGAACATTCTGATAAAGCATATACTTTACTTTATACCAAACGCACCGCACTAAAAATAGGTATGTTCGCTCTTGAAAGAATGGTTCAAGTAATGGAAATGACCCATGCTGGCATGGCATATGCAGACCATTACCAACAGATGGACGGTGTGCAAAAACCTGCTCCGGTCATTGATTACCAACCCGGCAGCCTGCGTGACGACTTCAATTTCGGATCGGTATTACTGTTCAATGCCAACGCATTCAAGGAAGTTATAGAAAATACGGAAGAGGAATATCAATATGCAGGCTTGTATGATTTGAGACTCAAAATATCCCAAAAGAGCAAACTGGTACATATCAACGAATATCTATATACCGAAGTAGAAAGTGACAAGCGGAAAAGCGGTGAGAAGCAGTTCGATTATGTAGACCCTAAAAACCGTCAGGTACAGATTGAAATGGAACAGGCATGCACCAACCATTTGAAGGAAATTGGCGGATATCTTTATCCTATCTTCCGTCCTGTAGACTTCTCTTCCCACACTTTTGAGTATGAAGCTTCTGTCATTATACCCGTACGCAACCGTATTCGCACAGTCAAAGATGCCGTACGCTCGGCACTGAACCAGCAAACGACTTTTCCGTTCAATGTCATTGTCATCGACAATCATTCGACAGACGGAACCAGTGAAGTTCTCCGTGAACTTAGTTCGGACAAACGGCTGATTCACGTCATTCCCGAAAGAGATGACCTCGGTATAGGCGGATGTTGGAACATAGGTATCCATCACGAGAAATGCGGAAAGTTTGCCGTCCAACTTGATAGCGATGACGTGTATAAAGACGAACATAGCCTGCAAATCATCATTGATACTTTCTATAAACAGAAATGCGCAATGGTAATCGGCACTTATATGATAACTAACTTTGATATGCAGGAAATTGCCCCCGGCATCATCGATCATAAGGAATGGACGCCCGACAACGGACGAAATAATGCATTACGTATCAACGGCCTGGGAGCTCCCCGTGCATTCTACACGCCCATTCTTCGGGAAATCAAAGCCCCGAACACAAGCTATGGAGAAGATTATGCCCTTGGATTGAAAATTTCACACGATTATCAGATAGGCAGAATATACGACGTGATTTACCTTTGCCGCCGTTGGGACGGCAATTCGGATGCCGCACTGCCTGTTGAGAAAATCAACCAGAATAATCTATATAAAGACCGACTTCGTACGTGGGAATTGGAACAGCGCATCCTGCAACAAGAAACGACACTAGAGAAAATTCAGCAAAGAATCGAACAGTTATTCCAAAAGCAAACTCTTTCTTGGGAACTAGCCAAAGAGAATTACCAAGCACTGGAACAGTATCGACCACGAACAAAAGAAATATCCAAATGGTTTGGTAACAATTGTTTAAGTGCGGAACTATTCCTTAATCCGAAACGTATTCTTTCGGCTACCGCACAGACAGATACTGCCTCCATTCACGCACGGCCTTGCTTCCTCTGCCAAACAAACCGACCGCAGGAACAAGAGTTCATCAGTTATGGAAATTATCAGATACTGGTTAATCCCTATCCCATATTTAAACACCACTTTACAATTGTAGATAAGGAACACAAGCCGCAATCCATAGCCGGGCGTTTTAAAGATATGATAGAACTCACCGACATAATGAAAGAATACTTCCTTTTGTATAATGGACCAGAATGTGGAGCTTCCGCTCCCGATCATGCCCATTTTCAAGCTTGCAGTAAAGAGGAAAGTATGCAGGGAGCATATTACGATCACATAAAATTAATAGATAACGACAAGGTACAAATTAGTTATGAAGATTTCCCGTACAGTTTCATCAGGATTCAGGCGGAAAATAAGAAAACAATGTCGAAAACCTTCCATCTGATTTACGACATCTTAGCTACCAAGGATAACGGAAAAGAACCGATGATGAATATTCTTGCCTGGTATGGTCTGGAACGCACCAAAGAGGATTTTGGAGAGTGCTACGACGATGAATTTGAGTCAGTGGCCGAACACCCTTACAATTGTATGATCTTCTTACGCAGCAAGCATCGTCCTGACTGCTATTACGCAAAAGGAGACGAACAAATTCTCATCAGTCCTGCTATTGCTGAAATGAACGGCATATTCCCTATAGTACGTGAAGAGGATATGGAGAAACTGACTCCTGAAAAGGTATATGATATCTATCAGGAAGTATCCATATCTAAAGAAAAACTACAAGAAATAATAGAACGCATTAAAGCCGCCTTATGACAGAGCCTCAAATAGCAGTTGGTATTCTTTCCGGGAAAGAGATTGAATTCTCTTTCCCTATAAAATTTATCTCTTCTGTCGGGACGGAAATTGCCGGAACACAGAAAGCTATTTATCAGAATGGAAAGATCCGGTGGCAAGAAAAAGAGTACGACGAATTATCTTTCACTCCCCAACAAGGTACACATACTTTCTTTGAACTAAAAAATGTAACCATCGGAATCAACTTCCATTGGGAACGCAAAGAAATCCAGAAATTCAAAGGGGAATTAAAGATCATCATCGAAGGAGAACAACTAACCGCCATCAATGTGATTGCCATTGAAGAATATCTCACCAGCGTAATTTCATCAGAAATGAGCGCAACAGCTTCTTTAGAATTACTAAAGGCTCACGCCGTCATTTCCCGAAGCTGGTTACTTAATAAATTGAGAATTGAGAATGATAAATTAAAAAAGACGATGCCGTCAAACAGCGCGGCCAATTCTCAATTTTCAATTCTCAATTCTCAATTTATAAAATGGTATGACCATGAAGCACATAAGAATTTCGATGTATGTGCCGACGATCATTGCCAGCGTTATCAGGGAATTACCCGAGCCTCAACACCACAAGCCATCGAAGCAGTCTCTGCCACGCGGGGGGAGGTACTGATGTATAAAGGAGCGATTTGTGATGCCCGTTTCTCTAAATGTTGTGGCGGAGCTTTTGAAGAGTTCCAAAATTGTTGGGAAAACGTTAAGCACCCTTATCTAATCAGACAACGGGATAGCAAGACTGAAAAACAACTTCCCGATTTGACCATAGAGACGGAAGCTGATAAATGGATACGTACCTCGCCTGTTGCTTTCTGTAACACGCAGGATAAGAAAATCCTAAGTCAAGTATTAAACAACTACGATCAGGAAACAGCAGACTTCTATCGTTGGAAAGTCAGTTATTCGCAACAGGAGCTTTCAGAACTGATTCATCAACGTTCAGGGATTGATTTCGGACAAATCATTGATTTAATTCCTGTAGAACGGGGAACATCCGGACGTCTTGTCCGGCTAAAGATTGTAGGAACCTTACGGACACTCATCATTGGAAAAGAGTTGGAGATACGCCGTACTCTATCGACTTCCCATCTTTACAGTTCCGCTTTTGTAGTAGACAAGGAGTACGGAGATGAACTCCCTTCTCGATTTATCCTCACCGGAGCTGGCTGGGGACACGGAGTAGGGCTTTGCCAAATCGGTGCAGCCGTGATGGGAGAACAAGGTTATAAGTATGAAGAAATACTATCTCACTATTACCCCGGTAGTACACTTGAAAAACAATATAAATAAAATCGAACGAATGCCATGACAACACCCACTATAAAAAGAAATCCCTGGAGTTGGATTCCAACCCTCTATTTTGCAGAAGGATTGCCTTATGTAGCGGTAATGACTATTGCCGTCATCATGTACAAACGTCTGGGATTATCCAATACCGAAATAGCCTTATACACTTCCTGGCTTTATCTTCCCTGGACTATCAAACCGTTATGGAGTCCATTCGTCGATCTGGTGAAAACGAAACGTTCCTGGATTATCGCCATGCAAGGGTTCATCGCCGCCGGATTTGCAGGCATCGCCTTTTTTATCCCAACGGCACATTACGTACAATTCACTCTTGCTTTCTTTGGGTTATTGGCATTCAGTTCGGCTACGCATGACATCGCAGCAGACGGTTTTTATATGCTCGGCCTCAACAACAAGGAACAATCTTTCTTTGTAGGCATCCGAAACACATTCTACCGACTCGCCAATATTTTCGGGCAAGGAATTCTCGTCATGCTAGCAGGATGGTTGGAAACCTCTCAAGGCAATATACCTCTGGCATGGAGCATCACTTTTTACCTTCTGGCCGGATTATTCCTGGCTCTTACTTTGTACCATCGCTTTATCCTCCCCCATCCCGATTCCGATGTCAAACGTCCCGGACTCACGGCAGGTAAGCTATTAGAAGACTTTCTCCTGACTTTTGTCACTTTCTTCAAAAAGAAACACCTGGGTCTCATGTTCTTTTTCCTGCTCACCTACCGATTGGGAGAATCGCAGCTAGCCAAAATAGCTTCTCCCTTTCTATTGGATACCGCTGAAAAAGGAGGACTGGCTTTATCTACGGCAACAGTCGGAATGATCTACGGAACCATAGGTGTCATAGCTTTGCTAATGGGAGGAATTATCAGCGGTTTTCTCGTTTCCCGTGACGGTTTCAAGAAGTGGATATTACCCATGGCACTAGCCATCAATATTCCCGACCTATTATATGTGTGGATGGCAGCCACTACTCCGGACAATACGATACTGATTGCCAGTTGCGTAGCCATCGAGCAACTAGGGTATGGCTTCGGCTTTACCGCTTACATGCTTTATCTGATTTATATTGCGGAGGGTGAGCACAAAACTGCCCACTACGCCATCGGAACCGGTTTCATGGCACTTGGAATGATGCTTCCGGGTATGCCGGCAGGATGGATACAGGAACATATCGGATATACCCACTTCTTTATATGGGTTTGTATTTGTACCCTGCCCGGTATTATTGCCGCACTAATGATTCGCAACCGATTAGAAGATTCTTTTGGAAAGAAATAATGAACTTACTTACTGAATAACTTAACACATTAAAAAGTAACAGTCATGAATGTAACAAGTAATAAACGCCTGTTGGCACTCGATGTAATGCGAGGCATTACCATCGCAGGAATGATACTGGTGAATAATCCAGGTTCATGGACGTATGCATATACTCCCCTCACACATGCTCAATGGAATGGTCTTACCCCCACCGATCTGGTTTTTCCTTTCTTCATGTTTATCATGGGAATCTCCACCTACATTTCACTTAGAAAGTATAACTTCACATTCAGCACCCCTGCCGCCCTGAAGATTATCAAGAGAACGATTGTCATCTTCTTGATCGGAATAGCCATCAACTGGTTCGCCTTACTTTGCTACACCCACGATCCGCTTCCGTTTGCGCATATCCGTATTTTGGGAGTGATGCAGCGACTTGCCCTCTGCTACGGTGCATCGGCTTTAATAGCTTTACTCATCAAGCATAAATATATCCCCTATCTGATTGTAGCATTATTAGTGGGGTACTTTATCATTCTCGTCACCGGTAATGGATTTGCCTATAATGAAACGAACATACTTTCCATCGTCGACCGTAGTATTCTGGGAGATGCACACATGTACCAGGATAATCACATCGACCCGGAAGGATTATTAAGTACGATTCCCTCCATTGCACACGTGCTTATCGGTTTCTGCGTAGGCAAACTACTGATGGAGGTAAAAGATATACGTGAAAAGCTGGAGCGGCTTTTCCTGATCGGTACGATTCTCACTTTTGCCGGTTTCCTGCTTAGTTACGGATGCCCGCTCAACAAAAAGATATGGTCACCCACTTTTGTCCTAGTCACTTGCGGATTAGGTTCCAGCCTTTTAGCCTTGCTTGTATGGATCATTGACATCAAAGGATACAAGAGATGGAGCCATTTCTTCGAATCTTTCGGAGTAAATCCCCTCTTTATCTATGTGTTGGCAGATGTGCTCGCCATCTTATTAAGTGTTATCACCATCACTTATCAGGGAGAAAGCGCCTCTTTGCAACAGGCTTTTTATGCCAGCACTCTTCAACCTGTGTTCGGTAATGAAGGTGGTTCTCTCGCCTATGCCATCCTGTTTGTCCTGCTCAACTGGGCAATCGGTTATATACTATATAAAAAGAAAATATACATCAAGATATGATACTTATTGCAGATAGTGGTTCTACCAAGACCGACTGGTGTGTCATCCTCAACGGCACACCTATCAAACGGATTGGAACGAAAGGGCTTAACCCTTTCTTCCAGTCAGAAGAAGAAATTCAGCAAGAACTGACACATTCCCTCCTGCCACAATTGCCGGAAGGGACCATCAACTCCGTTTACTTTTACGGTGCAGGTTGTACACCCGAGAAAGCTCCCGTTCTCCGACGGGCAATAGCCGACAGTTTACCTATTGTCGGAAACATCAAAGCCTACTCGGATATGTTAGCTGCTGCCCGTGGATTATGCGGCCATGAAGCAGGCATTGCCTGTGTTCTGGGAACAGGTTCCAACTCCTGTTTCTATGATGGAAAAGAGATTGTCAACAACATCTCCCCTTTAGGCTTTATCCTGGGCGACGAGGGAAGTGGAGCCGTCCTTGGCAAATTACTGGTGGGAGACATTCTGAAGAATCAACTTTCGCCTGCCATCAAAGAAGCATTTCTAAAACAATTCGACCTGACAGCTCCCGAAATCATCGACCGGGTTTACCGTCAGCCCTTCCCGAATCGTTTCCTGGCAAGTCTGTCCCCTTTTATAGCGCAACATCTGGAAGAGCCGGGGATACGACAATTAGTGCTTGGCAGTTTTATTGCTTTCTTCCGAAGAAACGTAATGCAATATGATTACACGCAGTATCCTGCACACTTTATCGGATCAGTAGCTCACTGCTACAGGGAGATATTACAAGAAGCTGCACAAGAGACAGGAATCAGAATCGGAAAGATTCTGCAAAGTCCGATGGAGGGATTAATTTTATATCATACCGCTTCATCTCAATCCTTGTAATTTGTATTTTTAGTCAATCACCATTATCAATATGCAGATAACCGAACAACCGTCGCTCTACGACAATCTGGAAAAGAAGTCCGTACGGGAAATATTAGAAGACATTAACCGGGAAGACCAAAAGGTAGCGTTAGCCGTTCAAAAAGCCATTCCACAAATCGAACTGCTCGTCAACCAGATTGTGCCCCGCATGAAACAGGGCGGACGTATCTTTTACATGGGTGCAGGCACCAGTGGTCGCTTGGGAGTACTGGACGCTTCGGAGATACCACCGACATTCGGAATGCCTCCTACCTGGATTATCGGATTGATAGCCGGTGGAGATACCGCCCTGCGCAATCCGGTAGAAGGCGCCGAGGACGATATGGGCCGGGGATGGGAAGAACTTGCCGAATATCACATCAACCCCAAAGACACCGTGATTGGCATTGCCGCTTCGGGCACTACCCCTTATGTAATCGGTGCCTTACGGGAAGCCCGCAAGCATGGCATCCTGACAGGTTGCATCACCAGCAATCCGGATTCTCCGATGGCGGCAGAAGCAGATGTCGCCATCGAAATGATTGTCGGTCCGGAATATGTCACGGGAAGTTCGAGAATGAAATCAGGCACCGGACAGAAAATGATTCTGAACATGATTAGTACGTCGGTGATGATTCAACTCGGACGGGTGAAAGGAAATAAGATGGTAAACATGCAGCTTAGCAATCATAAACTGGTAGAAAGAGGAACCAGAATGATTATGGAGGAACTGGGATTAGATCATGACCATGCACAGAAATTGTTGCTGTTACACGGTTCGGTGAAAAAAGCGATTGACGCCTATCAACACTCAAAAGACTATTAAGCACCCTAAAGTCCCCACACATACAAGATAAAAAGATTTTGAAACAAAATCAAAAACATTTATTGAGCAAACCTGTTTGTTCACACTCCCTCGTATTATCCATAAAGAAAAAAACTTCAAAAAAAAGTCGACAGGTATCAACAGTATAAATAATTGAAACATACCAAAAGCCCGTTCTTATCAATACCAACTATCTTTGCATCGTGTCACAGTACAAGTGGAATAATAAATGATTAACCACAAATTATTAAATATTGAAACCATGAAAAAGTTATTTCTATTCTTCTATCTCTCTGTTGTGAGTATAGCGGCATTTGCCGCTGAACCATTCGTAGTATTCACAGCAACCGGCAACCATTTCCCGTTGGTTGCCAACGGAGTTCCTTGTCCGATATACATAGATTCTTCCGAAGACAAAGGGGTAATGATTGCTGCCGGCAATCTTCAACAAGACATACTGCAGGTATGCGGAAAAAAGCCCGAACTCTTAGCAAGCGCAAGTTCGAAACGGTGTATCATCGCAGGTACTTACGGCACTCCTTTTATAAAGAAGCTGGTGTCAGCAGGAAAAATAGACAAAAAGGTATTGGATGGGAAAAATGAAAAATATATCCTGCAAGTCATCGCCAATCCTTGTGAAGGGGTAGATGAAGCGGTAGTTATCATCGGTAGCGACAGACGCGGTACTATTTATGGTATCTACGAACTTTCCGAACAGATGGGAGTATCTCCCTGGTATTGGTGGGCAGATGTTCCCGTCATGAAACAACCCAATGTATATATCAAACCCGGACAGTACTCGGACGGAGAACCGGCCGTAACCTATCGCGGCATCTTTCTGAATGATGAAGCACCGTGTCTTACCCGATGGGTGAAACACACTTATGGCACCAACTATGGTGACCATCGTTTTTATGCACGGGTGTGCGAACTGATACTACGCCTGAAAGGTAATTTCCTTTGGCCGGCCATGTGGAGTTGGGCTTTCTATCAGGATGATCCGCAGAACAGCAAGACAGCAAGTGAGATGGGAGTCATTATCGGCACATCCCACCACGAGCCGATGTCACGTAATCATCAGGAATGGTCACGCAAACGCAAAGAATATGGTGCATGGGACTATTCGACCAACCCAAAGGTCATCGATCAGTTCTTCCGTGAAGGTATCGAACGTATGCAAGGAACAGAGGATATCGTAACCATCGGTATGCGCGGAGACGGTGACGCGGCCATGAGTGAAAGTACCAATGTGAAACTTCTGGAGAATGTAGTGAAAAACCAGCGCAAGATTATTGAAGAGATTACCAAACGTCCTGCCAAAGAAACTCCGCAAGTATGGGCACTATACAAAGAAGTTCTGGATTATTATGATAAAGGTATGCGTGTGCCCGATGATGTTATCATGCTATTGTGTGATGATAATTGGGGCAATGTATGCCGCCTGCCGAATGCCAAGGAACGTAAGCATCCGGGCGGTTGGGGTATGTATTACCATGTAGACTACGTAGGCGCTCCGAGAAATTCCAAATGGCTGAACGTAACCCCTATACAAAATATGTGGGAGCAACTTCAACTCACATACGATTACGGAGTAGAAAAGCTATGGATACTGAATGTAGGCGATTTGAAGCCCATGGAATATCCCATCACGCTCTTCATGGATATGGCATGGAATCCCAAACAGTTCAACGTCTCCAACTTATTAGATCATCCCCGTCGTTTCTGCGCACAGCAGTTTGGCGAAGACCAGGCAGATGAAGCCATGCGAATCTTAAACCTGTACAGCAAATACAACGGTCGCGTAACGGGAGAAATGCTCGACCGGAATACTTATAACCTGGAGACAGGCGAATGGAAACAAGTATCTGATGAATATCTGAAACTGGAAGCGGAAGCTTTGAGACAATACATATCACTGAAACCGGAATACAAAGATGCCTACAAGCAGTTGATTCTCTTCCCCGTTCAAGCAATGGCCAACCTGTACGAAATGTATTATGCACAAGCCATGAACCATAAATTGTATAAAGAAAACAATCCGCAGGCCAATGAATGGGCCGACAAGGTAGAACAGACCTTTGCACGGGACAAAGCTTTGAGTGACGATTATAACAACGTTATGTCCGGCGGTAAATGGAAGAATATGATGATTCAGAAACATATCGGTTATACATCGTGGAATGATAACTTCCCCGCTGATACACAGCCCAAAATCTACCGCATCGAGAATCCGGAAAAGGCTGTCGGTGGATACGTCTTCACCGGACAAGACGGATATATAGCCATAGAAGCCGAACATTATTACAGCGCTAAAGCAGCACCAGGTACGGAATGGACAGTGATCCCCTATATGGGACGTACCCTTAGTGGCATGGCTCTGATGCCTTACACACAACCGACTGACGGAGCTTCCATCTCCTACAAGATAAAATTGCCTAAAGGCATCGACAAGGTGACTGTCCATGTGATAGTAAAATCAACTCTTGCTTTCCATGATCGCAAAGGACATGAGTACAGTATCGGATTTGAAGGAGGAAAGGATCAGACAATCAATTTCAATCATAACCTAAACGAGCTTCCTGAAAATGTATACAGCATATACTATCCGACAGTTGCACGACGCATCGTTGAGAAAAAAGCGAAACTGAATGTACCGAACACATCAGACGGTATGCAGACAATCACTTTCAAACCTCTTGATCCGGGTATCGTGCTTGAAAAGCTAGTCGTAGACTACGGAGGCTACAAGAAATCTTATCTGTTTATGAACGAATCGAAAAGCAAAAGAGAAAGTAAATAAAAAAAGATCAATCCAATCAATGCAGGAATGAGTTAATAACTACATCACTGATTGTATTTACATACAAATTTTGCAGTTCTTATTGTCAGCCCATCGTTTCTAGTCATTAGATAAATGATTTACAGTTCATTAGATGCTGACAATAAGCCCTGACAATAGGCTGACAATATCATTTTATATGTTTTATTGTCAGCCTGTTATTTTATGATTTTACTCTCCCGAATCTCCTATCCATCCAGCTTTACTTACCTTTCACGACAAGCCCCCATTAAACATCCGTCATACAACTGGCATACTTATATCATTCAATCACTATTGTTCGATCAGGATACCGATATACTTAATTCATCACGGCCGTGGTAGCTTCTTCCCACAGCCGTGAAGAGTTCCTACCACGGCCGTGGGAATATCTTGTCACGGCCGTGGGAAATTAGTGATACCGACACTTCAATGGAACGATACCGGTATCCCAACGTAACTATAGCTACAATTAACAACATGGATACAGGAAGGAGAACAAATATAGCCTAATGTAACATGAAAGATATAAAATGAAACCGACAGTAACCTCTGTGAAACAATCAGGTGCAAATTCAAAACATAGTCTATAAATAACAGGCTAACTTTGCCTGAAACAAAATTTCAGCAAGTATGAACAGAAAAAACTATGGAATGCTGTATAAAATTCTATTATGTACAGCAATGACACTATTCGCTACTCAAAATATAGTAGGAGCAAACAAGAGTAACAAAGAACATAATATCATAGGTACGGGAAATCCTTATCTGCCGCTTTGGGAACATCTTCCTGACGGAGAGCCCCGTGTATTTGAGGACCCGGATAATCCCGGCAAATATCGTATATACATTATCGGTTCACACGATGTTCGTTTCACTAGCTACTGTGGGGCAGATATTCGCATGTGGTCAGCTCCTGTAGAAGATTTAACCAATTGGCGAGATGAGGGAGCCATCTTTACGTACCACGTTCAAAACCAGTGGGACGTCATGTATGCTCCCGATCTGGTTGAAATAAAGAGAAAGGACGGAACTAAGGAATATTACCTCTTCCCGCATAGTCGTGGTCGTAACCGCGAGGCTATGGTTTGCAAAGGCAGCCGTCCGGACGGGCCTTTTACTCCTATCAATCTGAATGAAGATGGTACACGGACACTTCCTGGTAGCTTTCTTGGATTCGATCCATCCGTCTTTGTTGAAAACATCACAGATCCCAATGATCCAGATTATGAAATAGGGTTTCGTGCTTACGGATTCTGGGGATTTCAAAGATCGTCAGCAGCCCAACTAGATCAGAATACGATGTATTCCGTCAGACCGGGAACTGAAATTATCCCTTATTTTATTCCGGCAAGTACCAATTCCGGTATCATAAGAGATCCTGCCGGAACAACCTATCCTGCGTTGTATAAAGAGCAGAATCCCAAAGATTTCAATTTCTTCGAAGCATCGTCTATTCGCCAGATCGGTAATAAATATGTGATGATCTTTTCCGGGTACTCCGGACCGGAGTATGGTTTGGGAAATTCCAATTCAACCCTCCGTTATGCTTTTGGTGATTCTCCGTTAGGTCCATGGCGCAGCGGCGGGGTACTTGTAGACTCCCGCGGAGTAGTTCTTAATCAGAATGGCAGTAAATTACAGGCAACCAACGCAGCGCACAATACACATGGCAGTTTACAAGAGATTAACGGTCAGTGGTACGTGTTCTATCACCGCCCTCCACGCGGATTTGGTTTTGCACGCCAGGCAATGGTTGCCCCCGTCACTATCAAATGGGATAAAAGATCCGTAGCGGAAGGTGGAAAGGTAGTTATTCGCGGATATGATCCTTATGCAGAAGAAGGGATATGGGAAGCTAAAGCAACAAATGGTAATGAATATACAGGTGCGGAAGTCACTTCAGAAGGTTTTCAGATCTTTGGACTGGATCCATACAAATATTATTCTGCCGGATATGCCTGCTATTTATCAAATATCGGTAGCCAACAGGATTCCTGGGATATTTGGGATAATAATATGCCTGTAGATGTACGAGGCAGCGATATCATCGGCTATAAATATTTTGGTTTTGGCGGTTTGAAGAAAGCTCAAAAAGGATTAAAACCTTTTGAAGGAACCAAAAAGGGGAATAAGACATCATTCAATCTCTTTCTGACTCCTGTAACCGATGCTTCTTTCAAAATAAAGATTTGGTTGGACGGGCCTTGGGATAATAGTGTTTGGAAAGGGAAAAAGATTGGCGAAATCACTGTTCCTGCCGGTTCTATTCAGGAAATGACCCAATATACGATTGACGTATCTGAAGTTGTAGACAAGTTGGACAAAAAACACGCGATCTTCTTGGTTGCTGAAAGTAATTCTAAAGAGAAATTGTGTGTGCTTCAGGGGTTAGGTTTCAGCAAAAAGGGCAAAAGTCTGGAATATCCGACGGTTCCTACAGTAGAGATTATGGTTGACGGTAAGAAAGTGGATTTACCAACTACACCGGTAAGATCAACCAATGCAAATGGTATTACCGGATTTAATCAGTATGAGACAACGTACACCATTCCTGCCAGTACTACAGATATGCCTAGAGTCTCTGCTACCTCAAATAATCCTAGTGTCAGAATTGACGTCATTCAACCCACTTCAAGCAACAAGAAAGCAGTAGTAAACTTTGAATATAAGGGGACTGTCAAAACTTACACCATTCTATTGGCTGAATAGAATCAACACACAATAAAGCAATGAAAACCGGAACTTGAAGAATGATTTTCCACATTGCTTTTATAGCATATTATTATACTTCAAACTCATGCCAGAATCGCAGAGAGTTTGAAGTATAATTAAAACTTTTAGTCTTTCATCAAGTATTATACCCCTATGAGACTGTATCAATCCGGATATATACGACTTACAAAAGGCAAACAAATGTAAAGAGCCGAATGCCAGTATTCCCAAGTATGCCCGCCATCACGTACACGGAATTGACAAGGGATATTCGCCCCGCGCATCGCACGATAGAATTCAATATTTCGGTCAAGCAGAAAATCATCATCACCACAATCAACAAACCAGGCAACACTGCGCAGTTCTGTTTTTCGCCCTTCATCAGATCCCGTGATATATTTCACGCAACTCTTCTCTATCACCGAACGAGTCAATACTGCCAACTTTCCGTTCGGGTCATCAAAACGAGCTGCTCCTTCTTGCGGAATATCCATTAATGCACTCATTGCATAAACCGCGCAAAACATATCGGAATGGCGCTGGCCATAACTGGCAGCTCCGCCACCTCCCATCGAGAGCCCTGCAATAGCCCGATGGCATTTATCGCCAATAATACGGTAACGTTTCTCTATGGATGGCAAGAACTCCGTAAAGAAGAAAGTCTCGTACTTCCATCCCGGCATATCAAAATAACCGTTTTGGAATACATTCGGATCTCCACCTCCAGCATCAGGGGTAACAATAATCATTTCGCGAGCTTCTCCACTCGCTGTCAGACCATCCATTACATCTTTTACATGTCCACGATTCGCCCACACATCATTCTTTTCCCACATACCATGCAAGAGATAGAGAACCGGATACCTTTTTTCTTTATTCTGTTCAAAACTCTTAGGCAGATATACTGTATACGCACGTTTAGCCTTTAAGACTTCACTGTAGATTGTATCAGTGATTACCTTACTTTGATAGCCCGCCTGTCCATACAAGGAGAGTATATAAATAGACATGGCAACCCATATTCCTATTCTTTTCATTTTCATCGTTTTTCTATTTCTCTTGTATTTAATGTATTCACTCGTTATAGTATTAAAAATTGCCGGTCCCTTTCAGAACCGGCAATTTTCTTTTACCTAGTTTAGTTCTTCTTATAATTAAATGAGTCCACATCTATATAGCCTCCAAGTACTTTGGTAGCATAATTAAAGATGGCAAATCTAGTCCCCATAAAAAGCCTTTGGTAATCAAAGCGCATCTTGAAGTCAGTACCTATCTTTACCCAGTTCTTATTGTCCAAACTATAATAACAAGTTGCTATATCACGGTTCAGACGAAAGTCCCCGTCAATCCGCAGGTAAATGAGAGGTTGATTGATTTCCACCCGTTCCTTCTCTTCGTTTTTTACACCAAGAACAGCTTTGTTCGAGCTATCCAAACTAACGGAGATTTCAGACATGGTCAAACATTTCTGTCCATTCTCCATGGTAATCGACAGGAGAGCCGCATCTCCATTGAAAGCACTGAAACCAGTCACATCTCCCTCTTTCATATTACTAATATCCAATGTTACTACCCCACTACATTGAGGTCCCTCCATTCGTTGAGTAATAGTATTCGGAGCTAAATAGAGATTATCAACCACCCTATTTGTTCTAAGCCTCAAGAAACCCGGGCGCTCTGTCAATGACCATGCCTCGTTTACCGGATTGTGATTCCATTGCCAGTTAAGTTTCAAGGTCGAGTCACTGAAATCATCACTCACAACAAGCGATTTCTCCGGATAGCCCTGCACAGGCTTTTCCATCACCTGAGGGACCTTTCCATTCTCATCTCCTAATATCGGCCATCCATCTATCCAGCGACAAGGCATCAAAGTAGCTACCCGGCCTATTCCCCCACGATCCTGGAAAATCATGCCGTACCAATTACCTTTCTCATCGTCTACGATACAGCCTTGACCTACATAAGGAAAACCTTCGAATTTATCTTCCAGTATCACCTTTTTCTCATAAGGTCCGGTAATCTTATCGGCACGATAGCATACCTGTCTGCGGTTCTCACCTCTCGGCCAGGAAATCATCAATAGATAATACTTACCATTATGTTTTATCACCCGGCTTCCCTCCAACAGTCCCGTCTCCGTCTCATCCCTTTCAAATATTTTCATATCAACTCCATCCGGTTTTACATCAGAAAGATCACCTTTCAGTTCCTTCAGAGAACCGGTACCGGAAAATACATATACCCGGCCGTCATCATCAAAGAAAAGAGAAGAATCATGAAAATGCTGGGTACGTGTCAGCAACTCCCACTTTCCTGCCGGATCGGTCGCTGTATAGATATACGACCGATATGGGCGATCATTGGGAGAAAAAAGTACATAGTATTTCCCCTGATAGTAACGAAGGGATGTAGCCCATTGACCACGTCCGTAAACGGTTCCATTGATAAGATCATAGTTGGACGTGTCCGTCAGTTTATCAAACACATAACTGATGATTTCCCAGTTCACGAGGTCTTTCGACCTCATGACTGGGGCACCCGGCATCAAGTGCATAGTAGTACTCATCATATAATAGTTGTCACCGACCCTGATTACGTCCATATCCGGAACATCAGCATTAATCACCGGATTAGTAAAAGTTGTAGAGACAGAAGTCATCTTACAACTTCCACACAAGGCAATAATCAGCAACAACGTAAATATTCTATTCATCTCAATTAGTTTATATAAACAGGATATACTACCTGCAAAATGTGAATAATCAAATAAATGAGAACTTCTTAAATCCTCTCAACAACTATGTTATCGAGATACAGATCGCCCGCGCCTGATGAATTGGCTTTCAATTCAAAAGTGTTCTTACCCTTTTTCAGAGATGCCGACATCGAAACTGTATACCAGGTAGTATTGTCATTATCAGTCTGTGCAAACTCCGGAGTACCTACCTTGGTACCATTCACATACATATCCACTGTATTGACTGTAGCTGATGAAGCACGGTAACGGATGAGGAATTTATACACCCCCTCTTCCACTGCAGTAATTTCATCGCGCACCGCAGCTTCAGCGCCAGCACCAAAGTTTATATACCCTTGTGCAGTATAGTTGCGTATTGCCTCACCACTACCTGCCGTAATTCTCTTAGCAACATTTTTAAAGTCAAAGCATTCAGCTTCATACTGATGAGCTCCCTGATAGATCTGTGGAGAAGCAGGGGTCGAAACGGATGCCGTAGTATATCGGGTCTCACGTCCCACTGCATTTCCTGAACAGTTTACACTCAAATCCAATGGTCCGTTATGACTCACAGTCAACGTATATACACCGTCTTTCCACTCTTTGGTAATCTGTGCTGTACCATTCGCCCTGGAAGATATTTCACATGAAGGAGTAGACTTGCATCCGTATATTTTGATAACCTCTGTCTTCTTCGATCCGCCATTATCATGATTATTCATGTAAAAAGTAACTTTATCAGCGTATTCTTTCACAACAGCTACAGTATATTTAGAAAAAGCAAGTTCCATCTTGTCACAAGTATTATACTTGAATGGAATCGTAGCATTACGTGTACCGGCAAGATGATTGTAAATTACCCAGCCATTCTCTATACGCCCGGCATAGAGTTCACCGGTATACTCTTCCGGGAATATACGGTTGAATTTTCCAATTTTAAGCTGTATATCACTTCCCCATGATCCGTCAAAGCCAGATTGATTGATTTTATACGCGAATGAATTAGCTGCCTCATCACATAGTTCAAATACTACAGGGATAGTCGGATAACGGCCCGTCTTTTTGAAATAGCATTTATTGTCCCACAAATTGCCGTCATCATCACGTAAATAAAGTCCCTCATATAAATTCTTAGGAGCGCAATATTGGGCATTGTCATCACCGGAATATACATCCTGAAGAATCACGAACTTGGTACGGTCAATGACCTCCTGACGGGAAGGTATACGAATCGTTCCATCAATAATCTTACGGAACATGTCTATATTAATATTGATAAACTGCGGGAAGCATTCCCAGTTACGGCTTTGATAACCATTGCCTACACTGACAACACCGGTTTCCGTAAAACACTGTTGCCATATCAATTCAGGACCGTCGATAATAGTTTGCCCGGTCAGCATCACATGCTCAATAATGGGAAGTGCACCAGCAGCCGGTGGGAAATCTTTATCACCATTCTGCCCTACCTCTTCTGTCCAGCCACACTGGTCGAAACGAATACCGTATTGACCGGCGAAACCGGACAACCATGTACCCAGACACATACTCTCCACATTGAAGAAACCAGTCTGTGTCGTATATTTCTCACACATAATAAAGTTTTCAGGACACAACTTGGCAACCTGTGCAAAATCAGGATTGCGTTTCACTAGCGCAATAGGATCGATATTAGCCGACCATGTATTACCACAGAAACTAACTACCAGATATCCTCCATACTTATGAGTAAGTTTCAAAAGTTGAGTCCAGTGAGCCACTCGTTGTAGCCATGATACAGAGAACTGGTCATCATACCCCCAGAACTGTTCGCAATAATTAAAACCGAGGAAGTTGGGATATTCTCTGAAAAACTCATCATATACCCGGACCTTATCGTCACCTTCGAATTGACTATATAAGCTGACATCCTTAAAATGACTGAAACCGCCACTTGATGGCTGTACCATAGCCCAGACATTGTTCTCGGCACAAGTCCGTAACCACGATTTTGCAATCTCATAACCATACTCGCTTACATTAAAAATCCCCGTAGTTTCATCATGACTTACCGACAATGAAATATTAAAAATAACATACGGACGAATATCAGCCGGGATAAGATCGATGATTTTCTGTGGATCAGCATAGTTCCATGAATCGATATGAACAAACCATGCAGGTTGTTCAGGAGAAATGGGACGACGTATACTTCCTATCAATGGAGGAATATCGGGCTTATCTCCCTCAAAAAGATGAAGTTCGATGACAGGTGTCTGATCAGTAAAAATAAAACGGACTAACTCGTCACCAACAGTACTCACCTGTTCAAACTGACTGGTGAGTCTGCCACTTTCCGCCTTATCAAGCGTACGAGATTTAGTCCCATATTTTACAGTCCAATAACCATCAGCGTTGATACCCACTATCGGTGTATCCCTATTGTTTTCATCGACTACCTTGACTTTTTCATCATTCTCAAATGTCAGCCATGCGTCATCAATAGTCCAATAATATTCATCATGCTCTATTCTGGCACCGAGTTTCGGAGAATACACTATAGTTTCTCCTCCACCTCCCAATGCTGCAATCTGGGCATACATACTAAATCCCGTGCCATCCGACAGTTCGATAGCATAGCTTGCCCCATTATTCACCGGATTGTATGTTTTTACAGTCAGTTCCTGTTGTTTGGCTTCAATAAGTCTGCGTAATGCTTTGACATTAGTATTAATATTCTCGACAGCCGTACCGGATTCCGATACAGAAGGAGTATCAGGATCAATGACATCGTCATCCTTACAGGAACCGAGAAAGCATGAACAACACATCATTCCGAGAAAAAGTAAGTATGATAGCTTACTTTTTGTATTTAATAAATTCATCATATTCCAACTAGTTATTATTATCATTTAAATATCAATCTGACTGAAGTTATACTGTTAGCAGATAACAACACCGTTATACCTTCAGCAGATTCCATCAAACCAGTACCGATAACTTCCATATTTTTTGATTCGTTCGTTTCAACGGCACTTGCTTTTTTTATCCCTGCTAATGGTATTTCCAACCACTGGGCAGCTCCATTCAGATTCAATAATACGATGGTCATTTCACCAGTCTTTTCATCCAAATAGGCAGTAGCACATACATCTTCATTACTAGTAACCGCCTTAATACGAGTTGTTTCTGTTGCATATTGAGCATAATGAGCCATAATGTAACCATTCTTTGTGATTTCTCCTTCACTCGTCGGACTCCGTTTATCCGTATCACCCATCAAACCATAGAACCGCTTCAAATACCAATATATATAAGCACTGCAATGCCCCTCCATACACATGTGAATCTCTTTTCCAAGATGATTGAGACTATATTGCCATTTCCGGAATTCCCATTTCGAAGAATCATCAGAATTCTCGCCGTCATTAAAAAGATGCTCTGTCATCCACCATGTCTTTCCTTGAATACGTGAATACACACCACAGATGTAATCGTGGCGATTTTTAACATATCCGCTACTCAAATCTGTAAATCCCTGATAGAGATGTCCGGCAAGAATATCCGTTTGAGCAAATGCTTCGGCATTGTTGATAATAGGATCGGTATATTCAGGCTGCATACCACAGGCTTCCGGTGACATCAGCTTCACCCCTGTCTCCCGTATCTTTGCTCCGTATTGTTTTACAAAATCCACTACTTCAGAAGGAGTCCAATACGTAAATTCCATATCCGGCTCGTTTTGAACGGAAATCGCATAGAGGTTCACCCCTTTCTCCTTCATAAATGTAACATAACGGATAAGATGATTAGCATACGCTTCATAGTTTTCTTTTTTAAGGTGTTTCATTTCCTTTCCATTCACCGTGATTTTATCTGCAAGCGCGTCCGTACAATCCCAAGGACATGCAAAAATGATTGCTCCGTTGGCTTGTGCCGCCTTTGCAGCTTCCACATCTGCACTCCAATCTGATTCATTGGGATAAATCATCAAACGAAGGATAGAATATCCCAAGCCACCTTCACCATACATTTTATCTAATTGCTGTGCAGAAAGGAGATTGTCGCCACACCAGATCTTCGGATTGTACATCCCGCCAAATCCTACAACCGGCTGATATGTCACCGTAGGATCAATATTCAGTGTAACAGACTTGAATGCAGGCGCTTGTTCCACCAACAAATCAACAGTTGTCTCATTGGTTTTATCAAATAAGTGAATGGTTTGCGTACGCTGTTTCATCGTACTGTTTGCATTACAAGATACCCGAACCTTCGTGTACTGTTTTTCCCCTGTATTATTCCCACCTGATGTAGGAGTAACGCTTTTTACAATATCCCCCTGACCTAAGGTTATCTCCCAAGATGTTTTTGCCCACTCTATTACTACATCAGTTCGGCTTTCACCGGCACTTACCTCTATCTTTTTTTTAAGGAAGAGCGCATAAGCGCCCTTCCCTTCATTTTCACCTACTCCTTCATCTCCTCCATCGGAGCAATTCCACAAAAAGATGCCCGCCAGAAAGAGACAAAATAAAGATACAATGTTCTTCATATATAAAGTTGTAAATTCTAATTATATGGAATTATATTCAAAACCACAGTAGACGAAGGAGCAAATAATCCTGTAATCGTTACAGTACATGGTTCTGTTCCTGTATAAATTATTCTGCCATACCCATAAAGGTAATTATCATCTGTTCTTGTTGTACCCCATCCATACAAATAGAAAACTCCGGGGTATTGCTTCACCATACCTTTAAGCATTTCATGAGCAGTTTGTCCCTCGTAAGTATCCCCTCCGAGATGTATAGGTAATCTCCATTCCAAAATAATCTCACGCCCCTGCTGTGACTTAAATTCAAAAGCACTAGAATACGCCTGTAATGTATAACTTTGTTGTGCAGAAACAGGTTTAGCAACAAACAGGAATGCTGTCAAGAGAAAAAAAGTACAAATAAAATTCTTCATAATATTCTTTTTTTAAAAGTTACACAATAAAAATATATTCATTCTATAATACATAACTTGGGAATAAACTATTTCGCTATACTTAAAAACTATTTCAATCCGTCCACTATACCTTCATACATTTCATTACGATTATAGTCTGATGTCCAAGGACACAGTTTATAGCCTGTATTTGTCTCTGTAATGCCCGATATAGAGATTCCATATTGCTTGTCAGCCGGAATAAGTCTTCGGTACTCCTGCATAATAAAAGCCATATAAGAAGCAGCGGCAGCTCTATCTTCTTCGGTCAATTTATTAATCGCAATGAAGTTTCCATCCAGTTCTTCGACCATCATGCTAAGATCGGAAACTCGTATCAGTTTGCCGGTCTTACCTAGTTTGTCAAACAGATTGGTAATCATCGTTTTATTGCCTTCCTGGAAAGTAACATCTTTGGAATAAATTGCATTAAGAAGAATATTATACCCATCAATTTTGGTAACGTTGTCTTCTTCCCAAGCATTAACCAAAGATATGAGTTCATCAGCCATATTCCCCATTTCATCATATTGACCGAATGTGTTGCTGACAAAAAGTTCAAGATCAACATTGGCATTCTTCACTGTATCACGGGCAATCTTCACGGCAGTACGTGCATATTCTACTTCACCTAAATATTCACCCCAGTTGAATGTTTTATCATTGACGGTCTTATCCAGAGGATTACCGATGATATTCCAAGCTTTTACACTCTTCGTTTCATTCACACCTGCATACACCATACCACCAATCCATTTTTCCATCTCCTTAGTGAAGATTTCCTTTTTCTCTTCTGGAGTTTTTTCTATATGCTGCGGCTTGGCTTCCCATACAAAAATCAAATTGTCAATGTAAGCTGTCCAGTTACCTGAACTGGAACCGATTGAAAATTCTATCTCATTTAGGTCTTTCATTGCATCAGGAATCTCAATCGTTGCTGCCGGAACCGTTTCACCCAAAGCAGTATAAGTACCCTGTTTTACAAATGTCACATAGACACCTCCACGTTTCCATGTATCATTGTCGTCACAGCCATACTCTAACGCATTCCGGTTAAGGGGAATTGTTTGACCATTCATTATCACACTCATCCCACCACCATATTTACCTGCAATGAGGCGCATATCCATTGACATACCGGTATAATCTCCAAGTGTCTTACCTTCATTTAGTTTTACTGTAAATTTCGGGAATGAATAGGCTGCATGATCAATGAAAAGTACCTTACCACTCTCGTTGGCGGGATCCTGTATTACAGTGGCTGTTGCGCCATTAGTCATAGGATAGGTCGCATTCAATTCGTCCTCTTCAAAATTAATAACCGTGGAACCTTTCCCTGACACTTCATAGTCCATAGAAATATTATCTATATAAAATTGCGCACCACCTGAATAAGCGCCTATCGCCAAATCAAATTCTGTCAGGTTTCCTAAACTTTCGGGTACCACAAATCCCGGAGGAGTAGTAGCATCTTTCAAATTAATTATTCCTTCTCGTTTCCATTTATCGCCTCCGCCACAGAAATCATTTCCATTTGTATTGGGCTTATACTCATTACCATTAATTAATACGCGCAAACCGTCTCCCCAAATTCCATCAGTTCCTACAAAACGCAAATCTATATTCAATCTAACATAGTCTCCGAGTTTTCTTCCTGCAGGCAAAACAACGTGAAACTTAGGGTAGGAATAAGCTGCTTTTACGTCATTTGTTCCCACATGCAAGACATGTCCACTTTCACCAGTAGGATCCTCTTCGACTACAGCCAAACTATTGCCAGTCATAGGATAACCTGTACCGATGGCATCATTTTCGAAATTAAACAACTTAGTCGTTCCTTTCTGGACTTCCACCGGAATATCTTTCGGCTCAATAAGTTTATTATAATATGCGGCACGTTGTCCTTGACTTGAACAAAGTATCCCTCCATAGAGAGTCACGCCAGCCTCTGCAGCTACATTGGCAGCCGTTTGCATGCCGCCAAAGTTGTAAGTACCGTCCTCCTTTAACGTATTTAGTGGATCGTAAGAACCGTTCATATCCACTGCATCAAAATTGGTAAACACTGTACTGAATGCAATTTCTTTCTTTGCAAACTCACTACCCGGTACATTTACAGCCAACTGGAAAGGTGTACCACTGCGGTCAATATACGACTTCAGCAGATCAAATTGAGCTAAATATTCGTTGATAGCTGCATTCTGTGGTTTCTCTACTTGAAGCTGGCAATCATATTCGTCTGTACACGACATTATTGATCCAACAATACATGTAAAGAGGATTATCTTGTTATTGATGTATTTCATATTCTCTTAGTTTTAATGTTCATATTAATTTAAAACATCATTTTTCACTACACCAAGCGACATACCACCTTGAACATTACGAGTACGTAATACCAAAGTATCTTTTGTTGCAACTTGGATGTTATTGTTTGTCAGATTGACCGTATAATCCAGATAAAGAGCATTCCGGTCTTTACCACCCAGGCTATTCTTCTCACCTTTTCTGACAAACTTACCACTACCACTCACAACAACATTTTCAGAGCCTGAACTAAGAGTACACGTACCATCATCAGTAAATGTCAGACGAACGGTATAGCTAACATCTTTACCTCCCGCATCTTTTATCTTCAATGGTAAAAGATTGTCTTTCAAACTTTTGGTAGATATATTCACAACTTCATCATTTTCCACAAACTGCTCATGACGAACAATATCTTTGGACACACCTCCTATAGCAGCATGGTCCACACCACGCCGTAAATACTCTCCATGCCAAGGATTCACATATTTCACGGCATAAAGAACAAAGTTTTGAGGCTGCACGCTCCAATCCCCACTATTAGTCAACACAGGATTCTCAACAACCGCTTTTCCCTGCAAAATAGAGTCTGCACCCTGAACAGCTGTCATCAACAAAGGAATAACATAATTCTCGCCAGTCGACTTTTCATCAGCAAAGAAAGCATCTGTAAGCTGCACCTCCACTCCTGCCATTATCTGTCCTTGAGGAATGGTAATCTGATCGGAAGCTAACTTGTAGTAAGAAGCCGGCATCGGCACAAGGGGTTGATTCGTGCTCTTAAAGTACAGATTATCGCATAGCGACTCGTCTATCTTGAAATCTATAATTACATTTCTTCTATTAGTATATCCTCCTCCCCAAGCAGCATTAATCTTCATCTTATGCTGATTGTCAAGAGTATTGTCTACAAACTCACTTTCACCAAGTTCGATAGTACGAAGTCCATACTGATTGGCAAAATATACTGTTTGGTAATCGAAATCAGGAAACTCATTGTCACCGCTTTCGCAAGATGCAAAAGCCATTATCAATGAAGCCAATCCGATATATGCTAAGTTCTTTTTCATAACGTACTTTTAATTAAATATACATTCAATAATTATTTCCATCCTCTGTTTTGGGCAAGATTGCTAAACTTGAGAACTTCAGAATTGGGAATCGGGCAATAATACATATAGTCCTCATAATCTCGCTTCTCGACTTCAAACTTTGTGAAAGTACTGCCATCTTTTCCCCAATCTATCCCCCATACGGTTTCATTAAGATCCTCTTTCCAGCGACGTAAATCCCAAAAGCGGAACCCTTCGAAACAAAGTTCCAAACGGCGTTCGTTACGGATAAGCTCGCGCATTTTATCTTTGCTTCCTTTACACACATTTTCCAAATAAGGATCAGACTCTCCACCTACACCGGCACGTTTACGGATAGCTTTGATTACATCGTAAGCTGAATAACCATGTCCGTTATCTTCCGTAGGTCCCCAAGCTTCGTTGGCTGCTTCGGCATAAGCCAGATACATCTCGGTATAGCGGATACGCGGAATATAGTGCTGTTGATTGGTAACCGAACCGATAGCACGGTTCACATCCATACGCAGCCGCTTCTTCATATAATACCCGGTACGCGTAGATTTTTGCTCTTTTACATTTATACCGTCATCCGTACCCGAATTACGACCTGTATATATAGGTGTATTGGATACTCCCGCCAAACTTCCGTTGTAGATGATATATTTTGCTAAACGAGGGTCACGTTTATTATAAGGATTAGTCTCAACATACCCACTTTTAGTAATATCTGATATAGGATATCCATTCTCCATAGGAAATGCATCGACAAGATTCTGTGACGGATTCATGTTGCCGTTTCCATTCAAAGAAGGCGGAAAATTGTTTGCCTCTTGCGAATTGGCAGCCTCACTATTACTGACATTCTCACGCCAAATGATCTCTTTAGGATTAATACCATCTTTCAGACTCTCTACCACATCTTTCGAATAATATTCCACTCCATCCGCCGCAAGTCCGCTTAATCCTCCATTATAGTTGAGTACTGCAGCAGCGGCATCAGCGGCATCAGCCCATGAAACCATATTAGAAGCATCTTGGAAAGCCGGGCTGGCAGCCAAAAGAGCTGCACGCGCACGATAAGTTCGTGCAATCAACCCATTGAACAATTGTCTGAATTTTTTTCCTACAGCATTATTGTATTTACTAGCATCTTGGGTAATATCTTGATAACTAGCGGGCACTTCACTAACATCTTCATATTCCAACGGAAGCAATTCTTCGGCTTTTTCCAGATCACTATAAATTTGTTCTACGCATGCTTGAAATGAAGCACGAGGCAAGTTTAATTGTGAATTAACGGTGAGATACTCCGGTAATATGGGTACTCCCAGCAATTCTCCATTTTCACTATATCCTGCATGTGCGCGAAGCAGATAGTAATAAAACATACCTCGCAAACCATAAGCTTCTCCTTTCGTACGACGAGCCAATAACTGTGCTTTTACCGGGTCTTCCGCCCACTTCACCTGATCCACATTCTCTAAAAAGAGGTTAAGGTACTGAATGGTACCAAAAGATCTGCTCCACTCGTCAATTGCTGTCCACAAACGAGAAGTCCATCCTCCTGTAGCCATTGTGAGATAAGAATCGTTCTTTTGATTAATAACAGCATCGTCTGTAGCATATTCACTATTATTATAATAACCCGGAATATTGCTGTATGCCCTCAACAGAAATCCTTGTGCATATGCTGCATCATCGTGCATCTGCTCTACGTCCTTGAAGTTCTCTTTGGCCGGTTCAAAAAGGTCATCACAACTATTCAGCATTAAAGCGGCAGCTACAATTAATAATATTTTCTTTTTCATAAATGTATTCTCTTTAAAAGTTAAATTTAGAATGCGGCTTTAAAGCCCAGATAAAGATTACGATACTGGGGTGATCCTAAACTCATCTCCATATATTCACGTTCTTTGGAGAGTGTTAGCAAATTACTTCCACCACAATATACGCTAAGTCCATGTATGAAAGTTCCTTTAAATGTATGTTCCGGAAAATCATAAGTGAGTTGCACATTGCTCAAGCGGAAAACATTATTCTTGTATGTCCAGAAAGTAGAGTTACGGTAATTATTGTCTCCGTTACTTGTGGAAAGGCGAGGATAAGTTGCTGTTTCCTTCGTTTCGTCAGTCCAACGCCCCCAGACAACTTCGGAGAACTTGCTTGTTCCTCTATTCCAATAGTAAGAATTGTTTTTGAAAGCCATTGCACCTGTCTGTCCGGATCCCATTGCAAAAAGTGTGAAGTTTTTGTACTTCAATGTCAGGTTCAAACCAAAAGTGAAAGGAGCAGCCGACCATCCGCCTTTGCCCAAGTCTATCTGATCATCACTATTGATTACGCCATCACCATTGATATCTTTGTATTTTAGGTCACCGGGACGTACCGTTCCAAATGTTTGTTTAGCATGTTTTTCAATGTCTGCCTCATCTTGGAAAAAGCCTTCACAAACATAACCAAAATTGGCATCTAATGCATGACCAGCCCGCAATAAATAATCTTCATTGGCTACTTCATCGCGAGTTAAAGCTTCTGAAGTAAACACCATTCCATTGAAGCCTAGAGTTACATCCAAGTCTCCGAATTTCTTGTTAGCACTAAGTGAAAAATCAAACCCAGTGCGCTTATCTTCATTATAATTTGTCCAAGGTAAGAATGAATGATCAGTACCTAGATTGAAGAACGACGGATACAAAGTAGTGGAACCTTGTGTAAGCAATCCACTCGTTTTTTGAGTGAAATAGTTTGCATTAATTCTCAAGAATCTGTTGAATAATGACGCATCAATACCTGCACGAATTTCCTCACGGGTAATAAAATCAAGATTTGGATTGCTTCCACGTCTTGAAATGGAAGTCGGACCGCCGGCAGCATCATCACGCCATTTAAACCAACCGGCATCTGGAGCGTAAAAGAAATATCCTTGATACATATAGTAATTAGCAATATCAAGGTCCTGATGCAGATTGGCATAAGAAGCAGTAATCTTCAAATCATCCACAAAATCCACATTTTTCATAAATTTTTCTTTGCTAAGTCGCCATCCCAAAGTGACCGACGGAGAAAAAGCATTGCGGTTACCTTCAGGAAGTTTGGCTGAATGCACCAAAGCTCCACTAAAATCAGCATAATACTTGTGATTATAGTTGTAAGAAGCCCGCAAACCAAGATTCACGTTACTTGTACGGTGGTAATCACTACTCTCGTGTCCCTCATCAGCAGAATTTTGTGTTTGATACCCCCATCCCAATAATGTAGCAGCCACATTGTGATATTTATTAAAAGTACGAGCATAATCAAACTGTGCGCTGAAAGTCATCGTCTGGTCATAAGTTGATTTACCTACATATTCACTGGTAGATGATTTGTCATCATTGAATTTGGAGAGCCCGATAATTACATCTTTACCATTTACATTGGACCATGTAGGCTGATAAATTGCGTATTCCTGTGCATACGCCTCCGAGTAATAAGATGTATAATCAACACTGTATGCGGTCTTGAAAGATAAGCCTTTTAGCAAACTTCCAAGATCTGCTGTCACAGCTACGTCAAACATGAACTTACGAGCCTTCTCTTTGGTATATCCGGCAGCAAGCAGTTCTGAAAATGGATTGGTTATGTCCGCCGATGTACCACCCAACAAATATTTACCATCAATCAAATGATTACTATTGGTTATATATTCTTGCATATACTCCACATTTGGATCCATCATATCAATAGGTAACAAGGGTGCAAACCAGTTAGGACGTAAGGTAGAAGCCGCTCCCCAGAAGTTTCCACGTCCCTGATAGCTGTTGTCAAAAATTATAGCGGCATTAGTACTAGCCTTCAACCATGAAGCCAATGCCATATCTACATTACCACGTACATTGAAACTCATGTCGTAGGCTTTCTTTGATTCACCATATTTTAATAAGCTGTTAGCATAGTTCATGCCGAAGTTCAAGTAATAGCGGGTTCTTTCATTACCTCCATACACCTCACCCGTAACATCGGAATTAGTGTAGAACTTCCTCAAATAATCTGAACTATAAAAGTCAATATCCGGGTAGCGATAAGGATTAGTGCCCATCGCTGTGTTATAGATAGTAGCAGGATCATATTTCTCTGCTATACCGTCGTTCCGGCAAGCCTCGTTGTACATGGTCATATAGCAATCCGCGTCCAAATACTTGGGGTAAGATTTCGGAATATTTACACCCACATTGGCACGTACATCAATATGCATAGGAGACTCTTCTCCGCGCTTAGTAGTAATGAGAACCACCCCTTTTGCTGCACGGCTTCCATAGAGTACCACAGCAGCAGCGTCTTTCAAAACTGTTACGCTTTCTATCTCCGAAGCACGTACATTACTTGCACTACGCGGCACCCCATCTACCAATATTAACGGAGATTGCCCCCAAAGACTTCCATTGTAGCCTCCTACAAAGCTTTCCAACCCTACAAGACTATAATTGTTTGCTGTTTTCTTTGTCAGTTCCGACGTGTGAACAGTAGAAATGGCATGTGTCAAATCTTCCTGAGCAACTTTGCCGAAAGCTACATTCACCAAGCTGTCATTCTGCTCCTGTGCCTGCACGCCTATCGTGTTCAACAGTGACATGGCAAAAACAGTACAGCCAATATATATAAACTTTCTATTCATATCTACGTTATGATTAAATTAATACGTTATGATTACCATCCTGGATTCTGACCGAAGCCTTCATACAGGTAAACATCATCCTTGAGCAACGGCAGCCAATAGTGGCGGTCAGTGAATTTCCTCTCTACCAACACCTCTTCGCGTAAATTCAATATTTCGTTTTCCTGCGGTTGTTCTTTATTATAGTTGTCGGTAGGCGCACGATTGAATTCAATCTTCGTCTTCAGAGTATAAGGTCTTTTATCGAGAAGCATCCAACGGCGAAGGTCCATAAAGCGGAAACCTTCAAAAGCAAGTTCAACAGCACGTTCGCGACGGACTTCACTAAGGAAATCGGTTGTATTTCCTGTAAATATATCAAGTACATCGGGCATACCGGCGCGCTCTCGAATCTTATTAATGGCAGCTTCTGCTGTCATATTGAAGGTGGTAGCTTTACCTTGAGGTGAACCATAGCCTACAGCTGCCGCCTCCGAATACATTAAGTAAACATCTGCCAAACGCATCAAACTCAATATCATGAAAAATTGCCCTCTACAATTGGCATTATTCACTATTTTCAAGCAACTTTTGCCATTCATATAACCAGTAAAACAACCTTTTTGCGTGTCTGCTTCTTCACTGTCCGCACCATTGGTATATAATTGGCAATATTGACCATTACCAGCCTCACCACACCATACGCCATCAAATATTATATCCTTATAAAAACGGGGGTCACGATTCTTCCATGGATATCTCGGGTCGTACCCAGATTCTGAATCCGCTTTTGTCATATCCTTAATAGGATATCCATTAGCCATACCGAAATAGTTTACATAGTTGGCTGTAGGATAGCATTTAATACCATCGTGAATCAGACTTCGTGGACGAAAATCCGTATTCATATTGTAAGCCCAACGCCCATCATATTCTAAAAGATTTTCACGAAAAATAGCCTCTTTCAATCCATTCAGTTTTCCTCCGGAATTATACACAACGAACAAGTCGTTATAATCTTCCATACTGGCCAGTTCATAACGTTTGGTTTCTTCTGTAATTTTCAGGGCTTCTCCAAGGGCATCAGCCGCGCGTTTACAACGTTCCACATCATACTCTCTTGCCCCCCCGGATGCCCAGTTCATCAGTGGACTTCCAGCCCAAAGCAGCGTCTTTCCTTTATATGCCATAGCCATGATCTTATTGATACGGCTATCATTCAATCCAAGGGTAGCAGCACCGGCAGTGGTTTGATCCCAATCAACCGGTAACAAAGGAATAGCATGGTCGAAATCGGCTACGCACTTTTCTGCACATTCCTGCCATGTAAGTCTTGAAAGGGTGGGGGCAACATCAGAGGCTAGCACTTCGTCAATATAAGGCATTCCACCCCACCACTCCATCAACATGAAATGAAACCATGCACGGAAGAAATAAAGCTGTCCTTCAATAAGATTCCTCTCTTCTTGAGTAGCGCTAATCAAGTTATCGAGATTAGCAATACCAATGTTTGCCTTACGAATGCCATACCAGCAATCTTTCCACAAATTCCCATGAGAATTTCTGCCCAGACCACCGGAACTGCGTGTCGTCGGATAAGAATAGTAACAGGTAGTCCATCCCCAAAAATCGCCATAATCTATATTGCGAGCAAAAAGACGAAGTTCTTGCGGTTCCCAATATTCATCTTCACCATAGTTGATACAAGTATGGTAGTCGTTGTTAGAGACTATCGGTATGCGGTTATAAAGTTCCTCTATGAAACCTTGAAAGTTCTTGAAATTTTTATACGGATCATTCTCCGCAATATCGCTATTCGGCGATTTGTCCAAATAGTCGGTACAGGAAGTGAACCCTATCATACCAGTCAAAGTTATGACCGACAGAAGAAATATTTTAATCATATATTTATTCATAGTCTTATATTATAAAGTTATGTCAATTCCTAAGTTGAAACGACGCATAGTTGGGTAAGCCCCATCTGAAGAACTATATCCGGTGTTAGATTCACGGTCATCCGGCATATCCGTCCACATATAAAGATTGTCACCGTTTAAATAGATACGGCAAGATTTCATACCCAGTTTCTTCAGCCAATTGGTCTTCTGGAAAGTATAAGACAGTTCAACATTCTTCAGACGTAAATAAGAGCCGTCATACCAATAACGCGTACCCGATGCAGCTCCGTCAATGGTTGTTCCCCACCGTGGTGTAGGTAAAGTGGCTGTTCCAGTGGGAGTCCAATAGTCACCTTCCGCATAAGCCACATGAGCGGTACTACGAAACGTCGGGAAATTCACTTCTCGTGTCACATTATTTACTCCATAGAATTGTGCAAAAATGCTAAATCCTTTCCATTCCACTCCTATTGAAGCATTATAGGTATTCTGGGGCATTGTAGAATATTTATAAGGTGCCTGGTCCTTAGAGTCAACCACCCCATCACCATTAAAATCGATGATGTTATAATCACCAGGAAGCTTCGCATCATTGCCTGTTGTCCAGACTGTACTTCCAATCACGTCATCCCATGTGGCAATATTACCATGATCGATGTAAGAATATACCTGATTGATAGCATGCCCTGCTCCTCTCTGAAAACCAGGTTTCAAGGCCGGATCATCACGATACTTCACTTCATTGACAGCATGGGTCATACTGGCATTAAGCCAAGTACGAATTCCGTTGTTAAACGTATGATTCAATCTTAATTCCAATTCATAACCATGGCTATCCACTTTACCTAAATTGGCATAAGGAGCATCTGTGCCGAAGTAAGAAGCTATGGCTCTTTCACTGCCTTTCACAAGAATATCGGTACGGGTATCATTGAATATATCAACCGAACCGGCGATCAATCCTCCAAGAAAAGCATAATCGATACCAAAATTCCGTTTTTCCACAGTTTCCCATGATATGTTCGGATTACCCAATCGTTTAATAGTATAAAAGGTATAAGGCGTATTTGACGGTTTAATATTGCCCATCATAACATTACCACCATAATCCAATTGATCTTTATACAGGAAACGTCCATCCGTGAATCTTTGCCAAGGCTGCACCACAGCATCGTCACCTACTCTACCCCAAGAAGCACGCAGTTTCAACATATCTAAGAATTTCAGCTTATTCTTAATAAATTTCTCTTCACTAAGCATCCAACCCAATGAGAAAGAAGGGAAGAAAGCGAAACGATAGTCAGGACCAAACTTTTCCGAGCCGTTATAAGCACCGTTAGCCTCGAAAAAATAACGCATTGCATAATTGTAGGTTAAGCGGAATACCCAGTCTTCCCTATAAATGGGGAATACCTTACCCGATGCCTCTTTCAATCGACTGAAAAGTCCGAGTGCTGTCACTTCATGCTTACCGAACGTACGTGAATAGTCCAGTTGCATAGAGTAATAAAGCTTACGATAAGTCGCATCGGTATTGACACTTCCGGCTTGATGTTGCCAAAGTATAGGATTGATAACTGCATCCAAACCAGCATCAGTATCATCTTTTTCCAAGAATATTTCACCAGTATCAGGTTTAACCCACATACGTTGTGAGTCGTGGAACTGGTCATTGATACCTCGTTTATTCTCAACAAAAGTATAATCCATTGAGAAGTTTGCCTTGAACTTCAGTCCTTTGGTAAGCATATCCAAGTCCTGTTCTAAGATAAAGTCCGAAGTCATCTTGGTAGTTGTACGTTTCTCCGTACCTGATGTAGCCAGTGAGTATACCGAATTAGGGACATCCGCTTTCCGAGGTTGATACCATCCCCACATACCGTTTGAATAAACCGGACGCATAGCATCAGGAGCCGACTTGTAAGCAGCCGCCCAATAGGATGCATCTTGGTCATTATAATCCCAAGGTACTGTACGTTGAGCATTTGAGCCAAACAGATTGGTGGAGAACTTAGTTGTTTTAGTCAAATTGAAGTCTAAATTACTTCGTACATTGATACGATTGTAACCGAAACCGGAATTATAACCCCGATGATTGTCATAGGTTTTAAACAGGTCTCCCTCACTTACAAAATCAGCCGCAGCAAAATAGCGAACAAACTTTGTACCACCGGATACGTTGACACTAGTGTTGTATGACATAGCCATATCCTTAAACAATGCTTTCTCCCAATCTGTGTTCGGATAGCGATCCCACTCTTCCGCATTAGCCGGATTACGATACTTATCAATGATGGAAGTCGGTGTATAATCGCTCCATCCTTTTGCATTAATGCAAGCCTCACGCTCAATAGAATTATTTAAGAGGTAGAAAGTATCATAAGCATCATACTTTTCGGGAAGCTTGGATGCAACCTTCGCTGTTACATTGGCCTTGATCTGTATACTAGCCTTTCCTTCCTTACCACGTTTGGTAGTGATGAGGATAACACCATTCGCACCTTTTACACCATACACAGCAGTAGCAGAAGCATCTTTCAGTACCGAAATATTCTCTACAGATGAAATATCCACCGAGCTCATTTCACGTTCAATACCATCCACCAATACCAAAGGCTCGCTATTATTCCATGAACTTTGTGTACGGATGATAATCTTAGGGTCTTCAGCACCCGGCATACCGGAAGAAGCAGAAGTGATAACCCCAGGCAAAGTACCTGTAAGTGCCGAGCCAAGACTAGTTACACCACCTGCACGTTCCAATGTTTTACCACTTGTTTGTGTAATAGCGCCTACTACACTTGCCTTCTTTTGTTGACCATAACCCACCACAATCACTTCATCCAACTGGACATTGTCGTCAGCCAACGTTACTTTGATTATTTTCTTTCCTGCAACTTTGACTTCCTGCGGAGTCATACCAATAAATGAAACAACAAGGGTTGCCTTGTCATTAGGAACAGTCAATTTAAAATTTCCATCCAGGTCTGTAATTGTACCTACAGTCTTCGAACCTTTCAAGGCAACACTTGCACCGATAATCGCTTCTCCATGTGAATCGACCACCGTTCCACTTACTGTCATTCCATTTTGTGCATAAGCCCCTAAACAGCTAAAAAGCAGAAGCAAAACCAGGTAAGAAATCTTTCGGAATTCTTGTTTTACATTTTTCATTACCATTAGTCTAAGATATTAATAATGTGAAAATCTCGTCTTTATTAAATTATTAGGTTAGTAGGGGGAACGTTCTTTCAACTATCATCTAAATTGTTTCTCATAAACTATTCACTTAAGGTTAATACTGATTTTATTCTTTGTCTTCAAATCATCCAATAGAGTCCTCCTTGAAGCACTACAAAGATAGAGGGATAATATCGAACCAGCCCGTCTTTTTGTTTCATTCATTCCCTGACATGTAACCTGATGTTACATTCATCATACATACACGTTTCATCCCTCTATATACATACGCTCAAATGCCTATAAACCATGGCTGTTTCATTAAGAACAAACTTCTTATCCATAGTGGGCAAACTTCTTATCTACAGTATATAAACTTACTTTTCATCAAGTCTAATCTATAATTGCAAGTTGCAATTATAAAAACGCAAGTTCCATTTATATAATTGCAAGCTTCATTTATATAATCAAAACTTGCATTTATAGTTTATAAGTAATAGAAAGAGAGTTTGCTCCCTATAAAAAGGAAGTTTACCCATAATCAAAAGGAAGTTATCTCCTAACACTTTTGTTCTCGGCTATATATCTCTGACTTCAACGTTCAACAGGACCTTGAATACAGAGATGTTTCGTGAAAGAGAGATGATAGAAAGCCCTTCACCCTTCACAATGCCCATCCTGTCGGCATTGTGAAGGGTGAAGGGCTTTATCATCAAAAGAAAACAAATGACGGAAAAGCGTATAATGCAAACTATTTATTCTTGATATTCTCTATCAGCATATTCTGAAGGAGCACATCCATAGAACTTCTTAAAAGCAATCGAAAATAAAGTAGGATTTGTGAATCCAACCAGATAAGCAATCTGTGAGATATTCACTTTCTTCTCTTTCAATAATTTTGCGGCTTGTTTCAGTCGAATATTGCGAAGAAATTCTGTAGTTGTATTGCCTGTCAGAACTTTCAACTTACGGTGCAGTTGGACACGACTGACTCCAACTGCCTCTGCCAGGTCTTCTACGCTGAACTTCGGGTCTTCAAGATTTTCATTGATGGCTTTCATCAACCGTTCCATAAAGAACTCATTATTGGCCTTAACTTCAATAGGTTTCATCTTTTCTTCTACCTCCTGATCCATGCCGAACCGTCCTTTCAAACGCACTCTGCCAGTAATCAGATTTTCACAAATCAAAAATAGTTCTTCAATTTGGAAAGGTTTGGTTAAAAAGGCGTCAGCTCCCACGTTCCAGCCTTTAAGACGACTGTCAGACTCTGTTTGTGAAGTTAAAAGCACAAAAGGAATATGGCTGATGTTCGCATTTCCTCTAGTCTTTTTCAGCAACTCAAATCCATCCATTTCCGGCATTACAACATCCGAAATAATCAAATCAATCCGCTGTTTCAAAGCTATTTGATAAGCTTCTACGCCATTGCAAGCTGTCACCACTTTATAATAGATTCCTAATTCCTGTTTTAAGTACTCGCGTATTTCCTCGTCGTCATCCACAACCAGAATTCTCCATTGAGTTTTGCTTTTCGACGTTTGCACTTTATTCTCTTCCTCTTCCCAATAGGCTTCTTCATTCAAAGCCAGACGTACAGGTTCCCCATTCGACGCAACTATATTCTCTGCCAACTCCTCCGGACTCAAATGTTCCTTACCTAAAGGGATACGCACAGCAAAACAACTACCTTGTTTATCGGTACGATTGGTAGCAGAGATCGAGCCATGATGCAATTCCACGAGCATCTTGGTCAGATTCAGTCCGATACCGAAACCATGAGAGTTAGAAGAAGCCTGATAAAATCTTTCAAATATTCTTTCCAGCTTCTTTTCATCTAATCCCATTCCAGAATCAACAACTGTGATTTCAGCATATCTGGATAGAGGACCACGTACGCTCTTGTCCTCATTTACAGTAAGCGTCAACTGAATTTCACCACCATCCGAAGTATATTTGAAAGCATTGACTATCAAATTCATCAGGACTTTATCAAAGTTATTACGGTCAATCCAGACAGGTAATTTCTCTGCTGTATGCACAAAGGCAAACTGAATGTTACGTTTGGTAGCCTGATAATCGAACATCTGAAACAATTCCTCTATGAATCCAACCAAATCGGTTTCACGACATTCGATCTTCATTTGCCCCTTATCTATCTTACGAATATCCAGCAATTGATTGATTAGATTAAGAATGCGGTTGGCATTCCGCTGCATGGTCAACAGGGCTTTCTTTCTGCTCTCTTCCTGTTCTGTTTTTATCAAAGCTGCCAATGGGCTAACAATCAGGGTTATCGGAGAACGGAGTTCGTGAGCTATATTAATAAAGAACTTCAATTTCTCTTCATTTAGCTCATCCTGGCGACGACGCCGTTGCCGCATATACCATGCGTAAAAGCCCCAGAACAGAAGTCCTGCACATATCAGTACGTAACCTATCCTAGCCCATAACGTATCATACCAGGGAGGAGCGATGTAAATAGAGAAAGAACGGACCGGAGATTTGCGCTCATTCTCGCATACACAGACTTCAAATGTATAGTGTCCCGAGGGGAGGTAATTATAAGTGATTCTATTTTCTCCGGAAGATGTACTTCTCCATACTCCACCCAGTTCAACCAAACGATATTCAAATCTGACGTTCTCCCGGTCACGAAATTCCATTGTAGAAAATTCAAAAGAAAAGATATCATTCTTATAAGTCAAATTGATTTGTCGAGCGTCCATCCAGACATTATCCGCAATCGTTTCTCCACCAAGACGGGTATCTGCACTGACTTCTTCATTATTCAAATAGACATGAGTCAGTTGAGGAGCATTCAGAGGCGATTGCCTTCCTATTGAATCGGGCATAAATCCGGTGATGCCTTGCAGCCCTCCCCAATAGATATTGCCACATTCACGCTGAAAATAGACACTTTTCAAATATTCTTTATCGACCAGTCCGTTACCAAAGAAATAGTTCACGATTTTCCTCTCGGGATCATGCAATCTGCACAAGCCATTGAAGGTGCTGCACCATATATCTCCATTCTTACCTTGCCCTAATCCGCAAACCATATTACTGGGCATTCCTTCCTCTATACCATAATGATTCAGCTTCAATGTTTTCTTATCATATTCGAACAGTCCATTATTGGTACCTATCCAGATATGACCGTTTTTGTCTTCCAGAAGTGCAAAACACAAATACGGATACAAATCCTTTTCGCATTCCAACTTTACAAATTCCTGTTTCACTGGGTCATAACAATTGACTCCCATACAATGTCCCAGCCAGACCAGTCCTTCCGAATCACACATGACCTTATTTGCCCAATTATTGGCAAGTCGCATGGTTGTTCTCAATTTGGTGGTATCACATATCTGTTTCAATGCACCCGTCCGTTTATCATACTCTGCAAATCCTTCTCCTAAAACTGATATATAAAGCATCCGGTTACGCCCCTCCACAATATTATGGATAGCTTTTCCTTGTAATAAAGGTAGTCTGTGGATGGTTCCTGTGCGTTCATCAAACTGGGAAAGCCCCGAATAACTACCCAGCCAAATTGTTCCTTCGCTATCATGAAGCATAGACAGGATGTCATCTCCTACCTCATAAGAAAGATAATTCTGCATATCTTCATCAATCCGAATGAGTCTTCCATTTGTTATACTAGTCCATATCCTGTGTTTTTTATCTTCATACACAAAAGATAAGGTATTTCCCAAAGAGGGCGAAAAGGTGGAAAAAGGCTTGAATTTAAACTGGGAAGACTCATTCGAAAGCATCACGACACCTTTCTTAAAGCCACCTATCCACAAATTCTCATCTTTATCTTCCATTAATGCATAAATTCGATCCTTCCCAAGTTCCAGTTGACCGTTAAACGTTTTTAAGGCCAACTTTTCCACATCCACAGAGTAAAGGCCATTATTTACAGTATTGACATAAAGTTCTCCACGTTTAGTGCATATCATTCCCCGCACACCAATAAAGGTATTATCCGGTTGTTCCATTCTGATAAGTCGATGCTCGTCTTCATTCCATAAATAAATACCGGCAACGGCTGCTACCCATGTCCGGCCTTTCAAATCTTCCAAAATGGTATACACTTTGCCCAACGCATCTGATGATGAGCTAATCAATTCAGCATCCTTTAAATCGGAAGTAATGCGAACTATCTTGCCATTGGGTAAAGCAATCCATATCCTATGACAGGAATCCTGATGGATATTATGCATAAAAGTGGAACTACAAAGGTCATTCACATGCACTAAAGAAGTGGCTTCCATCTTTTCCTTATCAATAGAGTAAACGCCATATCCTGCGGTAACCGCCCAAATCTCCCCTGTATTCAATTCTTGCAGATGCAATACAGACGGCTTGTTGCCATCCACAAAAGTAACATTCTTAAAGGCATCCTCATAAGGAGAGTAAAGTTGCAACCCTTTTCCGGAACCCACCCAAAGATCACCTTGCCGATCACAGAGAAGAGCTTCTATCAGGTTATTTACCAATGAAGTAGAATCCCGCTCATCATGAAAATAATTGGTAAACGTCCATCCATCGAATTTATTCAATCCATTTTCGGTCCCTATCCATACAAAACCATGGGCATCTTGCACGATGTTCTTTATTAAACTACACGACAACTTCCCTGATCCATACGAGCGTATCTGTTGAGCTTGACAAAACCCGACCATCAATAACAGAAGAATAGCAATCGATATTAGATTCTTTTTCATGAGTATTAGTTTATTATGTTTTGCAAATTTAGGAAAAAGCTTGAATCCTTGACAATCTTACACCTATATTTTATATTCAACTTAATACAACAAAGGTATGGTACCCCGAAATCAAAAGCAAAGATAGCTGATACAAGAATCTGAACCCTTGTAACCTTAAACTGCCATATTGTTTCATTTATACTATCCATTTGTTACATCACCCTTTTATATGTATCGAATGTAACATACACAATAGGATTGGTAACACTTATAAAATCAAAAGCAACTTCCGGCTACAAATCGGTAACAAGAACCGCCTTTCACTAAAAGACAATAAGCTATCTTTGCTACATACATATTTTCATTATAAATCAAAGAAAAAGAATAATATGAAGAAACTATTTTTATTCCTGCTTATATGTTCTGCCTCATTAATCATTCACGCACAGGAAAGCAAAAGGATTCCTTTCAATCAGCTTAGTTTCACTAAGTCCGTATTCGATGAAACACAAAACAAAGTGATCTTCAAAGGTGGAAAATGGAATAGCTTTATCAAGCTGCCTGCTTCCATCAACCAGGAATTGCCAAAATACAAATACATGGTCATAGATATACCCCAAAGTACAGTAATGATACGTATCAAATTCCAAGATAAAAATGGTCTGTATAAGGAGTTTTACCAACCAGCTGTGAAGTCTGAAATAAATAGAGAGATTAATTTATCTTTAATTCCTTTCATCAATGATGTGAAAGATATCAGAATAGAAGCAGCTCAAAGTGTGGATGAAACGGGAAACTACCACACTCTTTCTATTAAATCCATCTATCTAATTAATTAAAGACCAAAATGAAACAATATGGAAAAAAAGTCTCAATAATCATACCTTTACTGATTTTCCTAACATTAGCGCCTCCGCTGAAAGCTATGGAGAGATTTATTCGTTTCACCCCGGAAAACTCAACATTGGCATTAGTCACTCCACAGTCTCAATCGTTTGCAATCTGGTGTGACGAAAGAGAACATAAAGGAGTACTGACTGCTGTTCATAATTTACAAACAGACTTTGGCAAAGTGACTACTGCCACTCCCTGTTTATCGAAGGAAAAAAGGCAGGATGTTCGTATCATTATCGGCTCATTCGACAAAAGTCCGCTTATCCGGCAATTAGTAAAAGCAGGAAAACTGGACGCAAAAGAATTGAAAAACAAGAATGAGAAATTCATCATCACTACTGTTCATGCACCATTAGAAGGTTTAGATGGTGAAATTCTGCTCATAGCCGGAAGTGATAAACGCGGAACTATTTATGGTATTTATGAATTATCACGCCAGATAGGTGTTTCACCTTGGTATTGGTGGGCAGACGTCCCGGTCGCGCATCATAATAGCATATATATAAAAAAAGGAACCTACACGGATGGAGAACCAGCTGTAAAATATCGTGGTATTTTCATTAATGATGAGTGGCCTTGCATGGGTAACTGGACAACTTCCAAATTCGGTGGTTTCAACAGCAAAATGTACGTACATATATATGAATTGCTGTTACGCCTGAAAGCAAACTTTTTGTGGCCTGCCATGTGGAGTGCTGCTTTTTATGCTGATGACCCTCTAAACAGCTCTTTAGCAGATGAAATGGGAATCATTATCGGGACATCACACCATGAGCCAATGGCTCGTAACCATCAAGAATATGCCCGTAACCGGAAAGAGTATGGAGCATGGAATTATCAGACAAACAAAGAAGGTATAGACCGCTTCTTCCGCGAAGGAATCCAACGAATGAAAGGTAAAGAAGAAGTTGTTACTATCGCTATGAGAGGAGATGGAGATGCCCCGATGGGACCTGATACGGATACTCATCTATTAGAGGATATTGTAAAAGAGCAACGTAAAATTATCACAGAAGTTACAGGAAAACCCGCTTATAAAACACCTCAACTGTGGGCACTTTATAGTGAGGTATTGGAATATTATGACCAAGGCATGAAGATTCCCGATGATGTAATGATACTGCTTTGCGATGACAATTGGGGGAATGTGCGTCGGTTGCCGGAACTGAACGGGAAAAGACATCCTGGAGGATATGGTATGTATTATCACGTAGATCTTCATGGAGCCCCACGGGCTTACCAGTGGTTGAACATGACACAGATTCAACACATGTGGGAACAGCTATACCTGACTTATACTTATGGAGTAGATAAAATGTGGATTTTGAACGTAGGGGATTTGAAGCCAAATGAATATCCAATGGATTTTTTCCTAAATATGGCATGGAATCCCAATCAATTTAAACCAGATAATCTGAATGAATATACTTATAACTTCTGCAAACAACAATTTGGTTCAGAATATGCTACAGAAGCTGCCCGTATTTTAAGTTGCTATTGTAAATATGCAGCCCGCATAACAGCCGAAATGCTAGACCACCAAACATATAATTTGAACAATGGGGAATTTAAATCTGTAACCGACGAATTTCTGGCATTGGAAGCACATGCCTATCGTCAGTTTACAATGTTACCCCAAGAAATGAGGGATGCTTATCAGGAATTGATTCTCTTCCCGGTACAGGCTATGGCTAATCTTTATGAAATGTATTATGCTGTCGCCATGAATCGCAAACTGGCCTCAAACGGTGATCCACGCGCCAATGAGTGGGCAGACAGAGTGGTGTATTGCTTTCAACGCGATGCAGAACTATGCTCCAATTACAACGACCACATAGCCGATGGAAAGTGGAAACACATGATGGATCAAACGCATATCGGCTACACAAGTTGGGATGAACCCCAAAATGGGAACATAACACCCGAAATCACACGAGTAGATACGGCTCTTTACAAACCGGGAAACTACGAATATGAAGAAAAAGGAGGAGTGTTAGTTATGGAAGCAGAACGCTTTGCTGAATGTACGCAAGGAGACGGCACTCAATGGACAGTCATTCCGGATTTGGGGCGTACTCTATCAGGCATTACATTGATGCCTTACGGTCAATCGGTGAAAGGAGCTTCATTAACTTACCGTATGAACTTCAAATCAAATTTGAAAGATTTACGTTTGCGATTAATTCTAGACAGCACGCTTCCTTTTGTGAAAGAAGGCCATAGTTATGCTATTAGCATAGACGATGGCAAAGAGCAGATCATCCATTACAATTCAGAAATGACCTGGGCTAATTGTTATTCAAAAATGTATCCTGCCGGTGCGGCACGAATCATAGAATCGGTTGTTAATTTTCCGAATGTGAATATACAGAAAGGGAAACACATCCTCACTATCCAGCCGCTAAGTCCCGCCATTGTATTGCATAAGATCATCATAGATTGTGGTAGCGATGAAGCCAGTCGACTCAATCTTCAGGAAAGCCCTTATAGAAAACTTAAATAAAAATTAGAAAAAAAGAATCACAGTTTCTTTACTTTCGCATAAGTACCTAATTATTCATAATCAAATAAAAACCATGAAAAACATTGTACTACTATTACTGATGAATATTTCTATTCTATGTCCTCTGGCAGCACAGATGTCATGGACCGCCGACAATGGAAACGGGACATTTACCAACCCCCTATTCTACGATGAATTCTCGGACCCGGACATCATTCGCGTAGGAGAAGACTTCTACATGGCAGGTACCACCATGCACTGTATGCCCGGACTGGTCGTATTGCACTCTAAAGATCTCGTTAACTGGAAGTTCCTTAGTTATGCATTCAACCGATTGGATATGGGAGATGAATTCCGGCTTGCCAACGGCAAAGAAGCCTATGGGCAGGGGGTATGGGCTCCATGTATTCGCTATCATGAGGGAAAGTTCTATATATTCTCCAATATCAACGGACATGGCATGCAAGTATTCATATCCGACAATCCGGCAGGCCCCTGGGAGCATAAAAACATGGGTGGCAACATCTACGACTTATCTGTCTTATTCGACGACAATGATAAAATCTATGCCGTATATAAATATGACGAGGTAAAGATGATTGAGATAAAGCCGGATTTCAGCGGTTATGTAGAAGGCAGCGAACGAGTGATTATCCCTGCCGGAAATGCGATGGGAGAAGGTCACCATATTTATAAGATTAAAGGAAAATATTATATCATCAGTGCAGACTACTCTCCCATGGGACGTATGCAATGTGCTCGTGCTGACAAAATTGAAGGTCCTTATGAAACAGCAGCTATCAGTGTGAAAGAGACACTGGGTACGGAGCGTGTGCACTGGACTGGGAACGTCGGGCTCGGTTCATCAATACCGGAAATGGGGTTCAAGTTCAAAATATCCAAGCCTTTCAAAGATAATATGGGATGTGCCACTCTGCATCAGGGTGGAATAGTCGACTTGCCGAATGGAGACTGGTGGGGAGTTTCGATGCTGGATTTCCGTGCAGTTGGGCGTACTACTTGCCTGTCACCTGTCACGTGGGAAGACGGGTGGCCTTATTTCGGACTTCCCGGTAATTTGGGACGCTCACCTCGCACTTGGATAAAACCGGCTGTAAATGTGAAGGTAGAACCGCACGCTCCTTATCAGCGTAATGACAATTTTAATGGAAAGACATTACTGCCTGTTTGGCAATGGAACCATGAACCGGATCATTCCAAATGGTCACTCACCAAAGGAAAGTTACGTCTTTATACGCTCCCAGCCAAAGATTTCTTACGGGCTAAGAATACTCTTACCCAGCGTGGCATTGGTCCCATTTCGTCTGCAACGGTCACTCTCGACGCTTCTCATCTGAAAGACGGTGACATCGCCGGAATCGGACTACTCAATATTCCCTATGCATGGTTGGGAATCTCCCGAATCAACAAGAATCTAATAATCCGGTGGTACGATCAAGCCAATGACAAATGGATGGAAGCCTCCTCCAAACCATCATCCTCCCAACCTGTTTATCTCCGCATTACCGGGAACTTTGATGAAGATACTGCATGGTTCAGCTACAGTTTGGATGGAAAAACATTCACTAATATAGGAGACAGTGTTCTAATGCCCTATCAGTTGAAGACATTTCAAGGAACCCGATATGCTCTTTTCGCTTATAACCCGAAAGGAAAACAAGGTGGTTATGCCGACTTCGATAATTTTCTGATTGATGAACCTTTAGCCGACCGTTCAAAAAACATCCCAACAGGGAAAATTATCACTCTTTTCAATTGCGGAAACAATACCCGTGTATATGCTTATCCACACGGCATTCTATATTTCAAAGGTAAAGGAGCTAAAGAATATGAAACAGAAGATTGCCGTTTCCGTGTGCATGACCGGGGACAGGGGCGTGTGGTACTCGAAGCAATGAACGGAACAGGCTTTGTGACGGTGGTTGGTGCAGGACTTTCGGCTGACGTACGCCTGATAAAGAAAGAATCGGTAGGAAGCCTGTTTCAATGGCAGGACATGCTACATGGACAATGTATGCTACTATCTTTGAAAACAAATCGCTATGTAGGTCTTGACCCGGCTACCGGAGAACCTTATGCTGCAGACTGGACTGGCAGTTCACCCAGTCGTGGAAATGGAACTGTATTTAACTGGAACGAAGTAAAATAAATAACAAAGACATGAAAAACTTACAGAAAGTAATGGCTATAAGCCTGTTTCCCTTATTGATGAGTCATGTTTGCCAGGCGCAAAACCCTATTGTACAAACATGGTTCACACCAGACCCGGCACCTATGGTGCATAACGACACTGTTTATCTCTTCACCGATCATGATGAAGACGATGCACAATATTTCAAAATGAAAGATTGGCAGTTGTATTCCACTACCGACATGGTAAACTGGACCTACCGTGGAACTCCTATTTCCACAGAAACGTTTCAGTGGGCCATGCAAGGAGATAACGCCTGGGCTTCTCAAGCCATTGAACGGGATGGAAAATGGTACTGGTATATCTGTGCCAATGACACCATAAAAAAGCTGCATGGTATAGGTGTGGCCGTAGCCGACAGACCAGAAGGACCTTACTCCGATCCTTTGAAAAAGCCTCTTGTCCCCGGTGCTTTCGGTTATATCGATCCCTCTGTATTCATTGATGATGACGGACAAGCCTATCTTTTCTGGGGAAATAACGGATTGTGGTATGCCAAACTAAACAAGGACATGATATCGTTAGGCAGCGAAGTCATTCCTGTTAAAGAACTGAATGACTCCACCGCTTTTGGTCCATTGGTTATGAAACGAGACTATCAGCTTAATAAACGTATGCTGAAAACAAATTATGAAGAAGGGCCATGGGTGTTCAAGCGCAACGGGCTTTACTACATAGTATATGCTGCCGGTGGTGTTCCGGAACACATGGCTTATTCCACTGCTAAAAGTATTCATGGTCCATGGAAATATCAGGGACGTATCATGAATGAAGCAGCAAACAGCTTCACCATTCATGGAGGCTCTATCGAATATCATAACCGTCATTTTATGTTCTATCACAATGGGGCATTACCCAATGGAGGCGGTTTCCGTCGTTCAACCTGCATAGAAGAATTCAAGTTTGGCGAAGATGGAAAGATTCCTTTTATCCCTTTCACTAAAGAGGGGGTTCGTACTCCTGTCCGTAACCTGAATCCCTACCAGCGGGTAGAAGCTGAAACAATGGCTTTCAGCTATGGACTGAAAACTGACCGCAGGACCGGTTCACAACATTATATCACTTCCATTCATAATGGTGACTGGCTGAAAGTTCGTTCCGTCGATTTCGGAGAAAAAGGAGCGACAAACTTCTCTGCCTGCGTAGCCGGTTTGATTCAGGGAGGTAGCATAGAACTGCGCATCGATGCACTGGGAGGTTCCGTTATCGGCACATTGGAAGTTTCACCGACAGGCGGATCGGAACAATGGAAAGTACAGACAACCCAAGTGAATGCCGTCAAAGGAGTACACGATTTGTATTTACTATTCAAAGGCGGTGATGAAGAGCTTTTTAACGTAGATTACTGGACATTTAATCACTAATAAATATGAGCAGAATAATATTATTAACAGGTATCTTATGGCTATTCAGTCAGTCTATCCATGCAGAACAGAGTCAAATTACAAGTCCCGACGGGAAACTGTCAGTTCACATAACCGATGAAAATGGTGTACCATCCTACAGCGTTTCTTATAACCATATACCATTTATCCTGGCTTCCCCGCTAGGATTGGATACAAACATCGGTAATTTTACCAGGGAAATGAAGTTATCTACCACCAGTCCGATCCAACTGTTGAATGAAGAATACAATTTACCAACGATCAAACAAAGTAACGTACATTATCAGGCAAATAGAGGAGTATTTACTTTCTCTCAAAATGGAAAAGTAATATATGACGTGGTCTTTCAGGTGAGCAACCGGGATGTCGCATTCAAATATAACATGTATCCGCAAAAGGAAACTCTCTGCTGTGTGATTAATGAAGAAATGACTGGATTCGTACTTCCTTCCGGAAGTACAACTTTCCTATGTCCGCAAAGCAAACCAATGGGAGGATTCGCCCGTACATCACCCAGTTATGAAACCCCTTACACAGTAGATGATGCTGTAGGAAAAAACGGATGGGGCGAGGGATATACTTTCCCATGCTTATTCCGCAACAATGATAAAGGTTGGATACTGATATCCGAAACCGGGGTTAGCAGCGCTTATTGCGGCAGTCGCCTGATAGGGAAACCGGACGGCGTGTATCAAATCGGATTCCCGCAAACCGGCGAATATAACGGTAACGGCACTACCAATCCCGGCATCATGTTGCCCGGAGAAACTCCCTGGCGTACCATAACCATAGGTGAAACATTAGCCCCCATCGTTGAAACAACAGTAGCTTTCGATGTTGTAAAACCACTTTATGAGGCTTCGCAGGAATATAAATATGGAAAAGGTTCATGGAGCTGGATTATTGGCGGAGACAGCAGCTGTAATTACAACGAACAGATAAGATATATTGATTTCAGTACAGTCATGGGATACCAGTCTGTTTTAATCGATGCTTTATGGGACAAGCAAATAGGACGAAAAGGTATTGAGAAATTAGCCGAATATGCAAAAAGCAAAGGAGTCGCCCTTTACTTATGGTATAACTCCAATGGCTATTGGAATGATGCACCTCAAAGTCCGAGAGGTATCATGAATACTACTATCAATCGTCGTAAGGAGATGAAATGGATGCAAAGTATCGGGATTCGTGGGATAAAAGTGGACTTCATAGGAAGCGATAAACAAGTGACCATGCAACTTTACGAAGATATTTTAGCAGATGCCAACGACTATGGATTATTAGTTATATTCCACGGATGTACGCTACCACGTGGTTGGGAGCGTATGTATCCCAATTTTGCTTCAAGTGAAGCTGTATTAGCTAGTGAAAATATGCATTTTTCACAAGGCAGTTGTGATGCTGAAGCGTTCAATGCCTGTTTGCATCCGTTTATACGCAACACGGTCGGTAGCATGGACTTCGGTGGCAGCACATTGAATAAATATTATAACGCAAGGAATGATTCAACTACAAGAACCAGCCGCCGTATCACCTCGGATGTATTTGCACTCGCTACGGCTGTTCTCTTTCAAAGCCCCGTACAACATTTCGCACTCACTCCCAACAATTTGACGGATGCTCCTGAATGGGCTATCAATTTCATGAAAGAGGTTCCGAGTACCTGGGACGAAGTACGTTTTTTGGATGGATATCCAGGAAAATTTATCATATTGGCCAGACGACATCAAAATAATTGGTATATTGCAGGCATTAATGCTTCATCCGAAGAGATCAAAGTCAAACTTCATTTACCGATGATTTCTGCGGGAGAAACAATAAGCGTTTATACTGATAATGCCAGACTGGTAGGAAAAACTTCGACGGAGAAACTAAATAAACATCAACAGTTACAAGTTTCAATACCTTGCAATGGCGGCATCGTAATCGTAAATTAATCTATATTATTAAGTCATACTTTATGATGAACAGAAACACACTCATCTTTTTGCTTCTACTAATAAGCAACGTTAGTTTCGGACAGGACCTGAAACTTTGGTACAGTCAACCTGCCCGAAATTGGTCGGAAGCCCTCCCTATCGGCAATTCCCGTCTTGGCGCCATGGTATATGGCGGAACCGAGCGCGAAGAACTTCAACTCAATGAAGAAACATTCTGGGCTGGCGGACCTTATAGTAACAACAATCCAAATGCAAAGTATGTATTACCTGTCGTTCGTAATCTTATATTCGACGGTAAGAACAGGGAAGCACAAAGTCTGGTAGATGCCAACTTCCTGACCAAGCAGCATGGAATGAGTTATTTGACGCTGGGAAACTTGTATATAGATTTCCCCGGACATAAAGATGCGTCTGATTTCTATCGGGACTTGAATCTCGAGAATGCGACTACTACCACCCGGTATAAAGTAAACGGTGTGACTTATACTCGTACCACTTTTGCTTCATTCACAGACAATGTCATCATCATACATATTCAAGCAGATAAAACACAGGCACTGAATTTCAATGTGACCTATAATTGTCCGCTTGAGTATAACGTCAATGCCCAAGATGACAAGCTTATTATTACTTGTCAGGGAAGAGAGCAAGAGGGCATCAAAGCAGCCATCCAAGCGGAATGCGTCGTTCAGGTGAAAACTAACGGAGCAATCAGTTCAGCCGGAAAAGTTCTTCAGGTAGAAAAAGCTACGGAAGCTACCCTCTACATTGCTGCAGCTACCAATTACGTAAATTATCAGAATGTCAGCGCCAATGCATCCGAACGGGCAAACAAATTCCTGGAAAAAGCGATTCAAACGCCTTACAACAAGGCTTTAAAGGATCACATTGCTTTCTACAAGAAACAATTCGACCGTGTCCGTTTAAATCTTTCATCAAGTGAAGCATCCAAAGCAGAAACTCCCCGGCGTATCGAGAATTTCAATAAAGGGGAAGATATGGCAATGGCAGCCCTTTTATTCCAGTTCGGACGTTACCTGCTGATTTCGTCTTCACAACCGGGAGGGCAACCCGCCAATCTACAGGGTATATGGAACAACAGCACCCATGCTCCCTGGGATAGCAAATATACCATCAATATTAATACGGAGATGAATTATTGGCCGGCAGAAGTTGCTAATTTAAGTGAGACACACAGTCCACTATTCTCCATGTTGAAAGACTTGTCTATCACGGGAGCAAAAACAGCACAGAGTATGTATAATTGTCGTGGATGGGTGGCTCACCATAATACTGACTTATGGAGAATCTGTGGCGTTGTAGACTTTGCTGCGGCAGGAATGTGGCCCAGTGGAGGTGCCTGGTTAGCCCAACATATCTGGCAACATTATCTTTTCACGGGAGATAAGGAATTTCTGAAAGAATATTACCCGATACTGAAAGGAACGGCACAGTTCTATATGGATTTTCTGGTAGAACATCCTGATTATAAATGGTTGGTAGTGGCTCCTTCCGTATCACCGGAACATGGACCGATCACTGCCGGTTGCACCATGGACAATCAGATTGCTTTTGATGCTTTGCATAATACATTATTAGCATCCCGGATCACTGGTGAAACCTCCTCTTTTCAGGATTCACTCCAACAAATATTGGACAAACTGCCTCCTATGCAAATAGGAAAGCATCATCAACTACAGGAGTGGCTCGAAGATGTAGACAATCCCAAAGATGAGCATCGCCATATTTCTCATTTATATGGACTATATCCGAGTAATCAGATTTCTCCTTATGCCAATCCGAAATTATTCCAGGCTGCACGGAACACACTGCTACAACGCGGGGATAAAGCTACCGGCTGGAGTATTGGTTGGAAAGTCAATTTCTGGGCACGTATGCAGGATGGAAATCATGCCTTCCAGATTATCAAAAACATGATTCAGTTACTGCCCAGTGATAATCTGGCCAAAGAATATCCGGAGGGGCGTACTTATCCGAATATGTTTGACGCTCATCCGCCTTTCCAGATTGATGGTAACTTTGGATATACTGCCGGAGTAGCCGAAATGTTACTTCAAAGTCACGATGGCGCTGTGCACTTATTACCAGCATTGCCCGATGCATGGAAAGAAGGAAATGTAAAAGGATTAGTGGCACGTGGTAATTTCGAAGTGGATATGGATTGGAAAAATAACCAGTTAAACAAAGCTGTAATTCACTCAAAAATAGGAGGCACGCTTCGCATCCGGTCTTATGTTCCATTGAAAGGGAAAGGGCTGAAAGAAGCGAATGGAGAGTGCCCGAATTCATTATTTGCCACAACTTCTGTGAAAAAGCCTTTGGTTAGTAAAGAGATAACTCCTCAATCGCCAGAATTGAGAAAGGTTTATGAATACGACATTGCAACACAGGCAGGCAAAACCTATGTGATAAACACTATTACAGAAAAGAAATAATACATCATTACAGAAAACATAGTTAGGGGAGGGATTGTACGCTACATCCCTCCCCTAACTATATTAATCTCTTTCTTATTTTATGTCATTATTTATGGCAAATTTACGCTATTCTACATGCTCTTTCAAACTTTCATGCATTCTTATATGGTTCATATACTACATCCTCTTTATTCATGTTACATAATTCACTCCCCATGTTACAGCATCATATTCCCCCTTTCCAAACAGTCTCTAAATATTCTTTTTTATTAGGATATTCCTCATTTTTTAGTTTCTTTTGTATCGCAAATATTGAATAATGAGACTATGAAAAATGTACTGACAACCTTATTGCTATTTTTTTCTTTATTATGCTATGGACAATCATCCAAATTGTTCACTACAGACAATGAGTTATCCAGTAGTTTAATTAATCAAATATATCAAGACCGAAACGGTTTCATCTGGGTTGCAACAGAGGACGGACTCAACCGTTATGACGGTGCCAAATTCACCATTTACAAACACGATCCTAATAATGAGCACTCATTAGCCCACAGTTTTGTCCGTACCGTTTTTGAAGACAGTAAAGGTCATTTGCTTATCGGCACATACATCGGAATCCAAATGTATAATCCGGACACAGATGATTTCACTCCACTTGCCAGGCGGGAAGATAACGGAGAAATATTTGAAAGTAATATCGTCTCTATTATCGAAAGAAAGAATGGAGACATATGGATATCGGGAAATGTGCTGTGCAAACTATATATCAAAGATAACCAATTAATTGTTCAACAGATTAATGCTTCCATCGCCTCACCCGGCTATATGATTGAAGACAAAAAACAGAATATCTGGATGTCCAAAGGAGAGGAAGGGTTATATCGACTTGATCCGGACAATCAGCTTTCGCTATACTTATCTAAAGACAACGGCTATATCAACAGTATTTGTGAAGATTCACAAGGCAATATTTATGTAGGAAGCATGAGAAAAGGCTTGTTTGTCTATGAGCCAGAATCCAATACTTTTGTTCCTGCCAACTTTAAAGAAAAGATAGAACTTCCTATCAGCTTTCTTTATGCCGCAAGCCCGAATGAATTATATATTGGGACAGACGGTAAAGGTATGAACATTTACAACAATAAAACGAATGAGCTCTCTGAATACCGGTTTGACAACAGCTATTTTGACTCCAGCAAATCCAAAGTGCATTCTATCCTGAAAGATAATTCCGGCAATTTATGGTTAGCTATTTATCAAAAAGGAGTAATAATGATACCTGCACGCACCAATAGTTTCAAATACATCGGGCATAAATCCATGGATAAGAATATTATAGGTTCGAGTTGCATTACTTCATTTTGTAAGGATTATAACGGCATCCTGTGGATAGGAACAGACAATGACGGAATTTATGGTATCTCAAAGAACATGGAACAGGTCAAACATTTCTCACATACCAATCATCCGAGCTCTGTACCATCAACTGTTACAAGGCTATATGAAGACTCCGAACATAACATCTGGTTTGGTTCTTTCATTAACGGTATGGGAAAACTGGACAAACAAACAGGGCAATGCAGCTATCAATACAAACTAGTGGATAAGAACAACAACTATATACAACGTGTATACGATTTTGCTGAAGACAATAACAAACGTCTTTGGGTTGCGACAATGGGATTCGGATTGTTTTACTACGACCTTAAAACAAAAGAGTTTTCATCCGTGCAATCCGAAACTTCGTTAATAAACGACTGGATAAATTGCTTACACTACTCCAGTGATAATAAATTATATGTGGGGACTTATGACGGAGTGAACTGCATAGACCTTAACAGCAGTGATTTTCAGAGTTATAAGATACTACCACAAAATGTCATTTATTCTATTTACGAAGATACTTCCGGAATTATATGGATAGGTAGCTCCGAGGGGTTGTCCAGTTGGAACAAAGAAACAAAAAAAATAACGACTTATACTACCACAAACGGATTACCAAGCAATACTATATATGCGATAGAAGGAAATGATGATTTTCTGTGGATAAGTACCAATGCAGGAATTTCTCAATTCCAGAAGAATAACAATAAGTTCATCAATTACTATGTAGGTGACGGCCTGCAAGGAAATGAATTCTACAAAAATGCTTCGTTTAAAGATTCACAAGGAACGATCTGGTTTGGTGGTATGAATGGGATCACCTATTTCAATCCGCAGGATATTATCAATCCGGCAAAGAAATGGAACATCCGTATTACCGATTTCTTCTTGCATAACAGCCCGGTAAGAAAAGGAATGAAATCCGGTATTCATACAATCATTAACTGTCCCGTTTTCAAAGCAGAGGAGTTTTACCTGTCCTACAAAGACAACGTGTTCAGTATCGAATTCGCAACTCTGGAACTAAACGCTCCCGAACATATAAACTATCTTTATTCTATAAACGATGAAAAATGGATTAGCCTGCCCAAAGGTGTAAACCGTATATCATTCAGTAATCTGAAACCCGGTACCTATAACTTTAAAATCAGGGCAAAGGATAACACCATCTATTCAAACATAAAAGAAATTACCATTTTTATATCTCCTGCCTGGTATGCCTCGTGGTGGGCAAAAATTATCTATTGCCTGTTATCACTGACCATTATATTTATCATTATTCTTCAGATTAGACACCGATATAGAATGCACCAGGAGATGTTGCAACATATCCATGCCGAGCAAATCAATGAAGCCAAATTACAGTTCTTTATTAATATCTCTCATGAAATACGTACTCCGATGTCACTTATCATCAGTCCTCTGCAAAAACTTATCAAGAATGAGAATAACAATGAGCGTCTGAAAATATACCATATTATTTACAGGAATGCAGAACGCATTCTAAACCTCGTCAATCAGCTGATGGATATTCGAAAGATTGACAAAGGACAAATGTGCCTGATGTTTCAGGAAACTAATATTATTCCTTTTATCGAAGATTTATGCACCACCTTCGATCAACAGGCAAATACCAAAAATATTCAACTGCAATTTCATCGCCAGGTTCAAGATTTAAATGTATGGGTGGATACGGCTAATTTTGATAAGATTATCCTGAACATTCTATCAAATGCATTCAAATTTACTCCTGAAAAAGGAAAAATAGACATTACGATCCGTACAGGAAAAGATAATACTCTACCCGAACCGTTAAAACAATATGCCGAAATAATTATCTCGGATACCGGAACCGGTATCGACGAGGAGGAAAAAGAACATATCTTCGAGCGCTTTTATCAGATTCGTAACAGCCAGCAAAACCCGAAAGGTGGTACAGGAATAGGGTTACATCTCACCCGTTCGTTAGTGGAATTACATCATGGGGTAATATACGTTGAAAACAACGAGAACCAACCGGGGTGCCGCTTTATCATCCGATTGCCGCTGGGTAATAAGCATTTGCGCCCCGAAGAAGTAGAAAATAATGAAAAAGAGGCAACTGTATCCATAACAACCGCTCCTGTCATTTCTCCTATTATAGAAAATGAAGAAGAAAAGAAAGTCAGAGTGAAGACTAAATATCATGTACTAATCGTAGAGGATGATGAAGAAATCCGAAACTATATAGCAAAGGAATTTGCGGATAAGTTCCATATCATGGAAAGCTGCAATGGTAAGGAAGCATTGGAGCTAATATTTAAAAAGACTCCGGATTTAGTCATTAGTGACATCATGATGCCTGAAATGGATGGGTTGACATTATGTAGAAAAATCAAGCAGAATGTAAATCTCAACCATATCCCGGTGATTCTGCTTACTGCGAAAACACGGGAAGAAGATAATCTCGAAGGTCTGAACACCGGAGCTGATGCTTATATCATGAAGCCATTCAATATCGAAATTCTACAAAAGACAGTAGAAAACCTGATTAATACACGTCAACAGTTACGCAAAGTATTTACCGGCCAGCAGAATCAGGAAAGTAAGGTTCAGAAGCTGGAAGTAAAATCACCTGATGAGAAGTTGATGGAACGCATTATGAAAGTAATCAATGAAAATATCAGTAATCCTAACTTAACAATAGAAACGATCACTACTGAAGTAGGTATCAGCCGTGTGCATTTACACCGGAAACTTAAGGAACTCACAAACCAGACAACACGTGACTTCATCCGCAATATACGCCTGAAAGAAGCAGCACGGTTATTGTCTGAAAAACAATATACTATCTCCGAAATAGCTACGTTGACAGGATTTACCGATCCTAATAATTTTTCAACTACGTTTAAGGAGTTGTATGGAATGCCACCTTCAATGTATATGAAAGAGCAGTTGGGCAAAAAAGAAGAGTAGCCCCACTGCTCTCTATATAGCTATTTGCTAAACTTGTACCAATCAAAATTAAACAACTTACAGCCTTTTCGTCCCTTGAATACAAAATAAACATCTTGTATTCCTGTGACTGGTTTTACAATATCAGTCTGCAAGGTCTTCCAGCATTCCCAACCTCCCGTTGTAGGAATGGCCAGTTCTGCAATTAATGGTCCACTTATACTATCAGTACGCACTTCAAGTACGCCACCACGCAAAGCACTGGCCACAGTAGCAGTGAATCGTTTGGGAGATTTATCACCGAAGTTCACTTCACGTACTTTCGTATAATCACCATTATGAATTTCAAAAATATACACCCCTGTCTTTGCATTAATTTCTGACTTTACACCTTCCGAAAATGCAATAGTTTCAGCTTCTACTCGTTCGTAAGGATTGAGTGTGCCTACCGGTGATACCCCTTCCCGGGTAGCATTAATAATGGGAAATGTGCCGTCCGCATTATATTTGAATTGTTCTACCGCCACACTACGTCCGAAACCTCCGCCACCCGGTAACTTACCCGTGTGATAAAAAAAGTAAGAATTATCCTTGTAGTCTATCACTCCACAATGGTTAGTAAATGAGCCTGTATCTTGTAAGGGCATAATCTCACCTATATATTTCCATGGACCAAGAGGCCCGTCACTCATAGAATAAGCAATATGCTCGGGGACTCCTCCGGCCGCATAAAGAAGATAATACTTTCCTTCCCGTTTATGAAGCCACGGACCTTCAGTATAAGTATCCTTGTATTTTACATCTTTGATACGCTTTTCCGGATTAGGTGCGCCGAAACTCTCTACTGTTTGTTCCAGTTTAGTAACTTCACCTTTAAGTGAAATCATATCCTCATTCAGTTCTGCATAATAGATATTCGGATTCCCCCAGTATAAATAAGCACGCCCATCATCATCCACAAATACAGTAGGATCAATATAATCCCAACTTCCATCATGAAGCGGTTTACCGATAGCGTCCTTAAAAGGACCGAGAGGAGTATCTCCAACTGCCACACCGATTGCCATAGCATTGGTCAGTTTAGAGTGCAGGCAGACATACCAGTAAAATTTTCCATTACGCTCGATGCACTGTGCCGCCCAGGCACGATCATCGGCCCAATCAAAGGATTCAATGGCAAGGGGAGAACCGTAATCGGTCCAATTCACCATATCTTTGGTAGAATATACACGCCACTCCTGCATCCAGAAAAAGTCGGCCTTATCTTCATCATGCCCTGTATAGACATACAAAGTACCATCATGTACCATAGGAGCAGGATCTGTAGTATAACAAGTTTGCACTATCGGATTTTGAGCAAATAGACTATCCGACCAAATACCCCCAAGCAGCAATGTTGCCGCTACAAATCTAAATTTCATTTTCATACTATTAATATTTAAATAAATGCGGTATGAATTCTTTCAGACACCGCCTCCATGTCAACCATTCATGTCCGGTTCCTTGCGATTCATAATAATCGACCCTGATACCCAGTTCACGGAGTGAATCTACCATTTTCTTTGTCCCCATTTGTTCTTCCGTACCACAGCCAAGAAAAAGATAATTCACCTCCTTATTGAATTTGTTCGCATCAGCAAACACTCCGTTAAAGCAAGTTTTCATATCCAGTCCGAAAATAGCTCCGCTAAAACTTCCTATATAAGAGAACTTGTCGAGATGAGGCAGTGTAGTATTGAAAGTCTGGTGTCCGCCCCACGACAGACCTGCCATCGCACGACTTCCACGATCCGTCTTAGTACGGAAAGTACGATCAATCATCGGAATCAAGTCTTTCAGGATGACATCATAAAAAGTAGCACCATACAATGCCCTTTCTTCGTCTATGCTTTTCCCCGGACGTGGCCGAAACGGAGCTTCGACATCCCCACTATCCATCACTACCAACATTGGAACACATTTGCCGGATGCGATCAAATTATCCATAATATGATTCATACGTCCTTGTGTGCTCCAACCGGTCTCATCTTCTCCCATGCCGTGCTGTAAATATAATACCGGGAAACGTTTTTTCGAATGAGTTTCATACTCCGCCGGTGTATATACCATACATCGACGAAACTCTTTTTGTGTCTCCGAGTAATATGTACAAGAGCGAACTTGCCCGTGAGGAACTTGTTGAGGACGATAATAATCCCCCTCTTCGCCTTCAGGAATTTCAATACCACTTGCCATACGGCAACAACCAAAGAAGGTATAACTGGAAGGATCTGTTACCGATACTCCGTCCACTATTAGAAAATAATAATGGAATCCTACGGGTAACGGATCAGTTGTTGCCATCCAAAGTCCTCCGGTATCTTTCCACATATCATACTTCTTTCCGCAACAATCCACTTGCATCTTACTTGCCTGTGGAGCATAGAAGCGAAAATGAACACGTCCTTCTTTATCCACCCGAGGATAATCATATCCAGGGATGTTGGTGGATGCCGACACAGTGGCTATACCCAAATCGTGCTCTTTCTCCAATAAAAGAAGCTGTTTCTCCGCATACCGCACTCCCAACTCCCTATATCCTACTGCCGTAAAATGCAAATCATCTTCTGCCGCAGGACAACCTGAAGAAGGAATCACATATGAAGTAGGAATCACCTGTGGCAGGGTATTGATTATTTCATTCATACTTGCACACTTACCATTCTGATCGGCATGTACCACTTCTCCCACCAGCAAAGGCACATCTTTTGCCTGAAGATTCAGATCTCTCAACAGGTTTTCATATACCCTCTTCACCTTTTGAGGCCAATCTTTATCACCGGTGTTAGATTCACCCTGATGTAATAGGATACCTTTAATTACGCCCACTTTCTGCGCTTTTCTTGCTAACTCCTTTAGTCTGCGGTAAGGGTTATTATCATAGGCTTTTGTACTATTTTTCATCCATTCCGGTTGAGAAGCAATATATTCTTCACAATGCTCTTCATTGAATAATTCAATCCTACAACCACCCACAGCTACATTAATGATACCCACTTTTATATTATCAGGTAATCTTTCTATCAATGTACGCCCGAAATAATCTGCTGGCGTCAATCCTGTATAGCAACGTACCAACGGAGGAACCGCCTTATACCATTCTCCTTCGATACGCCCTAAAGACGGACAGTCAACAGCTGCCATCACCAGAAAACGTTCATTGACATTACACGTATCCTGTGCCTCAACTTTTGCATTTCCTTCCATATTTGATTGCCCCAAACAGAGGTAAATATGGAAATTCTTGTCTTGTGCAAATGTGAATATGCTTATACATAATAAGCAACTTACTAAAATTATCTTTTTCATATTCATTTTATTAGCTTTGAAAAACCTACGACTTCCCGCAGGTCTGAATTAACAGTCAATCAAACATATATGCAAAAGAACGCATCTTTTTCCAATGCACCATATTATTATGTTTCTAATACATATCTCCACGTTACATATTGAATAAAGAGGCTACCCACTACGGATAACCTCTTCATTCAAACGGTTTATTTATTTTTCCAAAAGCTATTTCGCCTTTGTATCTGTTAAATAAACTCTATTAATAACTACTTCTTTGCCTCCCATAGACCAAAAACCAATAATCTTAATAGAATTTGGAGAAACTTTTGTTAGTACACCGTCCTTCTCCTTTGACAAATTAGTAAGATCAATAACAGCACGCAAAGTCGTTTTATCTACTTTGACATCCCCAGCTGCCCCATTCCAATAACCTTCATCAAAAATCCGGAAAGCAACATCATCGGTATCCTCCATGCTGACCAATTCGGCTACCAGATATTTGTGAGTAGACAAATCCTTGCCGGCAGAATACTGCCAACCTCCAAAACCATACTGACCGGCAATAAAAGTATGCGTTTTTCTATCAAATGAGCCTGTTTCCCAGATACTAGGGTTGAAGTCATCAAAAGAGAAATCACCTGGTTGTTCCACAATATCCGTCAGATAGACTCTCTTTATAACTATTTTCTTACCACCGCTCGACCAGAACCCGACAATTTTGAGAGATGGATCTACTTTTGATCCATTCTTCGACAAACTCTTCAGATCGATGACAGCAGTACGGGAATTGTTAAATGTGACACTAGCTGCCTCTCCATCCCAATATCCTTTATCGAAAACCCGGAAAGCAACATCCGTAGCTTCCGTTCCTTCACCCAGCTCGGCCACCAAATAGTGATAACCAGAGAAATCAATGGCACTATCGTATTCCCATCCACCAAAGCCATATGAACCAGTAATCAATGTACCAGTCTTGGGTTCAAAAGAACCAGTCGGTTGATTCGGGTCCCATATATTCGGATTGAGGTTATCAAATGAGAAATAATCTTTAACAGGATTTTCAGCGTCATCATTACTCAAATAGATATCATTAATAATAATAGGCTTTCCTCCATTGGACCAGAACCCAATGATCTTTATAGATTTCGGACTCAATATAGCTCCAGAATCTTCTTTCTTCATCTTCTTAAGTTCCACCACCACTTTGCGTGAATTACCAAAAGCATAAGAAGCAGCTCCTTCCCAGTATCCCTTATCAAATAAACGGAATTTCACATCGGCAACATTGTCATTTCCTAATTTGACAACCAAATATTTGTAACCAGACAGATCTACGCCGTTAGTATATTCCCAACCACCGAATCCATATGAACCCGTGATTAATGTATGTGTCGTTTCATCGTATGTTCCAGTTTCCCATATACTCGGATTGAATGCATCTGCTGACAGTGGGAAAGTGGTAGCGTGAACTGCCACCGTAGCTGTTTTTATGCCGGATGCCTCTCCATAAGTCACCGTAATGGTTACATTTCCATCTTTGAGAGCAGTCATCTTACCCGTTCCATCTATGCTGATGATAGAAGGATCTGAACAGGAGAATGAAGCTTTGGAAGAAACAATAGAAGTACTTCCATCTTCGTAGTTGGCATAAACCATCAGGTACGAACTACTTCCGGTAGTCAAAGTAATACCCGCTTCGGCTCCTTCAACTGTAATATCTTTCAAAGCACCAGTATCGGAAGTCCCTTTTCTATAATCTTGATACCAATGATAAATAGGCCATGGACAAGCTTGCGGATCATCCAAGAACGTATAAGCTCCCGGTGTACCAGGTACATCTTTGAAGTCGGCCAATAAATGCGGGCTAGTGAAAAGCAACCAACTTACATTGCCTGCGTTATCAACAATATATTTAAAATTGGCACCGAAACCCGGTCCTCCTAACGTTCCAGTAATGGCTTTTCCCCACGAAGCATCATATCTAGCAGGAGCCCAGTCCATCTCCGTAATAATGATGGGTGCAAAATCCGCCACCGGGCCTACTTGCCTATCCCATCCGTTCTGGAAAGGTTGGTAACCACCCGTACTGGAGCCACCGTCACCATTTTCTCCGTCACTGTTCATCCACCCCGGATATAAATGCACCGCATAACCAATGTTATCTCCCTCTATACGATGATTAGCATAACCACTATAATTAGACTGATAACCCAATCCGGGAACCCAAATAATGTTATCGGCATTTGCACGGATAGCATCGACTACCTTCTGGAAATATTTCTTGAGGCTGGTAAAACAAGGATCTCCATCTCCTCCGGCAATACCATCGGAACCAACGATACGTACCGGCTCATTGGCCAACTCGAACATAATATGCGAATTGTTTTTGATTTTGGGATGCTTGGAAACAATATCCCATACAGTTACAAGATATTCATTGTAATCATCATCCACAGCAATTTCTTCCGGACATACTCCAGGAGGACGCATGACTACATACATACCTTTTGAAATCGCATATTCTGCCATCGGAACAAAAACCTGATCCAGATATTTCTTAAAGCGGGCTTCTTCAAAACAATGGATATCATTTTCACCTGTCGCTTGACAGCCCGGCGTATTGCTCCAATAAGGATCCATATGTAAACGAATAAAATCCATCTCCCAACCAGCAGCAAGCATTCTACGAATCAGCCCCTGATTGTATCGCAAGCAAGCATCTACATCATAATTGCTCCACATACTTTCATTGAAGTAAGGACTATATGTCTGCGCAAAACCATGCAAATTGACTATATTACCTTCACTATCTTTCAAATACCGGCCTTCGATATGCAATTTGGGCATTCCTTCCGCCTTATCCAATACAAGTAATTGAAGCATCTTTTGGGCATACCTCTTACCTAATTCCCGATAGCCTTCGGCCGTGAAATGAAGCCCGTCTTCTTTGCCGGGGCATCCTTCAGCCGAAATCACATGGGCATTTTTCACCAATGAGGGCATCTTGGCAATGATGCTGTTCATACCATGGCAAATCCCTCCCTGCTCTTCGGTCAACATTTCCCCAATCAGCAGAGGAACAGTATCACTATTTAGTGTGAGGTCTTTCAACAGGTCGGTATAAATCTTGTTCACCTTCATCGGCCAATCCTCTTGCATATTGTTGGTTTCGCCCTGATGCAGCAAAATACCCTTGATAACCCCGGATTGTTTGGCTATTTTTGCCATCTCTACCAGTTTGGCGTAAGGATTACCTCCATAAATATTCATCAACCCTTTTTGCCAGTCATCGGCTTCACCGTAATATTTTTTATAATTTTCCTTATCGAAAGCATCAATACCTGCACCACCCATAGCTACCATGATAACACCAACTTTCACGTTGTCCGATGTTTCAGCCACCATAGTACGGCCAAAATAATCAATAGGTGTCAGGCCAGTATCCCAACGACAAAGCGGCGGAACGGCTGTATACCATTCACCAGCTATTCTTCCCAGATGTTCTTCATCGTCAGGCGACACAGCCATCATTCGGAAACGGGAGCTAACTCCTTCTTTATCCACATTCTCAATGGCAGCATTACCTTCCATGTTCGACTGACCGAAGCACAAATAGATGTGGAAATTCGGGTCGGACTTGGAAATTTCAAGTTCGTCTACCTGAAATCGTCTATAATCTTCAGTGTCTACACAACTAGCAGACAACAAGATGATAAGGGTAAAAAGATAGATATGTTTCAAATATTTCATAACGTGTTTCTCTTTATCTATTTATTAATTCAAGGGATTGCTACTGGCTTAAATGTTTCTGCCACGACACCCCGGGTAAGTACCACCAACGTATCTTTAATAGCATACGTATTGCTGTTACCAAGTGTAAGTGTATAATCGAGGTAAACGGCATCACGATCTTCCTGTCCCCAGCTTTTCTTATCGCCGTCTTTTACAAACTTACCATTACCAGTGATTACATAATCCGCCCCTTCTTTCTGTTTCACAATACAGTTATTATTATCGTCGAATGTCAGTGACATTGTAAATGGAACTTCCAATTTGTTCTTATCATAGGTTTTGAATGAAGCCGTCACTGTTTTCAGATTGTATGTATTTAATGCACATTTTTCATCTTTTTCTACATAACTGGCATGACGGACAATTTCACGCTGTGCTCCATCTTCAGTCACCACTTCCTTACCACGACGCAGATAAGTAGCATCCCAAGGGTTGATATACTTAATACAATAAAGGATATAATCCTTAGGCTGTGTTCCCCAGTCTGCGGCAATCAACCGATTGGGATTTGCTACTGCCGGCTTTCCGCGCAATATCGAGTCAGCATTGGAAACCGAATTAATTACCATCGGAATAACATACTTATTCTGTATTGCTTTCTCATCTTTGAAAAACTCATCCGTGAGCTGTACCTCAATCCCCCCCGCTATCTGGCCAGAGGGAATGGTTAGTTTAGTATTCACAAAGTCATCATAATTATAGTAATGATGAGGCATGGCTTCCACCGTTTCACCACCCTCTCCAAATGTGAAGCCTTTGCATAGGTTCTCATCCAAGGAAAGATCCAAAACAATATTATGGTTATTCTGATAAACACCTCCAGTAGTAGCCATAATTTTACACTTATGTGCATTGTCCAAGCTTGTATCATAGATATCTTCTCCAAGTACAATGGTACGTACAGGAGTCTGATAAGCAAAGTATACGGTAGTATATTTATAGTCAGGAAACTCCCAATCCTGGTTGTGACAAGCCGTCAGCACACCGGCGAGTAGCATTATGCTTAAGATAGTTAACTTTTTCATATTTTCTGATTTTATTGATTACTTTGACGTTTTACCATCCTTTATTTTGCAGAAGTTGATCCCATTTCAATATCTCCTCATAGGGAAGAGGTCCATAGTTCATATAATTCTGATACACTCTATTTTCCACAGTAATATCAGCATATAGTGTTCCCATGATACGTACTCCTTGTGCTGCTTCCGTTAAGTTGGTCTCCCAACGGCGCAAATCCCAAAAGCGAAAACCTTCGAAACAAAGTTCCAAACGACGTTCGTTACGAATCAGTTCTTCCATCTCATCCATAGTATTTATTGATTCCAGATAAGTATCCGGTTGAGCAATGCCGGCACGTTGACGGATTGCAGCAATGACATCGCGGGCAGAATATCCATGTTCTCCATTACCATCCGGTCCCCAAGCCCTGTTGGAGGCTTCAGCATAATTCAGGAATATTTCCGTATAACGAATGCGCGGATAATAATGAACTTGCTTTTGGCTGCTTACCGGATTTAGATTCACATCTTCACGCAACAGTTTTCTCATATAGTACCCCGTACGTGTAGAAGTAGAGATTGCATTAATACCATCATCTGTTTTACCCACTTCTGTGTAAATCTGTGAATCACTTGGTCCCATGGTGCTTCCGTTTGTGACAATATATTTAGCCAGACGAGGATCACGACTCGTGTACGGACGACTTTCATTATACTTTCCATTTACCTTGTCTGTAATAGGATAGCCATTCTGCATAGGAAATGCATCTACTAAATTCTGGGTCGGATTGATACGTCCATTTCCATATAGGCTGGGAGGAAAGTTTTCAGTCTCCAGATTATTAGATTCTTCTACATTAGTTCTCCAAAGGATTTCTTTAGGATTGTTACCATCACCCAAACCACCAATTTCTGCTGAATTTTCCCGGGCATACCAATAAAAACCATTACTTGCCATGCCGGACAAACCGCCATTCAGGTCGAGTACCTCTCCTGCATAATCAGCCGCATCTTTCCACTGTTGTTCCGTACCACCGAAAGCCGGACTGGCAGCAAGTAGCGCAACCTTTGAGCGAATAGCTTTAGCTATGCGTCCCGACATACGTTGACGGTTGTAAGAGCCAAATACACGATTATATTCCGTATAGGAAACGTGAGCATATTTAGACGGTAACTGACTGGCATCAGCGATGTCTTCGTAATCAAGAGGCAGATAACTTTCAGCTTTACTCAAGTCGCTATAAATCTGCTCTACACAATCTTCAAAAGTATCTCTTGGTAAATTGAAATTACTCTCACCATTTTGCGATTCAACCAAGATAGGTACACCCATCAACCGGCCATCCGCAGTTCTTCCCGCATGAGCTTGCAACAAATAATACATATTCAAAGCACGGAGACCATAACACTCTCCTTTAATGCGATCATTAAACAGTTCTTTGGTCCCTTCACCAGTAGTGGCCCATTCAATATTGTCTGCATCTTCCAACATCATATTCAAATACTGAATGGAAGTATAGGAACGTTCCCACTGGTTCATCGGATTCATCATGGCCGACCATTGTCCGGTAGCCATCTTCAAATAGTTATTATTTACATCATTGGTTACAGCATCATCTGTAGCTACATCATCAAAAGAATAGTTATTCGGCAATCGGACATATGCATTCAGCAGTAACCCTTCGGCGAACGCGGGATCATTCACCATATCTTCCTTGCCACGATTGTTTTCATCTTCCGGTGCAAACAAATTGCTACAACCGACAAAAGTGAAACACAAACAGCATGACGTTAATATTATTATTAATTTCTTTTTCATGTCAATTCAACTTTAATGGAATTAAAATTCAACTTTTACTCCAAGGTTATAAAAACGGCATTGAGGAGAACCCAGATTCAATTCCAATATTTCCCTGTTTTTGGCAATAGTCAACAGATTGGAACCACTCACATACACCTTAAGATCTTTGATAAAAGAACTTTGGATGATTTTATGCGGCAACGAGTAAGTCAACTGTACTTTAGCTAAGTCAAATCGATTGGTACTATAAGTCCAGAAATCCGAATAACGAAAATTGTTACTACCATTAGTAGTGGTCAAACGTGGATATGATGCACCAGGATTCTTTTCCGTCCAACTGTCACGCACTACAACAGAATACTTCTTATCTCCATTCACCCAATAATAGTCATCCGTTTTAACACCTGTACCGCCGACACTACCTGTTCCCAATAAAAACAAAGTGAAATCTTTCCATTGAGCTGTTAAATGAACACCATAAGAGAAAGGTGCTCCCCATCGGCCAATCATTACTTCGTCTCGTTCATCAATCACTCCATCATTATTCTGGTCTTTATACTTGATATCACCAGGTTTCACCTCTCCAAACTTCTGCTCGATATTGCGCTCGTCAATTTCCGCCTGATTCATAAACAACCCTTCACTCTGCAATCCGAAGATAGCATCAGTGGGCTGCCCCACCCGGTTACGATAAGAATCAGCGTACAACTCGTCACGTTTCAATGCTTTCGAGGTAACATAAGTGCCTGATACGCCTGCTTGCAAATTAACCTGCCCCACCTTCTTGTTCAAGTCTATCTGAAAATCAAAGCCACGATATTGATTGGCATTGAAATTAGTATAAGGAATGAATGAAGTTTTCGGATAACCCGATTGAAAATAACTAGGATATTGAGTTGCCGCAATGACTGGAATATCTTCCAACTTAGTGAAAAATAGATTAGCCTTCATATTAAGCAAGTTGTTAAAGAAGGAACCTTCGATACCAACATTAATCTCTTTACGCTTGGCATACCCTAACTTCAAATTTTCCCCCCGTGTCACAGAAGTATAATTATTGCTGTATTTGCCATCGTGCCATCCATAACCAGGAGCCTCCATATAAACTGCATCATACAGAAAGTACAACGGGCGGCCGGTCTCGCTATCGGTGGGGAATAACAAATCGGTATGTAGAATACCGGCAGAAGCCGTCAATTTCAATCGGTCGATCGAACGGGCGTTTTGCATAAAAGCCTCCTCTGATAAAACCCATCCTAACCCAACTGTCGGAGAGAATGCCAACCGATGAGCACTTGCCAGACGAGTAGAATTGACAAGCGCACCACCAAATGATGCATAATAGGTCTGACTAAAATTGTAGTCCAACTGCAAACCCATATTGGCATTCGTTTCGTATTGGAAGTCACCTGTTTGACGCATACGGGTTGCGGCTGCTAGCAAAATGGCTGACACATTGTGCTTCTCCTGAAAAGTATTAGTATAATCAAAGTGCACATTAAAATCGACAGTCTGATGATTCCAAGAATCGCTAAGATTCTGGGTTCCCGTATTCATATCTTTGTTGTGCTTAGTCAAACCATTGATTATATCTGTACCTTGCTCACTTTTGCCCCAATCAGCTACATACACAGCGTAAGTATTATTCACCGACTCATTGTACGTGTTAGAGTAGTCGATACTCATGGCACCATGAAAAGATAAGCCTTTCAGCACCTGATTCAGATCAATATCAAGACCGCCAGTAAATTGAAATTGCCGACTTGTATAGGCAATGTATCCCCCGGCATAAGCATCGGCTATTGGATTGGTGAGATATTGCTGCGAACCACCGAGCAAGTATTTGCCATCGATAATATGACGACTGTTCCGTATTTGTAGCTGTAAATTCGGATTATCCGGATCAATCATATCAATAGGAATCATTGGCGAATAACGGTGCGGCTGTATTGTGCGAGCTTTATTCCAAAAGTCACCCAATGCCGAATGGTTATTATAAAAGACCGTAGAAACATTTACATAAGTCTTGATATAATCGTTCAATTTCAAATCGACATTACCACGAATATTCAAACGCGTAGTCCCTTCTTTTTTACCTTCACCAAAATTCAACAAAGAATTATTATTCTGAATGCCTGCCTGTGCATAGAAACGGGCACGCTCCGTACCGCCTGTAAAGTCAGCTTCGGCAGAATAAGAGTTATAAAATTTACGCAGATAATCAGACGAATAATAGTCTACATCCGGATAACGATAAGGATTGACCTGCGCACCATAGTTATAGATAGTGGCTTTATCATAAAGCGGGTCAATGCCATCATTGATACATGCCTGATTATAATACGTCATATATTCGGCCGAACCGATATATTGGGGATATGCTTTCGGAGTGTTGATACCAGCATGAGCACGCACGTTAATTTGACGATCACCTACTTTCCCACGTTTGGTGGTAATCAGAATCACTCCGTTAGCAGCCCTGCTACCATACAGAACAACCGCATTCGCACCCTTCAGGAATGTAATCTGATCGATCTCGTTAGTAGTGATATTGTCAATAGAACGAGGAACACCATCTACCAAAACCAATGCATTGCCCATTCCCCAAAGGTTACTGCCTCCAACGAAAGCTTCCGCTCCCTCCAGTGCGTATGTACTGTACGATTTGTCCAGGTATTCACTTGGCTTCAGTACGGAAATTCCTCCCGCCAAGTCTTTATTGGACACTGCCGTATAGGCTATGTGTACCAATGAATCTTTACTTTCCGGTTCTATAGCTGTTCCTACCGCCTTCACTGACGGAATCAAAAACATTCCACACAGAACCAATCCTATTTTTATATATTTCATTGTGTTTTCATTTTAAGTGAAAAAATAGACCCACAGATTACCATCCCGGATTTTGACCGAATGTTGGATAATTAGAGACATCTTTGATTCTTAAAGGTAACCACCAGTGCTTACTCTCAAAAGGACGAGTCACAAGCACTTCCTCTCTCATGTTGATCGGTTTTCCATCGGCTCCTCTATCAAAATAGATGGCAGTCTTCTCCCGATATTTCAGTTGGTCGGCAATCATCCAACGACGTAAATCATTATAACGGAATTCTTCTTCAAATCCCAATTCCATAGCGCGTTCACGAATGATTTCACCCATAAACTTCTCTTTGTCGTTCACATATTTTGCTCCAACAGTGCCAGCCCCGCAACGTTTACGAATAATATTAACAGCCGCTTCTGCTGTTATATAATCAGGTCCGGTACTAGTTGCCGATCCATATCCTTGAAGAACAGCTTCCGCATACATCAGATAGACATCAGCTAAACGCATATATGACAAATGCATATAATTGTCATTCCACTGGTCATAGTTATTATTGTCCATAGGAACTAGTTTACGCAATCCATAACCTGTACGGCCTGATTTATCGTTGACACGACTATGTCCTTTCGTTGTCAAATCCGCATAGCGATACTTCTCATCCGCATCCGGCATAGACCCTTTCACCACTTGCACTCCATCATAGATGATATTATGATAGAAACGAGGATCACGATTAGTCCAAGGATCGGTCTTATCATATTGAGGATTGTCCGGATCATCAATCGGCAGTCCATTCTTTGTTCCATAATTCTCTACAAAACGAGCATTGGGAGAACTATAAGCACCAGGATTAGCCTTACTATCCCCATAGTTCGAACTAGGTCCCCAAGGACATCCCTTCAACCAGGCATTGTATACCGGACATTGAAATATCGCCTCCGGATAACCGGGAATTGCGCCATTCTTACCATGACTATAAAACAGGAAACTATAGTTTTCCCAATCGATGAGTTTCACCTGTGTTTCTTGCTTATCTACATATTTCAGCAATTCTGCAAATACTTCAGCTGCTTTCCGGCAATACTCCGTATCGAAATTTTTATTTCCGGTCGACTCGTAGTTAAGCAACGGACTTCCGGCATACAAGTAGTTCTTACCCAAATAGCCTAATGCCGTAATTTTAGATACACGCAACTGGTTTTTGCCGAGTGTTAATTTTCCAGTAGCTGTTTTATCCCAGTCGGCCGGTAACAAGTCGGCTGCTTCGCGCAAGTCTTGTGCAATGCGGTCAGCCGTTTCGTGACAGTTTAAGCGGGGATAGTCCAATTTATCAGCAGAAGAAAACGCTTTGTCGATATAAGGCATACCTCCCCAATAAGTCATTAGCTCAAAATGATAGAAAGCACGGAAAAACAGCAACTGTCCTTTAATAATATCTCTCTGCTCGGGAGTAGCATCTGTAAGATTCTCCATATTCTCGAGACCAAGATTCGCTTTACGAATAGCATACCATGCATTAGACCATAGCCCTTTTCCTGTATCACCATCAGTCTTTATATCAGCTGCAGACAACCATGAGATCCAACTGTCCCAAACCCAGGAATTTCCTTTATCCATTTCGTCATTGACCCATATACCTCCAACCTTGTTCAGTATTTCATCACCCAGTATCCAATCGCAGGCCCAAGTATAAATGGTGTAATCAGGTACACTACTATATAACTCTTCAACAAATCCCTGGAAATTATTAAAGCTGATAAAGGCATCTGTAGAAGAAACCTCTGCCTCCGGACTACGATCCAGATAATCCTTGCAGGAAGATAATGCAGCTATCATTAACAATAATGCGCCGCAAGCTATCAACTTATATATATTTTTTATCATCATACTTTTTCTTTTATAGGTTCACGTTAAATCCCATATTCACACGTCTTACTGTCGGATAAGCGGAAGATGCACCTAAATTTACTTCACGATCATCCGGCATATGGCTCCACATCCACAAATTATCACCATTCACATAAATGCGTAAAGACTTGATTCCAAACTTCTTCACCCATGACTGTGTAAAGGTATAAGCCAATTCTACATTCTTCAGACGGATATAAGAACTGTCATACAGATTAATTGTACCTTTATATTCCGCGTGAGAATTCCATCGAGGCATCGGAGCGTCGGCTCCGGTATCATCTGCACTCCAGTAAGTTCCTAACTTATAGGCACGATTCAAGTGATTAGAGAAACTATTCAGATCGACAGAACGGTTACAGTTGTTGACACCATAAAACTGCACGAATGCACTGAACCCTTTCCACTCGAAACCAACAGTTGCGCTATATGTATTTTGCGGTCTCTCCGGATAACCGTAAGGCACTGAATCATATGTATCTATCACACCATCACCGTTATAATCTATAAAATTCAAGTTACCCGGAAGTTTTTCCGAATCATATGTATTCAATATCGTACTGCCATAAAGTTCATCCCACGTATTGTAATAGCCATTGGAGATGTGAGCATAGGTTTGTCCGATCTGCTTGTTTGCTTGCTTTTGATATTCGTCTTTCAATACCGGGTCATCCGCTTCTACGACTTTATCTTTAGCATGTGTCATATTAAAACTACCCCATACCCGCATTCCATTTTCAAAGACTTTGGAAGAGCGGAGTTCCAGTTCGTAACCTTTCACCCGAACTTTACCTAAATTGGCAACTCCCGGTGTTCCTCCAAAATAAGGGGGGATAGCACGTTTTGAACCTTCCAGAAGAATGTCCGTACGATAATCGTTGAACGCTTCGAAACTACCGGCAAACAAACCGTTGAAGAAAGAAAACTCTACACCGAGATTCTTTTTAGTAACCTTTTCCCAATGAATATCCGGGTTACCGATCTTATCTTCTTTCCACCACGTATAGGGACTGGTATTTCCATCATGTGAACCTAATCCGGAAGTTCCCTCATTTTTCCATTGTGTCACGTACAGCCAACGTTCGGAGATGTTATCATCCCCCACTTGTCCGTAAGTGGCACGTACTTTCAGCATATCCAAAAACTTGAATGATTTCATAAATTTCTCTTCACTAATCATCCAACCGATACCTGCCGACGGAAAGAAAGCAAAACGGTGTTGCGGACCAAATTTTTCAGAACCATTATATGCACCATTAAATTCCACAAAGTATCTGGAAGCATAATTATAAGTGCCACGAAAGACCCAATCTTCCCGATAGTGTTCAAATTCACTGCCCGTAGCATATTTATCGCGGCTGAATAGTCCCATTACGGTTACGTCGTGGTCACCGAATTTACGCGCATAATCAATCTGTGCCTGATAATACAATTTTCTGGAGTTTTCGTTACCTCCCCATTTATTGACAAAAGTTTCATCTTTACGTATGCTCCAAGGATTCACTACATAATCGAATTGGTTTGTGCCATAATGTTGTGAAAGCGTGACTTGTCCGGTATTGGGATCAATATACTTGAATTGTAAATTGCCGTCATCATAAACACCACCCTGCGTCTTGAAAACGTTATCAAACGAGAGAGTAACTCTGGCATTCAACCCCTTTAGCAACATACCTAGGTCTTGCTTTAATGTAAAGTCTGTATTGATTCTACCAGTGTTGATTTTCCGCACACCATTATTACCCAATGTAGCTGCCGAATTGACTGTGGCTACCTGGTCGGGGGGATAATATCCCCAAGTGCCATCTGAATAACGCGGCAAATAACAATCGGGCGGATTACTATAAATACTTTGCCAAATACGATATTCCCAATCATCCTGTCCCCAAGCATCTTGTTTGACACCATACGAACCGGAAAGGTTTGCCGTTAATACAGTTGACTTAGTCAGATTGAAATCCAAGTTAGAACGAACATTGATACGGTTAAAACCATATCCCGGATCATACGATTTGTTATTCTCAATCTTTTTCAGGATATCACCTTCATGGAGGTAATCGACTGAAGCGAAATATTTCACAAACTTATTACCCCCCGATGCACTAACATTAGCATTGTAGGACATAGTAGCTTTCTTAACCATTTCGTCCGCCCAATCCACATTCGGATACCGTTCCGCCTCCGTCACATCTTTCGGATTGCGATACTTATTAAGTATGTCTTGAGGAGTATAGCTATCCCAGGATTCCGGATATAAACCAATCTCACGGATGATTGCTTCATTACGCAAAGCAAGTGCATCATAAGAGTCATACTTACTGGCCAATTTAGAAGGTATTTTCACTGTAGCATTGGCTGCAATACGAATATCCGCCTTTCCTTCCTGACCACGTTTGGTAGTAATCAAAATTACCCCGTTCGCGCCTTTCACACCAAAAACCGCCGTAGCAGATGCATCTTTCAACACTGAAATATTTTCAATAGAGCTAATATCCACACTATTCATGGGGCGTTCAATACCATCTACCAGCACCAGTGGGTCACTATTATTCCAAGTACTCTGACCACGAATATAGATTTTTGGGTCTTCTGCTCCGGGTGTTCCTTGTGTAGCAGTGGTTATAACCCCCGGCAAGTTACCTGTTAATGCAGCTCCTACACTGGACACACCACCGGCACGCTCGAGTGTCTTACCACTCGTTTGTGTAATTGCACCAATGACACTCGCTTTCTTCTGTTGTCCATATCCTACGACTACGACCTCTTCAAGCTGCTTTGAATCGTCCTCAAGCACTACTTTCACTGTTCCTTTAGCAGATTGGATTTCTTTTGTTTTCATTCCAATATACGAAATAACAAGTACTGTTTTTTCACTAGGTACAGCTAGTATAAAATTTCCATCAATATCCGATATTGTACCTATCGAATTATTGCCTTTTACAACAATCGATGCTCCAATAACAGGCACGTCCTTATCATCTACGACCACACCTTTCACCGTTACTCCCTTTTGTGCCAAAACCGTCATACAACAGCATAGCATCAATAGAAGCAAATAGGGAATCTTTTGATTTTTCTTTTTTGCATTCTTCATTACTATTAAATTAAGATAAGATATTAATAATTACATTTTCTCTTATTATTAGCGACTGACAAAATTTTGTTATCAACTATCATCATACGTACGTTTCATGGCTAACAGTATTAGATTATTATAAAAAGGTATTTATTTGCAAGTAGCATATAAACCGATTGTAGTACCGGTAAATCCACCTGCCATAGCAGTAGAGAGATAACTGGCATCCACATCCTTACAAAGCAATTTCCAGTTCTTTTCACCATCAATTGAATAATAGAAATCGTAACTAATTCCTTGAGAGACTAATTTCAAATATACTTCATTGGTATTTGCGTCTATTTCATCTGAAACCAACATCTGTTCTTTTTCACCGATTTGTTTCAACGAAATATATTTATTCTCACTCGCTTTACTTAAACAGAAGAAATATTGGTGTGTCTCATCTTTAAACAACAGCATTCCGGCCATTTCCTTGTCATCAGAAGGATCGAACAACATACGGGTTGTACATTCAAATTTATGATGCTGCAAGCGGCGACATACAAATGCCGGAGTTTTCTTTTCCGTAGCGTTAACATCGGCACACTTCAAGGTCAGGTATCCGGGTGTTTCCGACAAAGAATATAGATCGGAAGCAGAAGTCCTTAAAGTCATCCATGACATATCAAGTATGTGAGAATCAAAGTTATCAATTGACTCAAAATTACCATAAGTAACTGTCGTATCACGTTTCACGCCAGTACGTTTCACAATCATAGGTATCAAATCGTCTTCTTGAGTCATGTATGGGAACCCGTCTTCGCTCCATTTCACGGGCATCAAAAATGTTTCACGTCCCAGATTCTCAAACTGATTGTTGATAGGACGGCAAGCCAGGAAAACAGCCCACCAATCACCTTCCTTTGCCTGAATAAGGTCAGCATGACCTGCACAAGTCACTAAATTCGGGCGATCAGAATTCAGGTGTCTTTGCGTCAAAATCGGATTGTTTTTCCAGGGAAGAAATTTACCCATTGGAGAATCGCCACTAAATATCACTTCCGAATGCCAGTTTCCTGTCCCACCCTCGGCAGACATCAGAAAATACCTCCCGTTCATCTTATATAAATGAGGGCCTTCTATCCAAATCGGCTTATCCGCCGGTTGAGCTCCTTTGTTCACCAGAATCTTACGGGGACCGATGGTCTTATCCGTTTTCACATCAAACTCTTGTATGCGTATAGTACGGTGTCCGCTATATTCAGGTTTATTGTCCGGAGCCTCATCGTTATTCACGATATATGCTTTACCATCCTCATCGAAAAAGAAAGAAGGATCAATACCTCCGACCTCCGGCAACATTATCGGCTCCGACCATTCACCAAACGGATCTTGCGTTTTAACAAAGAAATTTCCGGCCCCTACATTCGTAGTCACCATATAATAAGTTTTATTATTCGGATTATAAGAAATGGCCGGAGCAAAAATGCCGCCACTAACATTCTGTCCCTCCATATTCACTAATTGTGAAGCACGATTCAATACATGACCGATCTGTTTCCAGTTCACCAAGTCCCTGCTATGGAAAATAGGAACACCGGGATAATACGTAAATGTCGATGTAACCAGAAAGTAGTCACCTCTTCCATTAGTACAAATACTGGGATCGGAATACCATCCCGGTAAGACAGGATTATAAAAATAGTCTTCACCCGACAGAGGATTAGCAATATAAAAGTCATCATTTCCTTTATAAGAAAAATAATCAAAAAGAGCCACAGACTTTCCGATAGTCGGCAATTGTTGTTCTTTCTTTGAACTACATGACGTCGTTACCGCCCCCAACAGAAACAAGAAACATAGGACGACCGAAATTGATTGTAACATCTGCGTATTCTTCATAATACTTTAATTATCTTTATAACAAAAATATGTACTACTGTTTTTTTGCAAAGATATGCTACATTACCAAACTTCAGCCATATTCATGTTACGGGGTTCTTTTCCAAAATAACACCCTTTGTTTCCACTGTTACATCCATCTTTGCTCTTGTAGCACAGCGGATATAATCCTCTAATTTACAACCTATTAATTTTCACCTTTTTGATAATGAAAGAAGTCGACATCAACATAACCACCACTCGTTTTTGTAGCATAATTGAATATGGTAAACCTCGTTCCCATAAAAAACTTGGTATAATCAAATTTCATTTTAAAATCCTGGCCGATCTTTGCCCAATGCTGGTTATCCAAACTATAATAAAAAGTAGCCAAGTCACGATGCTGACTAAAATCACAGTCTATTCGTAGATAAATTGTATTCCGGGGCAGCTCTATCCGTTCTTTTTCAATTGCATCCACTTTTAGAATTGTCTTTTCCGGACCATTCAGTTCCACCACATTAGTGGCCATTGTAAGATATTTCTTATCACCGCTCATTACAACAGAAAGCAAACCAGAGTCGCCATTAAATGCACAAAGTCCGGCCACATCCCCATCCTGCATTCTGGATATATCCATAGAAACGGTAGCGCTACATGCAGGCCCCTCCATACGCTGTGTGATAGTATTGGGAGCTGCATACAGATTATCAACAACCCTGTTTGTTTTCAGTCTCAAATAACCCGGACGTTCACTTAAAGACCAATACTCATCCAACGGGTTATGGTTCCATTGCCAATTAAGTTTCAATTTCCGGTCACTGAAATCATCACTTACCACTAAAGAAGTTTCCGGATAGCCCTGGATCGGCTTCTCCATAGCTAAAGGCACACACCCTTCTTCATCCCCCAACATCGGCCAGCCATCCACCCAACGACACGGCATCAAAGTAGGTACACGCCCTATCCCGTTCCGGTCTTGAAACATCATTCCATACCAACGTCCATCGGGCGTATCAACAATATTTCCCTGTCCTACTCCACCATAGGTGTCAAAAGCATCTTCCAGAATTACTTTCTTTTCATACGGGCCGGTTATCTTATCCGCCCGATAACACACTTCTCTACGAATGCCATTCCTGGGCCATGAAATCATGAGCAAATAATATTTCCCATTGTGCTTTATCACCTGACTCCCTTCTAACAGCCCGTTCTCCGCTTCATCACGTTCAAAAATCTTCATGTTGACCCCATCCGGTTTGATGCCAGAGAGGTCACTTTTCAATTCTGTAAGCGCTCCCGTCGCATAAAAAATATACACCCGTCCGTCATCATCAAAGAAGAGAGATGCATCATGAAAATGTGGTGTACGAGATACCAATTTCCATTCCCCTGCCGGATCCGTTGCCGAGTAAATATATCCCTTATAAGGCTTATTATTCGGAGAAAAGAAAACATAAAATTTGCCATTATGATAACGGATAGACGATGCCCATTGTCCCCATCCGTAAACAGTGCCCTCTTTTAAATCATAACCGGGATTATCCGTCAATCGATCAAAAACATAACCTACTATTTCCCAATTTACCAAATCCTTGGATTTCATAACAGGAGCACCGGGCATCAGGTGCATCGTAGTACTAATCATATAGAAATCATCTCCTACCCTAATAACGGATATATCCGGAACATCCGCGTTTATAACCGGATTCCGGAATGTAGCGGGTAATGAATCTCTTAAAAGACCTGTATTATCAGGAGCTATTTCCCTAGCATATCCCGTTATTAAAAACAACGATGATAACAATACAACAAAAAGTTTTCTCATAAACTATTTCTAATCAGAAGACTAGAGCTCTAGTCTCTATAATATCCATATTATTTAAACTCCCAATAATCCAGATTAAAAAGATTTTTCCCTTTTTCTCCTTTAAAGCAAAAATAAAGGTCGTGCACTCCCTTAGCCTCCTTGATCCGGCATGACATCAATTTATAGATATCCATTCCTCCCGTAGGCGAAACGCTGACAACACCAACTATCGGACCGTCCACCTTATCCAAACGAATCTCAATTTTTCCTCCTTTTTCGACACAAGCGGCACTGACACTAAACTTCTTCGCCCCTTTTGTTCCAAAATCAACACCCCGTACAGACAAGTATTCGTCATTATCAATATCCGTCACATATAAACCACCTTTCTCAAAATTTCCGGTTTTCAAGCCATATCCCCAAGCCATTGTTTCAGCTTCCACTCTACGATAAGGATTGAAATTTTCTATTTGATCCAATTTTGTATCCTGCCAATAAGGCACTTCCTGAATTGTTCCATCCGGATTATAATACATTTTTGCAACAGATGTCGAACGGCGTTCCTTATGATCGAAAGTCTCCAGATGAAGTAAATCATAATTCAGTCCAAATACATAAGAATCTCCTTTATAATCAATAATTCCCGGATGATTACCTCTCGTTCTCTCTGTAGGTTTCATGATATATCCTTTTGTAGTCCATGGTCCGGTAGCTTTATCACTCATCGCATAACCAATCCCCTCCGGACAACAAGTCGAAGCGAAAGCCATATAATAATGCCCGTTACGTTTATATACCCACGGCCCCTCCTGATAATGCTCCGGCTTATTAGCCAACTTTACAATTTCTCCTGAATAAGAGATCATATCTTCATTCAGCTTCACATAGTAAACATTCGGATTTCCCCAATACATATAAGCTTGTCCGTCATCGTCGATAAATACGGTCGGATCAATGTCGTCCCAATGTTCCTTTTGCCACACCAACGGTTTGTTCAAAGGGTCTTTGAAAGGACCATAAGGAGAATCTGCCACCAACACACCGATACCGTTACCATGAATCGGACAATACATATAGAATTTACCATTACGTTCAATCACCTGTTCCGCCCAGGCACCGTTATCGCGTGTCACCCAATCAAAGCTCTTCAAAGAAGCAACCGCGCCATGGTCGGTCCAATTCACCATATCCGTGGACGTATAGAGCAGCCAGTCCAACATTTTAAATCCTTCGGCATCATCCTCATCATGAGTGGTATAAAGAAAAACTGTATCATTGTATACCATCGGAGCCGGATCGGCAGTATACTTTGTCTGGATAATAGGATTTTGTGCCACTCCTGAAGTGGCGGCAGTCATAGCCAATAGGAACGACACACCAAGGAATTTTAAGTTTCTCATATTCTTTATTTTAAATGGTTTTAGATTCTACTATTTCATATTTTTATTTTCAGATGTTTTCCTCTATATTCAATGGTCTTTCCATCGACATTTTCTTCTACACCTATTCCTGAATTCTTATCAACCCTTACCAACTTCAATCTGCGGCATACAGGCATACCAGCATATTCGCCTTTACGATCAGAAAGGGTCAATGTGTGATTTTTATCATCCCATTTCATTTCAAAACTCGATGACTTCCCCTTTTCATAATTATAATTATCTCCCTCATCCTCATATACCGTAAATGAAGAGTCCGCCCCGGGGTAAATCCGTATCTCCCATTCGGCATCCACTTTTTCCGATGTATATTGCATAACCGGCCCCATTGGAATAATCGATCCTTGACGAACCAGAAGAGGAATTTTGTCTATAGCCGCTTCTGAAACAATCCATTGCCCGCCCTTATACTTTTCACCGGTCCAGAAGTCTGTCCAACCGGCTCCGGCCGGTAAATATACACGGCGTATCTTCTCTATATTCTCCAATGGACGGGAATCAACAGAATAATACATGGGAGTAGTAACAGGGGCAACCAACAAAGCCGGACCCAACATAAATTCATCTTTCAAATCGGCAACCCGCGTATCTGCTGAAAAATCGAACGCCAGTGCTCTAGTCATTGTATAATTATCACGATGCACCTTTCCTGCCAAAGAGTAGATATAAGGAAGCAAACGATACCTCAAATGAATCATTTTAATCAGGCTCTCATAAAAAGGCTCGCCCGGTTTACCAAAACGCCACACTTCACGGGGAGTATCGGAACCATGACTTCGGAATACAGGCAAGAATGCACCATATTGAAACATTCGGGTATATAATTCCCGATACGCCATATCAGCCACTCCTTTATCGTAATCGCCTTTCCAAAACCATTGAGCTCCATTCTTCGTAAAGAAAGCTCCAATATCCACAGTCCAATAGGGACAGCCGGTAGCCATAAAATTCAGTCCTGCGGGAATCATTTGGGCAAAAGATTGCCAGGTTGCACGGGTATCACCGTTCCACGTTATCGTAGAATAACGTTGCTGACCTGCATAACTGGAACGAGTGAGATTTACAACACGCTTATTCTCATTCACTAAACGCTGGTTCTCATAAATACCCATCGCATGGTATAAGGAATACAGTTGACTACGTTCCGCTCCCAATACACTACTTAATAAATTTGTATTCAATTCCCAACGCTGCCGATGATTATCAATCCCATAACCATCCTTCATAAAAGTCCAGTCGGCATCCAACGGTTCTGAAGCATCACACCACCATGCATCAAAGCCGTTACTAAAGAACTCTTTATTTGCATAACTCCAGTACAATTCTCTCGCTGATGGATTAAAAGCATCATACACAGAAGTTCCGTTTAATAATAAACCTTTCCGTTTGAAATCCTCCTGTTGGGGACAGTTCATGGCATTCGGCCATATCGATATCATTAACTTAGCATGCAGGGAATGAATTTCATCTGCCAGTTTTCTTTTATCAGGATAAAATTCAGGATTCATACTCATGCTCCCCCATTGACCTTGCGGCCAATAATTCCAATCCTGTACAATCATATCAATTGGGATTTGCCTTTGACGATACTCTTTTAAAGTATGAATCAAATCATCGGAACTGACATAACGCTCTTTAGATTGGATATAACCGAAAAGATAAAGAGGCATCATGGGAGAATTACCCGTCAACAAACGATAATTGGCCACCACGGCATCCATTGTCCTGCCCTTCATGAAGTAATAATCAATCTGTTTGGCTGCTTCAAGTTCCACGAAACTCCCTTCTGAATTGTCTTTAAACATCATCGCACACCCGGCGTCAAACAATAATCCGTAGCCGGCTGTCGAATTTACCACCGGAACCATAGCTTTTAAATTATGCTGGCATAAATAAAGTTCCTTCCCACGCAGATTCATATAATCTTCCATATGAGCTCCCCATCCATATAAAGCCTCCAATGGTTGCCATTCGAAGTTAATCCTATATTTCCAGGTGTGCCCTATGGTATCACGACGCAAAATGCTTTTGATTTCTTTATCACCATCCGCTGTTTTCTTTATCTGTTTGGAATGCTCGTCATAGATAGCCTGCTCTGTCACTTTCTTTTCTCCGACTCTGGGTATCTTCTGATTTTCCCGTAACAATAATCGCCCCTCTTTATCCAAATAGGTGATAGAAGCAGTATTCAAACCGACTCTGACCATCAGGCTGTCCGATTTCAACCAGCAACAATCCGTTTCTTTGGTATATGTCAGACGAACAGGTTTATCAGATATACGCGGAACACAAACATCCGTTCCATTTCCCATCCATGTGTTTTCCTTCGTATATTGAACTCTCACAATATCCGGGGTGACAAACTCAACCTTTAACATTCCCTGTTCCAAATCACAAGAAATGCCATTTGTCAGATAAGTAGTCTGCTTGACTTGCGACAAAGCCGTGAAAGCATTCGTTGAGATCATAAAGGCAATCATAAACCATGCCACCAGAGATCGTTCCATTTTATATCGGTTTTTCATAAATAGTACTGTTATAATTCCATTTTTTGCGAAACATATACGATAGCATCACGCAACGCTATGCGCCAATAGTCCCAGTCATGTCCTCCCCCCTTTACCCGGAATTCATACGGAATGTTCTGTTCGCGAAAGGCTTTAATCAAATCCACATTCGCTTCATACGTAAAGTCTTTATCGCCACAATCGATAAACCAATGTATCTTTTTCCATTCCATGACCTTGCTTGCCGTTCCCGATTGTATCGTTCGAATCGGGTTGTTATCATCAATCAATTGCTGACGCCACGAAGCAGAGGGATCATCCTTCAAAAATTCCAAATACTGACTACGCAGATAGCTGCTCATACCATATACAACATGGAACTTTTCAGGATGATATAGTCCATAAACAATAGATGCTCCCCCTCCCATCGAGTATCCGGCTATTGAACGATATTTCTTATCCGGCTTTACTCTGTAATGAGTTTCGATATAGGGCATAAATTCATGAAAGAAAAAGTCCTCGTATTTCCAATGCGGGGCATTGAACCAGATCATATTATTTTTATTTCCTTCCGGACACACAATAATCATCTTTGCAGCCAAACCGGCAGAAACCAAAGTATCAACAACAGTTTGCAGGTTCCCTGAATAAACCCAATCGGTATTTGAACAATTTCCCCCATGCAATAAATACAGTACCGGATAAGTGCAGGTGTCGGACAAGTTATAGTCATCCGGCAGATATATCGTATATTCCCGTTCTGTAATGCCTTGTAACATGGTACATGGCATTTTCTTAAATTCGATACGACTACCCGCATGGGTTATCTCCAACATACAGAAAACCAATATAAATGCAACAGTATACCTCATATTACGATTAACTCCCATTACCAGATATTACAATTTACTCTCATTACCAGTCACTTTTATTTTTATGCCCTTCTCTGTCTCTGCCCATAAAATCCGGCCTCTTTGATTTAGAATTTTACAGAAATTGCCTTTCCTGTATACTCTACCGTTTTCTGAACTCCATTTTGCAGGCTCACCGTGAACTTACGGCTCTTCAACATGCCATCATATCCCCCTTTTCTTGCTCCTATCGTCAATTTACGGGATGCATTATTCCAGGAGATCGGAATTTCCGTATAAGCACCTTTTTCGTAATTGTAATTATCAAACTCATCTTCATACAGGATAAAGTCTCCATTTGCGCCCGTATATACCTTCAGCTCCAGATGATTCCAGGGCTTTTCTGTTGCATATTGAACTTGTGGACCAACAGGAATAATACTGCCTGCTTTTACGTATAACGGGATAATAGCCAGTGTAGTCTCCTTCGTGATCTCCTGACCTCCTTCATATTTTTCATTGGTCCAGAAATCATACCATAGCGTTCCTGCCGGTAAGTAGATTTTAGTAGATTTCGTTTCTGCAAAATTCACAGCAACGTCTGTTTTCGTTTTTTTTGTTCCGTCCCTGTTCCATCCCTCTTCTTCAGACACCTTCACCACAGCCTCCGGTGTATATTGTGCGTGGGCGATCGGAGCCACCAGAATTGATTTCCCGAACATATATTCGTCATTGATATCCCATACCTTCCGGTCATCTACAAAATCCATCATCAAAGCACGCATAAAGCTTGATTGACGGTTGCTTACATCCCAGGAAGTAGAATAAATATAAGGCAACAAAGAGTAACGCAGACCTATCATTTTCTCAATGGCATCATATACAGGTTCACCTTTTTTTCCGAATTTATAAATTTCCCTGTAAACATCGGTTCCGTGCGAACGCATCATCGGATTAAACGTTCCAAACTGCAACCAACGCACATAAAGCTCCTGATACAATGGATTTTTCGAAGCACTATCATCATTCCAACTTTTATTATAATGTCCTGCAAAAAAACCACCGATATCACTGTTCCAATGCGGCATACCGCACAAAGAGAAGTTTAATCCGGCAGGTATCTGGTTCCGGAAGCTCTCCCAGGTGGAAGCTACATCACCGCTCCATACATTTGCACCATACCGCTGCTGTCCTAAAAATCCCGAACGGGTTAGAATAAACACACGTTTGTCCGAAGTCACCGCACGCTGATGATCGTAGACACCTCCTACCGTCATTAACGGATAAGCATTACGAACCTTTCTAAACGACCCCAAATAGGTTTTTGTATCCATATCCTCCGGCTTCCAATCCAGATGATCGGGTTCGGTAGAGTCCATCCACCAGGCATCCATTCCCAGTTTGAAAATTCCGTCATTCAGGTATTTCCAATAAATATCACGAGCTTCGGGATTGTAAGCGTCATACACTCTAACACCGGAAGGATATTCCATATCAGGAGGCCATGAATCAACTCCCGATTGCGGCCAAGTAGTAAAGTTAAACAACATTCCTTTTTTGTCCAATTCTCTATAAGGCTTGGTCATCGGACCGAATGACGACCAGATAGAAATAGCCATGTGCGCATTCATTCCATGAACGTCCTCAATCATCTTTTGCGGATTATTGAATGTCGGATTCTGGAAATCCATTGCATTCCACAAATAATTATGTCCCCAATATTGCCAGTCCTGAATAATACCATCCAAAGGAACCCCTAACTCACGATACTTGCGAACAACATCGACCACTTCCTCCTGGCTCTTATATCTCTCCTTACTTTGCCAGTAACCATAAGTCCATAAAGGAAACATCGGTGCTTGCCCGGTCAGGCTGCGTACCTGTGCTATAACACCATCGGCATTCTTCCCGTACATAAAGTAATAATCCACACAGTCACCCACTTCAGAGCGGAAAGATGTTTCAGTCTCGTTATCCGTAAAGAGAGTCGGTGAATAATTATCCCAAAACACGCCATATCCTTTGGTGGACTGGAAGAATGGCGACACATCTTCCACGTTACCCTGTACCAGATTTTTAGTCATGTTCCGCTGAACCATCTTTCCATTTTGCAATTGTCCCAAACCATAAATGGCTTCTTCCTTATCTAATGCAAAAGGCTGATAAACCTGATAAGTTTTTGCTCCGGCATCATCGAAAGGAGTAAACTGCACACCGTTCTTTTCTGTCAATAAAGTCTTTCCACTCTTTGACAGATAAGAAACAACTCCCGTACGGGTGTCCACACAAATACTTAAATCACTACTGTTTAATACAATTCTATTATCCTTTATAGCGGTCTTGAAATGTACCTCTTCCGGTTTAGCAATGACAGAAAGGCTCTGTTTTGCATAAGCAACGCCTTCCGGTGACTTTATCACCCGCACCACAGCAGGTGCAAAAAACTGTACTTCGATATCAACCGCATTCACAGTAGTCCTGATGCCGGATGATGTTTTCTGATAATTCTGTGCCGACAATGTACCTATGCCAAAACATAGGCACATAGCCCCCAATAAATGATGTATTTTCATGATTTTAAGATTAGATATTTTTCTAATTAATTACCGGCAGATGTTGCATACAAGCCAATCATCGCCCCCGTAAATCCTCCCGCTACATTAGTAGAAAGGATATCACCGGAAACGGTTCCCCCTACATTGGTAAACGTCTTACCATCAGTTGAATAGTCAAAACGATACTCATCTCCCTTACCTGTCACTTGCAGTGTCAAAGGTTGTTCCGCCTCTACTTTCACTTCACCTAAAACCGTTGTTTGTCCCTTTTCCGTTCTTTCCAATATCAGATAACAGTCTTTTCCTTTTTTAGTCACACCAAAGACATAATGATATTGCTCACTCTGATAGCAAGTGATACCGGCAAAATCTTTCTCGGTTTTAGGTCTGTACTCCATTGTTGTCGTGGCGGTAAAATGATGATGATGCTGACGGTAAAACAAGGTAGAAGTCGGTTTCACTTCCTTCAGATTGGTCATGAAAGGAATGATACGCAAACCTTTGCCTGTCATATCTACGAATTCTTCACGAGAACCTCTAAGTCCGATCCATCTAAAATCTAACGCCTTCGTTGAGAAATCATCGTCAAACACAAAATTTCCATTAGGCAGATAGCCATTTTTGCCCGTTTGATTCTCTACTCCCGAAGGCATTTTCAAGGTAGGTTTCATAGGCACCAGTCCATTCTCAAAAACAGGGAATGTTCCACTCCAGTCCACCGGCAGGATAAAAGTTTCGCGTCCTGTATTTACTCTGTTTTTCTCATTAGGACGTATTCCCAAAAATACACCGTAATATTTACCGTCCGGTCCCTCCACCAAGTCCGCGTGACCGGCCCAGTCTACTTTATTCTCTCTGTTGGCAGGGAAATAACGTTGAGTCAGAATAGGATTGCTGTTTGCAGGCTGGTAAGGGCCTTTCGGATGATCGCTTACAAAAATCACTTCACTATGCCAGCCACCGGTTCCTCCTTCCGCACACATTAAATAATAACGTCCATTTTTCTTATAAATATGAGGCGCTTCAATCCAGATCGGTTTTTCTTCAATATTGACCCCACCGTTGACAATGATCTGGTCCGAGCCCGGAATCACTTTATCATTCTCCACATCATACTCCCATATCTTTATGACACGATGTCCCGAGTAACGTTCTTCCCCATGAGGAGGAGCATCATTATGCACCACATAAGCCTTACCGTTATCATCAAAGAAGATAGAAGGGTCAATGCCGTCAAACTGAAGTTTGATAGGATCACTCCATCCATTTTCCGGATTCTTAGTCTTTACCACCATATTTCCAAAGCCACCGGAGAATTGAGTGGTTATCATATAAAATGTATCATTATTCGGATTATATCTTATCGCAGGAGCATATACACCTGCACTGATACCACAATCTTCGACCTTTAATTGCGAGATTCTGTCCAATACATGACCAATTTGTTTCCAATTCACCAGATCATTAGAATGGAAAATGGGCACTCCGGGAAACATAGCAAAAGATGAGCACACTAAATAATAATCATTACCTTTCCGCGTTATACTCGGATCGGGATAGCAACCCTGCAAAATAGGATTGTAAAACTCACCCGGTTTTAAAGGGTTGTTTTGATAAACAGCATCCTCCCCCTGATAAATAAATTGCGTAAAGACAGGAGCATTTTTCGCTACTTTGCCCTTGCCACTTACTTCCATATTAAAAAACAGCGTAATAAATACAACAAGGCTTACTGACTGCCAGCCTGACAAAATCATTTTTAATGTTCTCATATTATAACTTTTTATTTTCTATAATTTCCTGTTCCATAGTAGTGTTTGCAAATGTATCGATTTGATTTCACGAGGTCTAACAATCACGTTACTGGCTTCTATATGGAGGTTACATTTATCATATACACGTAACATAATTCTTTTCTGATGTTACAAAAGGCCTCTAAACTAGAAAAATGGTAAGATAAATGACTACACAACCTAATATAGCCAAGCTTTCAACGCGTTTATCCCCCTTATGTAAAAGATTGAATATCAAGCACTAATAAAATATCATTTTCCTTTAATCGAGTAGGAGGAAAACGAAGTAGTTTTCTTCCTAC